>JAGQOO010000238.1 GCA_020427345.1 Phycisphaerales bacterium | reverse complement strand
GACGCAGGTTCGTAATGTCCACTTGTTCGAATCGCAGCGAGCCTTCCAGCGCCCAGCCATCCAGCCGCCCGCCTTCAAACCGCTTCGACAGGCCGCCGCGAAAACCCAGGCGCTGCTCGTCGTACGCCTGTCGACCGCGCTGGAACAGATACGCTGACAGGTCCATCCGCAACGGCCTGTCGAACAGATATGGCTCGGTGAAGTCGATCCGAAACCGCGTCACCTCGGAGCCGGGTTCCGCCTGAAACAGCAGACGCTGGCCATCGCCGCGAAACGCGCGGCCGCGGAAGAACTCACCGGCGGTGCGCGGCCAGTCGCGGATGTCAAAATTGCGGTTCTCGATCGTCAAAGAGCCGATGACGCCGCTGTCCGTGCTGATGCCGCCGCCGATCAGGAACCGCACCTGCTGACTTTCCTTGATCTCGACCAGCGCTTCGCGATAGCCGCGCAGATCATTCAGCGGCGTGATCTTGGCCTCGTCGAATAGTCCCGTTTCCTGCAAGCGCGTTTCCGCGCGCTTCGTCGCGACCGTATTGAACGGCTCACCGGGATAGAACCGCAATTCGCGCCGCACCACCTCGTCCTTGGTGTTTTGGTTGCCGCGAATCGTGATCACCCCAAATCGCGACAATCCCCCCTCGTCGATGCGAATCCGCACCCGGCACACGTCCTCGACGTCTTCCAGGAACTCGTAGTCCGCGTCGACCTGCGCGTCGATGTAGCCGATCTCGCCATACGTCTCCCGGATTCGATCGACCGACGCCCGCAACAAATCGCGCCGCAACACGCCGTCCGGCTGCACCGCCATGACCTCGCGGATACGTTCTTCCGACACAATGTCGGCGCCCTCGACGACAATTTCGCTGACGCGATAGCGGGCGCGTTCTTCGACCACGAAGACAAGCGTCATATCCGTGCGATCGACGCCGGCGAAATCCAGTCGATAGCCGACGCGCGCGTCGAGATAGCCTTCATCCAGGTAGAAGGCCTCCAGCGACTGCGCGTCGCGTTCCACCTGATCGATGTCCAACGCCCCAACCCGCAGGAACCAGATGTACGTCTCGGTGCGGATCTTCGACCGCAACACCGGATCGGCGAACGATCGCGCCCCTTCGATCAGGATTTTCCGCACTTTTACGCGCGGGCCTTCCGTCACGCGAAACACGACGCGCCGCTCTTTTTCAAGCGCGTCCTCATCCACCTCGACTTTCGCGTAGTAATAGCCGGCGGCGCGGTACTTCTGCTGGATATTGTCGCGGCTGCGGGCGATGTCGTATCGATCGATCGGGGCGCCGGCGACGACGATCGCCTCGGCGAAAAGCTGGTCATCCGTAAACCGCTTGTTGCCGTCGATCTCTACGCCCGCGATTTCGGGCTTCTCGCGCACCTCAACGCGAACGACGACCCCCTCCCCCTCGGCTGTCGGGGTCAACTGCACGATGAGAAACTTCCGGGTTCGTACCAGCGCCTGGTAGTCCTCGCGCAGCTGCCGGGCGGAGAAGTTCTGCCCCGGCCGGGTCTTTACCGCCCGCCGGACAAAGCCCTCGCTGATCGTCTCCAAGCCGCTGACTTCGACCCGCAGCACGGGACGGCCGTCCAGCGCCGCCGCGTCGTCCTGCGCCTGAGCGAAACCAACACAGGCCGCCAGCGACAAAGCCGCCAGCAACCAGCGGCGCTGGGCCGCCGAAGCTCTTGCCATCATCACACGCGTCACCGGAATTGAGGGGAACTCTTGGGGGGCCGCGCCAGCCCAAACCCGGCGCTACTATACGCGGCGGCGCCCTCAACGCAATCGCGGGGACAATTGAAGAAGGGAGGGAGTGGCTAAATCAGCCCGGTCGCCTGGCGATAGCAATAGTCAAATGCCAGACGCCATTCCAGCAACATCGCCTGGCGGCACGTCACTTGGTCGGGCTCGTCGGAGTGGAGGCTGTCGCGGCAGATGTCGACAAAGCGCTCGCCGTCCCAGCCTTCGCCGAAGCCCAGCGGCCGCGCAGTGTCGATGCCCGGCAAGTCCCACGCCACCTCGCAAGCGGCTTCGCTCAAGCGGCCGAAGAACGGGAACCGCCCCGCCCGCCGCCGCCAGAGTCGCGCGTTCGCGTAGTCGCCGTCGCGCGTGTGAATCATGCCGTGCAACAGCGCCGCGATACGCGAATCGTCGCGCTGCACGATGTCGTGCGCTTCGTCCAAACAGTCGTGATACATCCACAGCGCCGCCACACAAAGGCGCATCGCCGCCTTGTCGCATGTCGGGGTGATGCCGAACAGCCGCGCCGCGTCGCCGTTCAGCAGGTCGGCGACGGCACGATTCGGACGCGGCTCGTGCAACGCCGGAAGCCGCGGCTCGCAGATCAGCGCCCAGACGTATGGGCCGTATTGGTCTGGCTCGGGGATCATCTCACCCGATGCTAGGCGGGCGATCACGCTCGTCGCCACCGGCGGCGACGGTCTCCAGGGCGTTATCAAGCGCGGCGGCGCGCTGGTCCCATACGAAACGCGCCATCGCGTCTGACAACCCGCGCGGCGCATCGCCCCATAACTGATTCGCCGCAATTCGGCGGATCAACTCCTCCAGCCGATCGGCGAGTCGATTGGCGCCGCCTTCATAAACAAATGCGTCAGCGGCATCGGGCGATAATCCCTCAAGCAGTTCCGGGTACGCGAGACGATTGGGCAGCATCGGGTAGCAGCCGGCGAGCATCGCTTCAGCCGCCGTAATGCCGAAAAACTCGTGATCGGCGGTTGAAACGAACACATCCGCGTCGCGCAGCGCGTCTTCGTACGCCGCCCGCGTCGGCTGAAAGCCCCAGAGGTCAACAAACTCCGCCAGATCGCGCCGCCCGGCGGCAAACTCCGGCGGCTCGCGCTCAAATTGCTCGCCGATCACGCTTACGCGAAACACCAAGCCACGCTTCTTGAGCACGCGAAGCGCGTCGAACAGCAGGCCCGGGTTCTTATCATGTTCCCACCGCGCTGCCCACAGCAATCGCGCCGGACCGGGGCGCCGCGCTTCCGCGCGCGGCGTGATCATCTGAATCCCCGGCGACTCAATACGCGACTTGGCCAGAATCGCACTTGGCGCTTGCGGCATGTGATTGTCCGGCATGCGTTTCAGAAACGCCGGCAGCGCCGTCAGGAACGAATCGCGATTGAATCGCGAATTGAACCACGCGCTTGTCGCGGCGAGGGCGGAAGTCATATTCGTATAGCCGAAGTGATAGTCGCGCTCCGATTCGAATTGGACCGGATACGTGAGTTGATTCTCGTGAAAGTAGACGACCACCGGCTGTTCGCGAACGGCCCGAGGCGCCAAGCCGCGGTACTCCGCCACATTCAGCATCGCCGAACAAAACACGAGATCCCACGCTTGTCCGGCGGCGACAAGATCGCGCGCCTCCGCAGCGAACGTGACGGCGGAATGCCGCATACGCCACTTCCACTTGTTCGCCGGGGCGGTCAGCAGCGTGAAATGATGCCGGCTACGCGCGACCCAACCGTCGAGAAACGCGCGGTGGCTGCCACCGTAATAAGGCTCTATCGCCAGGATGCGCAGGGCGAAGGCCGGTGTTTTGTCAGTCGTGGCTGTCGCTCCGCTACTCGGCCGCGACGGCGTCCCCGCGCGGGCGGGGCTCCAACATGCGATCCGTCAGCCCTTTCCGCCGGACAAACTCCAGCATCGGGGCAATCTCAGACAGGCAATGGAGATCGTCATGCGTATCGGTGCCGATGGCCACCATCACGCGATGTTGCGGCAGGACGTTGAACCAGCGATCCGATTCGAGCAGCGGAACGTGGATCGAGTTGACTTCATAGAAAATGCGGGCGTTCGCCATCGTCCGAACCACCTGGTCCTGCGACGTATTCGGAAAGTGAACGTTTACGGCCGTGTGCGAGAGCCCAATCGGGCATGGCCAGCGGCGGGACTGACTGGCCAGCGTCGTGAGCCCGTTCCAATCGACGTTCTCGAACAACACATAGTCGAAGCCGCTGACCATCCGGCGCATCGGTTCGAGCATGTTCTTGTTCAGGGGCCAACTGATCTCGCAGCCACAGAAAACCCGGATTGAGCCAGCGTGGCGCTCGGCCGCAGCCCGGGTTTCGGCCAGATAGGCGCTGGTCTCGCCGGCGAAGACGCGTTCGAAATCCCGCTCGTTGCTGACCTCACGCGAGGAAGGCGTGCGGAACAGCGTGTCGGACATACCGATGCCGTCGATGTCGAGGTGAAGGTCAAGGTGTGCCTCGACCAACTCGTCGACTGTGTATGCGCCGTCCGAAAACGGCGTGTGATTGTGCAAGTTGTAAACCGAACCGGACATGGAACACCCCTGCATTGGATTCAAAACGGCTGGAAGAATCCGTGTGATCCGCCAACGACATCAGAAACGGGGGTCGAGGGCGAAAGGTGTGGACGGGCTTGAAATGACGCGGGGACTTCCTTGTCCACCCTCCACAGCCTTCAGAATAGCGGCTTGGCCAGCCCCAGGCCAACCTGATCCTTCCGAGAATCTTCAGAAAATGAGAATTGGCGCGAACTCGCCTGGGTCGGGCAGCGTATCAGGAGCAGCGTAACTTGCTTCTCCTCCTCTCCCCGGTGTCCGCGGTGGGGCCGATAAGTCGGCTTCACCGCGGATGCTTTTTTGATCAGGCGCCCAGGCCGAGCTTCTTGAACCAGCCCCCGCCGCGCTTCGGCTCCTCGGCGCCATTCGCGGAAACACCGACCAGCATGGCCGCCAGCTTCGCGATGGCCGACCGGACCGGGCTGCGGTCGCCTAACAGATTGCCCGTGTCCAAGCTTCGGTTCACGGCGACAAAGTCGCTTGGGATAACCGCCAGCACGTCCCGCCGAAGCTCCTTCGCGATCGTCTCCGGTGTAAAGCTCTGAGCGCCCTTCCGGAACCGGTTTACGACCAGCCCCACACGGTCCAGCGGG
>JAGQOO010000237.1 GCA_020427345.1 Phycisphaerales bacterium | reverse complement strand
AGGAGCGTGTCGTCCGCGGGGGCGCCGTCGGACTTGTTCGAGTACCAGCGCCAATAGCTGATTGTCGCGCGCCGCGTGTGCGACAAGTCGATCGGCGGGGAGGTCAGCGTCGTCGCGCCGCCGTCCACGTCGTAGTCGCCTGCCCAGCCGTTCTGGATGGCGGTTCCGGTGACCCAGCAGGAAACGCCGGTGGCGGTATGGTCGCCGGGGGGTTTGGACATCGTCGCGACCGGCGCGCCGCGCAGCCATACACCGGCCGAAGCGGTGTCGGTCGCAGATCCGACCGTCCATCCACGATCGATTTCCATATCGTCGTTGAGGATGTCGGTCAGTTCACCGACCTCATATGTGTACGTTTCCAAAGGCGATGCCGGCCAGGTGAACGCGTCGGCGCCCGAAACGACGTTGAGGCGCCACTGCGGCGCGTCGCCGCATTCGGCGCCCGGCAGCAGGGCCCGCCAGCCCGCGCCGAAAGGCTGCATGGGGATTGAGACAAACGGTCGATTCGGTCCGACGCGCCAGGAGATGGTCGGGATGAACGGTCCCGGACTCGGCCGATCGTCGAATACCTCGATGTCGACGGGAACAGGCTGATCGGACGGCGCGCTTTCCGGTAGCGGCTGCACAAATACCACGTCGATGCCGGGTTCCGTCGCGAGTGCGCCCGACGCTACGATTGCCAAACCCTGTGGCCTGACGGCGACGGCGGTTCCGCGCGCTTCGATGCGCCACAGCCCGATCGGCGGCGTAGTGACAATCACCTGTTCCACATTGTTGATCGGGTCAAACGTCGCGCCTTCGTTCGAAACGCCACCGGCGAACAAATTGCCGGGAAACACGCTTCCATCCGGGCCGGTCACGATCAGGTCGAGATTGTTGACCGTCGCCGCGGCCGCGCCGGCGGCGGCTGGTGGCTCGGTCCAAACCAGCGTCACGCGCAGGGGCTCATCGGACGCATCGACGACGATGTCCCGCACGAACGACTCGCCTGTATTGATGCCATCCGCGTTGCGGACATCTGCAATCTGCATCGTCCGTGAGTCGCCGGGGAAGTAGACCGCTTCGTCCGCGACGACTCGACCCCAACCCTCTTGCGGGCTGGGATAGGTGAGGACGTCGATCATGTCTTGAGCGGAATTGATGAGCGTGGCTTTGAGCAGGGCGCCTGAAGGCGTGATAGCGTGATTCGGATTCGGCCGACCGGTCGGGTAATACCCGTCACGGTAATACTCGCGAATGAGCGCCGCCGCCGCGCTCACCGCCGGCGCCGCCATCGACGTGCCGTCGAGCACACGCGCCCCGCAGTCCGTCGAGTAGGCGGACGACAGCACCGAACACCCGGACGCCATCACATCCGGCTTGCGGCGACCGTCGAGCGTCGGCCCGGTACCGCCGCGACAGTGTGTGTTCTCATTCGGGTAATGATCCGCGGCGCCAACGGCGATCGCGTTTTTGGCGTTTTCCGGGTTGCGGATGATGTCGTCGTTTGTGATCGCCAGCACGACGAGCTCGTCCTCGTGTTCCCACATGTAACTGTCGATCGCGCGCGGCAACGCGTTGTAAGCGCCTGTGGTGTCGTCGCCCCAGCTATTGTTGTGGATTCGCGCGCCGACCGAAGAGTGACGCGCAAGCGTCTCCAGCACGCCGGTCTCATTGAAACTCGGAATGGGCGAGTATGCGATACGGGCCTCGTACGCGACGCCGCGGCGCGTGTTGAAATCGCCGCCGTCGCCCGCGGCGATACCGGCGACGTGTGTGCCGTGCCGCAGTGAACCCGGCTGCGAGAAATACGCGATGAGCTTTCGATGAAAGGCGCCGACGCCTTCCTCGTCCGCAAAAGAGCAGTGTCGCATGTCGATCTGATGATCAACGATCCCGATGATTTCGCCGTAGCCGGCGAGTCCGTGATCGTAGAACGGCGTGTGATTCGGAACATCGGATTGAACGGTCCACCGCGCGTCGTTGTTGCGAATGGAGGGTGTCGGAGCGGGTTCGATGAACTGCACATCTTCGATCGTCGCAAGAGACTCGGCGTTGGCGATGTCTGTGGCGAAGGTCAGCGTCAGGTTGTCGCCGATGCGCTCCGATCGAAGCGGCGCGCCGGCCCGCGCCGCGCACGCCTTGGTAACGGCGACCTCGTCGCATTGCTCGAACAGCGTGACGTCCACGACGATCGGCGCATTGCCCGGCTGCGCGGCCACGGCGTTGTGCAAGTCAGTGGAAATGCGGGCGTCGGCGACGTACGCCCACGCGCCGGAGATGATGTCGAGCTCGCTTGTGTCAATCGCCAGGTCGAATCTTGCGAGCCATGCGTCCGGGCCGAGCGCGTCAAGCAACTGAACGCCGACATCATTGAGCGCAGCGCGACCCGTCGCTGACACCACATGGCTCAGGCGGACGACATAGTAGCCAGGCGACAAGGTGGCATTCGCAGGCAGTTGGTTCGAAAAGACGTCGATGGCGCCGCGCTCAAGGCTTGGCGCCGGGTTGTCGGCGCGCAGCAAGCCGGTAAGAACGAGCGCGTAGACAGATATCCCGAGCGCGCGGCGAGCGCGCCAGCGAATCGCTGACAAAGTCGGGGGCTCCTTTCCCTACAGCCGGTTGCGGTCGACCCTCCAGTGCGACCGCCGCGGCGACGTAGTCGCCGACGAGTTGCGTCTGAGGAACGCATTATAGGAAACGAATGCCGCAACTCCAACGCATTTGCGGTTCCTATAATGTGTCCGCAGGGGCGAATCAGTGGAATTTGTGTTGAAAAAGGCGAGAAAGAAGCCGTCGCCGCGCTTCAAACGATGCGATTCGCGCGGCTAGAATGCCGGGCAGGCGTCCACGGGACACGGACTGAACCGTGGAATGGAGGAGGCGAACAGTATGAGTTGTGTTCCCGGTTATTTTCGGACCGGCGTGGTGGCTGTGTTGCTTGTCGGCTGCGCAGCGCCCATCACACTTGCGCAGAGCGCGACACGCACAGTCGGGTCCGCTGTATACACCCCGATGGTCGTTGATACGCAGGCCACGCAAACCAAGGCCGATGCGCCCTCGATCATCGATTCTCTGACCGAGAACGCGGATGCCCAGGCGGCGTGGGTGCTGTTGCCGGCGCTGGATAACGAGGCGCTGCGCGCCGCGGATCGCGCGGCGGTTGATCCCAATACAGTTGTTGTCGCGAGCTTGCCGGGCGGTGTCGGTCGTGCGCTGGGTGTAACGCTTGCGGACCTGGCCGACGGCTGGACGCGCACGGAGACCGGCGCGTTGATCTGGCTCGCGCGAGTGGAGTCGCCGACGGCCTATGGCGTCAAGCTGCGCTTTGAGCAAGCGGCCCTGCCGCCGGGCGCCGAGTTGTGGGTGTGGTCAGCCTCCGCCCCAACGCAGCGCCAGGTGTTCCACGGCGCCGGGCCCTTCGGTCACGGCGATTTCTGGACGACGAATCTCGAAGGCGATGCGGCTTTCGTGGCATATGTGCCGCCCGCCGACGGCCCCGCCGAGGCGCCATTTGTCATCTCGCACCTGACGCACATCTATCGCGACATTTTCGCGCCGGCCGGGCCGCGCCCGTTCGACGAATTCGCCACGCGCGTCGGACCGTGTCACAGCGATGTGACATGCTTCCCGGCGTGGGATCCGCTGCACAACGCGACCGCCCGCGTTACGTACATTGAGTCCGGTGACAACGCGACAACGGGGCAAATGCACATCTGTTGTGGAACCCTGCTGGCGACGGCGGCGGGGGACATGACGCCGTACCTGTACACGGCCCAGCATTGTTGCAGTGTTCAATCGGAAGCGGAAAGCGCGACCGTGTACTGGTTCTATCAGACGAGCGTCTGCAACGGCGTGGCGCCGTCGCTGTCCACGGTACCGCAGTCGACCTACGCCAACCTGATCAACTCCGAACCCGGCACGACCGGCACGGACTTCTCGCTGATTCTCATCGAAGGCGCACTGCCGAACGGGCTGACGTGGGCGGGGTGGGATACCGACAACGTCACGGCGGATACACAGGTCGCGGGCATCCATCACCCGATGGGCAGTTTCAAGCGAATCATGTTCGGCGTTCGAATGGCCGGCAACACTTTCGGGGCCGACTTTTATCCGATCGACTTTCAGACCGACGGCAAGGTCGAGTTCAGCACGTCGGGGTCAGGGTTGTACCGCGTTTCGAACCAGGCGTTCATCGGTCACGCATACGCCGCCGTTGCGCCGGGTTGTGATTCCACCGCCGGGGTCTATGGAAAATTTCGTAACGCGTATGACCTCATCAGCGGCGATCTGAATATCGGCCCGGATGACGGCTTCGAGAACAACGACAATTGCTACGTCGCCGCGCCGATTCCGGATGGGATGAACAGCGGCCTTGTCGTCAAACGCCAGGATGAAGACTGGTACGGCGTGATTGTCAATCCGTGTGACACCGTGACGTTGACGCTGACGCACAATGCGGCTTGGGGCGACATCGATCTCGGGCTGTATCTGCTGTGCGACGAAGCGCCGATTCAGGAATCGACTTCCGCCGGCGACTCCGAAACGGTTTCCTACACGAACAGCGGGACCGAAGCGGTGGCGGTGCTGGCCCGCGTCCACCTGGCTTCTGACACGCGGAACGAATACGGCCTGCAGGTGGATCGAATCACGACCGGCGCCTGCGCCGTCTGCCCGTTTGACGTCACCGGCGATCAATCGGTGGATCTTGGCGATCTCGCCGGCCTGCTTGCGGCGTTCGGGTACTGCGCGGGCGAGCCGGCCTATATCGCGGGCGCGGATTTCGACCATAGCCTTTGCATCGATCTGAGCGATTTGGCGGGGCTGCTGGGCGCGTTTGGAAACACGTGTGAATGAACCCCGCCCTTCGCGATCTCCGGATCTGAACGGCCGATCGCGCCCCGCAACGACCGTTGGCGGTGTGGACATCCCTGATCCGCCCCTGCTCACGCGGCTGGCGATCGTGCGCGAAACTCGGGTCGAGTGTC
>JAGQOO010000236.1 GCA_020427345.1 Phycisphaerales bacterium | reverse complement strand
TAGATCGGCGAGTCGTCAGTGTCCTGGGCGCTGAGCAGTTTGCCGAGCGCGGCGAGCGCGCTGTCGGGGTAGACCGCGCCGCTCGGGTTGTTCGGCGAGCAGACGATGATCGCGCGAGTCTTCGGCGACAACGCCGCCTCGATCGCGCCGAGATCGAGCTGATAATCGTCATCCGTCGGAACGACCTTGATCGTCCCGCCGGCGTTTTCGATATACGCGCGATACTCAGGAAAGAACGGGGCGTTGACGATGACCTCGTCGCCGGGTTCGAGGATCGCGCGGAGCGCGACATTCGTCGCGCCGGCCGCCCCACTCGTTACGATCAGGTCATTGCCCGCGAACTCCAGCGGATACACCTTCGACAGGTACGCGGCGATCGCGGCGCGCGTCTCGGGAAAGCCGGCGTTCTGCATGTAGCGGTGAAGCGTGTCATTGCGCTCGCCCGCGACCGTCTTCAGCGCGTCATAAAACGCGGGCGGCAGCGGCGCGTTCGGATTGCCCAGCGAAAAATCGAACACGCGATCCGCTCCGCGCTCGGCTTTCAGCCGCACGCCTCGCTCGAACATCTCGCGAATCCACGAAGCGCTCTCGACGGCGGCCGCGACACGTTTGGCGATCGGTGACGGCATGGCTCTCCTCTGTGCAGGCGTCTGCGCGGAGTATAGCCGCGTCGACGCGGCGTGAAACGCGCCGCACGCGTGGAGGGAGTTTTGAAAACTACCAGAGCGGCAGTTCCTTGCGGTTCGGCTCACCGAGCAGCGCGCGGGCCTTTGATCCGAGCACGATCGAGATCAAATCGCCGCCGCGAGCATTAACAACGCGCGAAAACAGCAGAATGAGCGCGAACACGGCTCCGGCGATGAAGCCGCCGAGGTGCGCCCAGTGGGCGACGCCGTCTTCAGCGCCCAGTAGCGTGTAAACAACATCAAACGCGATGTAAAACGCCACGACCCAGAAGCCGCGCACCTGATGAATCCCCATGTTGAGTCGAAAGCCGTACAGCAGACCCAGGCGCCACCACGTCGCGACGTGCACCTTGTGCGCCGGGAACAACACGATGTACATACCCGCCAGGCCCATGATCGCGCCGGATGCGCCAAGCATGGGACTCAGCGGCCCGTCCGAGACCGACGCAAGGTGCGCAAGGGCCGCGATGAGTCCAAGAATCGGATACAGCAGCAGCGTCAGGATGTTGCCGATCATCGCGTTCACGCGCGATCCGAGCACGGCGAGGAATAACATGTTGCCGATCAGGTGCATTGGGTCCGCGTGCAGAAACTGATGGGTAAACAACTGAGAACCGCGATACTCGGTGGCGTCACCGAACTGTTCGCTCGCCCGCGCGGCGATGAGTTGGCGCAACGCCTCGACCTGGTTTCCATCAATGCTGTTCGCATCCAATACGGCGACTTCGGGCGCCGGCGCGGGCTCCGTCGGCGCGGTGAAGGGTTCGGCGTCCGACGCCAGCGCCGCCGAGTCGTTGGCCGGCTCGCTCCCCTCGCCGCCCCACAGCATGTACCGGGCCAACGCGGGGTTATTCGGCTGGTCAAATCGGTCGTTGTTGTAAATGAAGGCGACCATGAACCATATGCTGATCGCACAGGTAACGGCCAACAGGCCGCGCACGACCCATGGCTTTCGCATGCCGAACGCTTCTGACGCGACCGGAAGGAACCCAAGCGGGATGATCCAACTGACGACGGCCAGGATCGACTCGGTCGCCGCGTAAACCTGATTCAGGCTCTCCTGCTGCGAAATCAGCGGCGGACGGCCGGTGCGAATATCGACCCCGCAATCCGTGCAAATCTTGTAGCGCGCGGGCCATTCGCGCCGACAAACCGGGCACTTCACCTTCGGCCGACCATCATCGACAACCGGGGCCGCTACGCGCTCGCGCGGGACCTCCGCAGGCGGCGCGAGGCGCAGGACTTCGTCTTCGCCCAGCGCCTCGCCTTGCGCGAGGGCGCTCAACAGGTCGATCGATTCCGTCGGCGACTCTGCGGCCGGTCCGGGAATGCTCACGACCGCCGCGCACTTCGGACAGCGCGCTTTGCGGCCGGCGGCCGACGCCGGGAACGCCAAGCGCTTGCCGCAGGCGCAAGAGACCCGTATGCGATCATCGTGGGGCGCAGCCAGCGTTGCCGCGGCCGACGGCGCGTCAATGCCCACAGCCTCGGCGCTCACCGGGCGCAAACGCGTCGATTCGCCGCACTTCGGGCACTTCGCGCGCCGGTTGACGGCCTCCGGCGGCACACGCAAGCGCGCTCCGCACTGGCACGCCACAACGACCTTTTCCAATTGCGACATCCGGATACTCTTCTACAGAAGTGAACCCCGCACAGTGTATCTCCCCGCCCGGCGCCGCCGCCACCCCATTCCCCATTACAAAATTCGCGTCCAAACCGATTCGGTAGCGACCGCCCGGCGGGTCTCGGTTATATTGGGACGAGTTCGCTCGTCTTACGCACGTCGAGACTACAACATGCAAGCGGATTACTGCCCCAACTGCGGGTCCCCCATGCCGCCGAAACCGGCGCGGCTGTGCCCCGTTTGTAATCCGCCCGACCCGACCACCCATCCGCGCAGGACGCCCGTTACACAGGACCCGCGCGGTGTGCCGACCTGGGCCCTGATCGCTGGTTTGGTCGTGGTCGCCGCCGGCATCATTTTGGGCGGGGAGTTGCTCAGAAAACCGCGCCCTGAACAAAAGCTCAACGTCGTACAACCCGAATCGCGCGACGCGATCGTGATGACGCCGACCGCCGTCGCCGACATCGAACCGCCAAGGCCCGCCGCGACAACCCAGCAGCAGCGCGCTCCGGCGCCCGCACCGCGCGCAGCGACCGGCAAACGCCGCAGCACGCTCCTTTTTTCGAACACGCCGGCGCCACCATGTGGCATGTGCGGCGGCTCGGGAACCGTGACGTGCGCCGCGTGTGGCGGGGAGCTCAAGGTGCGCGCGTCGGTCGAATGCCCGGAATGCGTGCACGGCATGTTTCGCTGCCGCGCGTGCTACGGAACCGGCAAGCGGGAGTGCCGCAATTGCGGGGGCGATGGCAAAGTCCGCAAGCAATCCGGGTGGCGGCGCGGCAACGGCCTGAAGACGCCCATCTTCAAGATCGTGGCCTGCCCGGACTGCAGTCGCGGAAAGGTCGAGTGTGATCCCTGTGGCGGAACCGGTTCCCTACGGTGCCCGAAATGCACCGGAACCGGCTTCGTCGAGCGCATCCAGCCTTGCACTGCCTGCGCTAACGGAGTTCAGCCCTGCCCGCAATGCCAATAGCCGCCTTGGCACATACGCTATGCTGGTGGCTCGGAAATCGGCGTGGCGACTCGTAACCGTCGCGCCTGACCTGCCGCGAAGGGTGCTGTCGTGATCGCTTTAGTATTGCGCCTCTCCATTCTGCTCATGGTCCATCCGCCCGAGGAACATCCGGCGGACGTTTGCCGCTGCGTGGAAGCCCGGGCGATTGACGGATGGTGCCCGAAGTGCGAGGTCGGGTACTACGGCGGTGTCAAAATCAAATCCATCATGCTCTTCGAAGCGCTCGACCTGCACGGCCACGAAATCGATCCCGCGAAGACGCGGTGTGAAAGCTGTAAAGCCGCCCTCAAGTCTGGCGGTTTTTGCGAAGAATGCCACATGGGGTTCATTAATGGGCGCGGGTATTTCTCGCGGGTCTGCTACTCGATGGCCAAAGGCGACCAGGTCAGGCCGCCGCCCGGCCAGTCGTACGCCGAGCGCTGGTGTCCCGACTGCCGGACCGGGCATGTCGGAAATCGCGAGTTCCACGGCCAAGACGACTGTGCAGGAGCCGCCCATTGGATGGCGGTCCTGCGTCGGGCGGCGGAAAAGGCCGACGAGTGCGCCTCCTGTGCCACTGCCATGATTTCGGACGGTCGCTGTTTTCGATGCCGAGTCCAGTACCGCGACGGGGTCCCCGTTCAGGGTCCAGCCTCGCCCAAGCCGTAGTTATTGATTTTCTAAAACAAAAAGAGAAAAATCGATGGCGCCTGCCATGGCCACGGCCCGTCGGGACATCGGTATGCGTGGAAGTCTCGCAAGCCCGCCCCACCCGAAGTGGGGGCTTGCTGAACCAACGAAAAATCGACTCAGGAGGTAGCGTCGTCATGAGAAGGGGACTCACTGCAACTGCTTTGTGCGTCGGCATTTGCGCAACCGCGTTTGGCGGCGGCCACACGTGGGACGTCAATGAGGTCTTCAGCAACGCCGACGGCACGATTCAGTTCGTCGAGTTGCGCGAGGCTAATGGGACGCCCGGCGAAATCGGTACCGGCGGCAAACTCGTCTCGTCCGACGGCCTGGCTCATTCATTCACGATTGCGAGCAATGTTGTCGCCCCGACCTCCAATCGCCACCTGCTGTTCGCCACGCAGTCGTTCGCCGACCTGCCCGGCGCTCCGACGCCCGACCAGATTATCCCGGTCGGACTGCTCCCGTTCTTCAACACTGCGGGAGACACGGTTCGCTATGGCGCCTTTGACGCCTTCACTTTCGGCGCCGTGCCGACCGACGGCATCAACTCGATGAATGACGGCGGTATCGTCGCGGCCAATTCGCCCACGAACTACGCCGGCCAGACCGGCAGTGTCGACGCGAGCGGCGGCGAGACGGGTTGCGTTGGCGATCTCGATGACAGCGGCACGATCGATCTGGCCGACCTCGCGGGTCTGCTCTCGGCGTTCGGCGCCTCGACCGGCGACGCGAACTTCATCGAAGCGGCCGACCTCGACAACAGCGGCACGATCGACCTCGGCGACCTGGCGGGCCTGCTGGCCCTGTTCGGAACGCCCTGCCCGTAACAGACGCGGATGACTCTCCTCTCAACCAGGCGGCGGCTTAACCCGGGAGGGGGCCGCCGCCTGGTTCTTTTCTTGTGTAGAACGAGATGAGTGAGCTAGCGCGCGTCCCGCTCGACTAACCAGTCCGCCAGATCGCTTGCGCCCGCGCGCCGGGCCGCG
>JAGQOO010000235.1 GCA_020427345.1 Phycisphaerales bacterium | reverse complement strand
GGTTAGAGTGACGGGTTGATTCGCCTCGGGGCGACCGCCGCCCCTGTTTCCTCGGACCTGCTCAGGTCTGCGCGGCGGACGAAGCGCCCGCGGGCTTTGGCTTTCCAAGACACTTCGCAATGGCGGCGGGAATCCGCTGCATCGGCAGCACTTCGTTTACACATCCGCTCGCGATCGCCACCTTCGGCATCCCGAACACAATCGAAGATTCTTCGTCCTGCGCGATCGTCCATGCCCCGTGCGCCGCCATTTTTCCCAGACCTTCGGCGCCGTCGTGCCCCATGCCGGTCATGATCACGCCTACCGAACGCGACCCCCATTGCTCCGCCACCGACGCCATCATCACATCCGCCGACGGGCGGTGACCGGAAACCCGTGGCCCTGCGTCGAGGTGACATCGCAGCTCGACGCCCGTTCGGCGAAGCTTCAGGTGCGCCGATCCGGGCGCGATGTAGATCACGCCGCGCTGGATCTTCATTCCCTCTTCCGCCTCCACCACGCGCATCGCACAGGCCTGATCGAGATTGGCGGCAAACGCCTTCGTAAAGCCGGCCGGCATGTGTTGCGTCACGAGAATCGGAACGAAATCGCTCGGGAACGCCGGCAGCACCTGGTGCAGTGTTTGCGGGCCACCGCAGCTGATCCCGATCGCTACCAGCCAACCGCGCACGTGGCACGGCGGCAGCGTCGGCGCCTGTTCCTGCCCGCCAGTAACGATCGCGCGGACCTTGCCCTTGGCGCCGCAAGCCGCCTTTACCTTGGCGTGCAGCTCACGCCGAAAGTCGATTCCGCAAGCCCCGCCGTGATCCGGCTTGGTAATGAAGTCGATCGCGCCGCGGCGCAGCGCTTCCAGCGTGATGCCGGAGCCGCGCGTCGTCAGCGTAGAAACCATTAGAAATGAGACCGGCAGCTTGCCCGCCACGCGCTCAAGGACGCCCAACCCGTTCATGTTCGGCATTTCAACATCAAGCGTCACCACATCAGGACGCAGGCGCTGAATCGCCGCGACGGCTTCGACGCCGTCACACGCCTCCCCAACGACCTCGAACTCCGGGCTGGCGCCCAGCGAACTCTTCAGAATCGATCGAATAAACGGGCTGTCATCTACGACTAGCACACGAATCGCCGCCATCAGACCGCTCCAACCGCCGCGGACGCGCCGGCCACCTCGCGGAGGCCAAACGTATCGCAGAAACGCACATCGACTACCATCGCTTCCGACAATCCCAACCGTTGTCGCCCGTCCACTTCCACGCTTCCCTCCCACACGCCGGTCGCCAGCCGAATCGACAGCCGCGCCCTTCCGGCAGGTGGTGGATCGTCCACTGACAACCGCGCGCCGCGCGCGTCGATATCGCAGAGCACGCCGCTGGTGCGCCACCCTCGCCCGACCAGGGCAACGTCAATCGGCTCGGCCGGGGCCAGACGCGCGCAACGCCCCTGATCGTCGGCTGCCGAGGTCAGTCGGGTCGTGTGCGACATCGCGGAGACAAGCCGGCGGACGCGCGGCGCGAAGCGCGCCGAGATCGCGACGGACTCGCCAAGGGAGGCACTCGAAAACATGTAGGGGGAATCGGCTGACCGGCCGCCACCCGCGATTAACAGCGGTCCGCCGAAGACGGCGTCGTTCGATCGTTGGACTGATATTGAATCAGGTTGCGACGAACTGCGCGAGGTCCAATTCGCGGCCCAGCACCATCAGCACCTCGTCAGCGCGCAGGATGATGTTGGGGTTCGGCAGGAAGCGGAACTTTTCATCCGATTTTTCGCGAACCGCCAACACGAGGATGTCGAACTTCTTGCGCAGATCCGCCTCGGCCAGCGTCTTGCCGTGCAGGCTCGTCGGCGCGACGACTTCCATGATCCGATAGTCTTCCGCGAGCGAGAACATGTCGCGCAGATTCGGATTGGCCACGCGCCGCGCGGCGCGTTCGGCGGTCTCGCGCTCGGGGAAAATGATCTCGGTCGCGCCGACCGCCCGCAGAATCTGCGCATGCTCATCATTGCGGGCCGTCGAGCGGATGCTGGATACGCCGATCTTGCGCAGGTGTAGCGTGCAGAGGATGCTCGGCTCAATATTGCGGTCACCGAGCGACAGAATCGCCTCGTCGGCCGATTCGCCCAGCGCGCTGCTGAGCATCTGGTAGTTGCGGGCGTCCCCGATGATCGCGCGGTGCACGTCGTCGCGAATGTCCTCGATCCGGGCCTCATCGGTGTCGATCGCCAGCACCTCGCAGTTCATCCGCACCAGCGTGCGCGCGAGGTGGCTGCCGAACTGTCCCATCCCGATTACGCACACATGCTTCATCGCGCCGCGCTCCGATGGCCCACGCGCCGATTCACGCCAAATCCCCGCTGACGGCGACGCTAGCCAATCATAACTCGCTCTTCCGGGTACTCAAACGGCGGACGCCGCGTGACCGGAAGCACCGCCAGCGCGACCGTCAACGGGCCGACGCGCCCCGCGAACATCGACAGCATGATCCAGAACTTTCCGACCGTGGACAATTCCCCCGTCAGTCCGGCGCTCAGTCCGACCGTGCCAAACGCCGACACCTGTTCGAAGATGACATGCTCAAATCGCGTCGCGTCCCCCGCCGCCTCTGTCACCGCGAGCAACAGGATGCCGACACCATTCCACAGCGCGCCCAGGGCCAGGACCAGCGTCGCGCGGCGCGACACTTCCAACGGAACGCGCCGATCAAACAGCACGACGCCGGTTTGCCCGCGCAGCCGCGCATACACACGGGCCAGCCACACGGCGATCGAGGTGGTCTTGATTCCCCCGGCGCACGAGGCCGGACTTCCGCCGACGAACATCAGCGGAATCAGGATCATCAGCGTCGGCGCCGGCAGCAGACCGATGTCCACCGAGTTGAAGCCCGCCGTTCGCGCGGAGACCGACTGAAACAACGCATGCACAAACCGCGGGCCCACGCGCGGTTCGTTCATGTCCATAAAGAACATCATCAGCGCCCCGCCGGCAATCAGCAGCGCGCTCAGACTAAGGCAAACACGGGTATGCAGCGTCCAGGTTACGCGGCGCTGGGCAAGGCGCTTGCGCGAAAGCCGCTGCGCAAGTTGCCGCCCGACTTCCAGCAGCACCGGGTAGCCGATTCCACCCATGACGATCAGTATCATCAGCGTCAGCATCGCAACGGGCGAGCCACTCAGGCGCGTCACGCTGTCGCTGTAGATGGAGAATCCCGCGTTGCAAAATGCTGACGCCGACAGGAACACCGCCTGAAAAACGCGATTCGAGCCGGCATCGGGAAGCGGCAGGGTCGGAAAAATCAGCATCGCGCCGATCAACTCGGCGCCGAACGTCAGCGCCGTAATCCGCCACAGCGTTGTTCCCAATCGGCCCCCGCCGAGCCCCTGCATAAACGTGCCCTGCAGCGCCGCCGTCGACGAGAATGAAACCCGCCCGCCCAGCAACTGCAGCGTCAGCGCTCCGAACGTCATCACCCCCAGCCCGCCCACCTGGAGCAGCACCAGGATGACGCTCTGCCCGAACAGCGTGAAGTCCGTGGCGGTGTCCCTGGTAATCAGCCCGGTCACGCAAACCGCGGAGGTCGCCGTGAACAGCGCGTCAAGAACCCCGAGTGGCCCGTTATGGGCGGCCGGCAGCAGCAGGCAGATCGTGCCCAGCACGATCAGCGCGCCAAACGAACAGACCAGCAGCCCCTCCGGACGCGACAACAGCCCTCGATGGGTTTTTCGCACGCCGGTGATCTCCCGCCATTCCGCCGCCCCAACCCCGGGCGACCGGGTTGGTATAATTCGGACCCGCCAACCGGACAAGGCGCAACCAAGATGTTACAGTACGCAATTCGTCCGGCGGTGATGGACAGAATCGGCCTCGGCCGCTTCAGAATGACAACTAACTTGGTAATTCGAGGGTTTTGAATGCGCCTGTTTTGCACACTCGGACTGATGCTGGCCCTGGCGGCTCCCGCATTTGCCGCTGAAGATCCCAAGCCGGACGATCGCATCGAAATGGAAGCCGTCAAATCAGCGCAACCACTTGCTGGCGCGCGTCGAATCCGATTTATACTGCAGCAGATGGACTTGACCGACGAGCAGATCAAGTACGCCGGCGAGTCCATGGCCATGCTCGATATCAATCAGGGCAAGCCGCAGCTGGACGAATCCGACCTCGGCCGCATCATGGAGCTTGTCGCCGAGGCCCAGGCCGCCAAGGACAAGGGCGACGACAAGCGCTACAAGGAAATTGAGGAAGAGATCAAGAACATGCGCCCCGGCGCCAAGACGTTCGACGGCGACTTCCGCGACATGTACGTCGGTGTGCTCAGCGAGAAGGAAACCAAGCAGTTTGACGCGATTCTGGCCGACCTGAAGCGAAACCCCACCGGCGAGCTGCGCCCGATCGATCTCGTGCGCCACGCCCGGGCCCAGAACCTCGACGCGGAGCAGCAGAAAAAGCTCGCGTCGGCCATCAAAACCTGTCGTGAGCACGTGGCCGAAGAAAGCCGATTGAAGGATGGCGATCGCTTGGCCGCGATCAACCGCCTGCTGGGCGAGACGCGTTCATTGCTGAATCCCGAGCAGCGCAAGGCGTTCAATGCCGAAATCCTCCGCCTGCGGCGCGACTACGATCCGCTGCGCGGCAAGGTCGGCAAGTAAGGGCGGTTAGCGAGATCACGACGTGCGGCGGCAGGAGATGAGCATGCGAGGTGTGTTGTGCGTTGTTTTTGCGCTGGCGAGCGTGAGCGCCGCCGGCGCCCAATTGGTCCAGAATCCCGAGATGATTATCCCGAAGGGGCCGGCCCTTGAGGAGGGCTTGAAAGTCATCTCGCTCCAGGCCGTTGATCTGACCATTCCGGTGACCGACGCCCAGCGCGTGCCCTATGTGCTGCGCCAGTTGCAGTTGTCCGAAGACCAGAAAGCGCGGATCCAGCCGCTCGTCGCCGAGTATCTGACCAACCCCGAGGCGCACAAGAAAGAACTCGAACGCCGCGACCGCGTGAAACAACTTCGAGAATCCCAG
>JAGQOO010000234.1 GCA_020427345.1 Phycisphaerales bacterium | reverse complement strand
GGGCCGCATCGGACCTGACGCGCTGCTGCGCGACATGTACGCGGTCGCCGGCGAGCGACAATGGGCGGGTTTTGACGCGTATCGCGCGATGGTCGCGCGCATGCCGCTGATGTGGCCGATCTGGCCGCTGTTGTGGCTATGGCCGATACCGACGATCGGTCGGCGTATATATCGCCGCGTGGCGGATACGCGGTCGTGCTCGGTTGGGACGCCTTGGGTTGAGCAAGGAATGTCACCGGGCCGGGTGGGGCAGGCATCTTGCCTGCCGAATAGCGCGGCCACGGACGGCAGGCAGGATGCCTGCCCCACCCAAGCAAATGACGGCGACCTGGGTCGTGGGCAAGCGGCAATGGTTGTCGGCGCGGCGTTGATCGCCGGGATGATCGGTTATGGCGTGCCGGCGGTCGTGCGCGGCTGGCCGTTCGCGTGCTATCCGACCTTTGGGTACCTGTATGAAGAGCCGGTGTGGGACGAAATCGCGGTGGAAGCGATCGACGCCGACGGCGGACGGCGCCGCCTGCCCGC
The DNA here is from genome assembly GCA_020427345.1 of Phycisphaerales bacterium. Lineage (GTDB taxonomy): Bacteria > Planctomycetota > Phycisphaerae > UBA1845 > Fen-1342 > DSPM01. The sequence goes on along the minus strand of JAGQOO010000234.1, from coordinate 4,554 downwards.
GGAAGTGTTCCTCAGCGAACTGCGTCCCGCGCGGCGCGTGTGGCTCGTGAAGGCGATCGTTCGCACTACCGATCCGGCCCTGCGCGCGAAGCGGCTGGAGGCGATGCTGAACTTCGGCGGCGGTCCGGAGTCGATCATGCCCCGACCGGCGGCGCTGGAGTTTTTCGAAGAGCAGGTTTCAACAATTCCCGAAGATCGCGACCAACCGCCGCTGTCGCGGAAGCTGCTGCATCGGCTTGAGCTGGAGTAGCGTGAGTTCCAGACGCCCACAATACACCGTCATTCCCGCGCAAGCGGGAACCCAATCCGTCATTCCCGCGCAAGCGGGAACCCGATCCGTCATTCCCGCGCAAAGCGGGAATCCAGAATGTCGTCATTCCCGCGCAAAGCGGGAATCCATGGAATGAGAACTGGACCCCCGCTTGGCGCGGGGTGACGTTTGGAACGCCGGCCCCAACGCCCTTTGCGCGAACTCAGCCCAAGGTCATTCCCGCGCGAGCGGGCGCCAGTCGCTACGGCCGGCGATAGCCGATCGGCGCCAGATAGTTGACGCGGGTCTGGTCTTCGAGCGGGCCGCCGCGGCTCGCCTGCACGTGGAGGTTGCCGTCGGCGTCGAAAGTCGTGACGCGGAATGGCGCCTCGCTCTGGGGCAGCGTGGTGAAGCCGCCGAACACCGGGGCGGCGGGCGGCGCGGTGAAGTACGGGACTTTCTGGCACGAGCCGATGATCCCGAGCGCGCAGACGGTCGTCAGCAATGAGTAACGCAGTTTCACTTGCAAAGCTCCTTTGGCCGGTGACGCGACGCGCGACCGGATTCCCCTACCGGCTTTCACTATAAAGCGCGGCGCAACGGGTCCGAAGGAAATTGCGTTTGTTTCGGGCGCGGATTGGCCGTCGAATGGCGCCGATAACCTGTTCGCGCTATTCGACCACTACTCTACTCGTGCACGCGAAGCTCGCCGTCCGGCGTGAGGCCGGTGAACTCGGCGATGAACACCTGTGCGCCTTCGATGCCGCCGCGTTTTGACGTCCACATCAGCCATTTGCCGTCGGGCGAAAACACCGGGAGGCCGTCGAACGTCGGGTCGTCAGTGACGCGATGGGTTTCCTTGCCGTCGGGGCTGAGCAGGTACAGGTCGTAGTTCGGGCGGCCGCGATGATCGCCGCGCGTGTAGATCAGCCACTTGCCGGACGGATGCCAGAACGGGCACCAGTGCAGCACGGCGGGATCGTGCGTGATCTGCTGCTCGTCCGTGCCTTCGAGGTTGTTGACGAAGATCTGGAGATTGCCGTCATTGGCGCGATCGCTGCGATACACGACGCGCTTGCCATCGGGGCTGAAGAACGGGCCGCCGTCGTAGCCGGGTTTGTCGGTAATGCGCTTCGCGTTCTTGCCGTCGGCGTCGCAGATGTATATCTCCTGATCGTTGTCGCGCATCGACGTGAAGATGATCCGCTTGCCGTCGGCCGAGTAGCTCCCTTCCGCGTCGTAGCCTTCCGCGTCGATCAACTTCGTGAGCTTGCCGCTGTCAAACTCATACTCAAAAATGTCCATGCCCGGCGGGAACGGCCACGCGTAACTCCTGTCTGACGACTTCTCTTTATCGGGCGGGGCAACGGCCGGGCGCTGATCGAGGTGGTTCGACGCGAACATCATCTTCTTTCCGTCGGAAAAGAAATACGAGCAGGTCGTCGCGCCCTCGCCGGTGCTGACCATCTTCAGCCCGCTGCCGTCGAGGTTCATGACGTATATCTGATACTCGGTCTTGCCCTTAGGCACGGCCTGGAAACAGATGCGTTTGCCGTCAGCGGAAAAGTACGCCTCGCCGGCCCGTTCGAAGCCCATCTTTTCGAAGGTGAGTTGGCGCACATTTCGAAACCAGCGATGCTCGGATTCGGTCTGCAACTCATCGTCGGCGACGGCGGGGCCAATCAGGGCGCACAAGAAAACGGTCACGAAAAACGAGGCGAAAAAGCGTGTCTTTTGCATCTTTCCAGCGTTCCTTATGCGGATTTGCGCTCGGGCCTGCGACTCGCCCGGGTTTCATGCGTAGTGTAGAATAACCGCTGCGCGCCAACAACTCGGAGAATGCGCGCAAGCCCGCTCGGAAAACTGACTTGGAAACTCGCCGATCCAATCCCGGTCCGCCGCTGCCGGAGCGCGCCTCGGACGCGCCGGGTTGGCCGGTTTCCGCGCCCGACAGCGCCACGCCGCGCTCGGGCAGTCACGCCGATGATCCGACAATCGTGTCGGATTCGACGCCGCGGGGCGGCGATGACGTTGGGATCGAGATCACCAAGTCGCTGATTCAGGGTTATGAGCTCCACGAGGAGATTCACCGCGGCGGGCAGGGTGTCGTATACCGCGCCACGCAGATCAGCACGAAGCGGCGCGTCGCGCTGAAGGTGCTGCTCGAAGGGCCGTTCGCGAGCCAGTCGGCGCGGCTGCGGTTTGAGCGCGAAATCGAACTCGCCGCTTCACTGCAACATCCGAACATCGTCACCATTCTGGACTCCGGCGTCAGCGCGGGGCGCTACTACTTCGCGATGGAGTTCATCGACGGCGAGCGGCTCCACAACTATCTAGACGCCGTCAAGCCGGACATGACGGACACACTCAAGCTGTTCGCGCGTATCTGCGCGGCTGTCAACTTCGCGCACCAGCGCGGCGTGATCCATCGCGACATCAAGCCGTCCAACATTCTGGTTACGTCCGACGGCCAGCCGCATGTGCTGGACTTCGGCCTGGCGAAGGCGTCCGGTATGCCGGAGCCGACACAGACGACAGTCGCGGTCCTGTCGACATCGGGACAGATGCTCGGCACATTGGCATACATGTCGCCGGAGCAGGCGGCGGGCGATGTAAACGTCGACGTGCGGTCCGACGTTTACTCGCTCGGGGTCCTCTTCTACGAAGGGTTGCTGGGCCAGCCGCCGTACGACACGAACGCGCCGCTTGGCGAAATCCTGCGCCGCATCGCCGAAGATGAGCCGCTGGCGCCGCGGCAACTGCGGGCGCGATCACGCTATCACGCGGAACTCGATGACGAGATCGAGACGATCCTGCTGAAATCGCTCGAGAAGGACCCGAACCGCCGCTATCAGACGGCGGGCGACCTCGGGTCCGACATCATGCGGTACCTGGCCGGTGAGCCGATCGAGGCGAAACGGGCGAGCGGCTTGTACATGCTGAAAAAGACGGTGCGGAGGTATCGCTGGCAAGCGATCACGGCACTGTCGTTGCTCGGCATGCTTGTCGTGTTCCTGATTTTGTTCGCGACGTTGTATTCGCGCGAGAGTTTCTATCGTGAGAAAGCGGAACAGGCTCAAAAACAGGAAGAGCAGGCCCGCAACGCGGCGCTTACCGAAAAGCAGGCGGCGATCGAGGCGCGCGGTGAAGCGGAACGAAATGAACGCGAAGCCGAGCGCAGCGCGCGCGATGCGCGCGAGTCCGCCGAGAAGCTGCGCCGCGCGCTGGCGCACCAGAAAGTGCAATCCGGCCAGATCGCCATCGCGCGCGGCGACTATTCCGCGGCCCGCGAGCATTTTTGGAACGCCTTTGATGATGACCCCGGCGATCCGACCGCATTGTGGGCCTTGCGGCAGTACTACATGGATACCGGCGACGCCGGCTCGCTGCGGCTGCCGGGAGACGCTGGGCCGACGGCGGTTTCAGCGGATGTCACGCGGGCGGCCGTCCCATCGATGAGTGGTGTCGCGCTGCACGATCTTGAAACCGGGCGGATGAAGACGTGGTACGCCGCGCCGAGCGCCCCCACCGCGATCACGATCGCCGGCGACGGTGTTCTGGCCGGCGGCCCGGGGTGGGTGCGCGGCTGGAAACCCGACCATGTAGTCCCGGACTTCATCGCCAACTTCGCGCTCTACTCCAAGCCCGACTATGTCGCCGGGGCAATCAACAAATCCGTGTTCGCGCTGGCGGAACGCGATCTGATGTGCTGGCGCAGCGGAACGCTAACAAGCGCGCGGCTGGCTGAGGGCGGCGCCAGGAATCCGCTGTATCTGGCGTCGAGTGACTTGCTTGTGTTCGTCATGGAAGGGGCGGTTTGGACCGCGCGCGAGTCGGGGGGGCGCATGGTCATTAAGAGATCGCCTTCTCCGAACAAAGCCACGGTAACGGCGCTTTGCGCGGATGGCCCCGATTCGGTCGCCGTCGCCGCCGGAACGACTGTATTCAGTTTCTCGCCCACCGAGCCGGCGGACAGCGCCTGGACCGAAGTCGCACAACTCGTGCCGGCGGCGATTTCGCTCGACGCGAACCGCGAGGATGGCGCCCTGCTGGTCGCCGACGCCGAGGGAACAGTGACGCAGTACCTCGATGGATGTGTGGTCGAAACGTGGCGCGTCGACGACCGCCCGCTGCTGGCGGCGCGCCTGACCGGCAATCGGCAGATCCTCACCATCGACGCCGATCGCGTCGTAACGCGTTGGCGGCGGCCGGACGAGGAAGACGCCCGGACGGCGATCTCAAACGAACCCGCCTTATCCTGGACGGTGTCGCGCAACAGCATGGCCGGTCTGCTGATGGGGCAG
>JAGQOO010000233.1 GCA_020427345.1 Phycisphaerales bacterium | reverse complement strand
TATTCGTGTCAATCCCATGGCCGGCGCCGCGCTGCGCCTGCCGCCGACGCCGTCCGGCCCGACCGTCGTGACCTTCCCGGTCAGCGCGATGGGTGTCGATCCGTTCGTGACGTTTCCCGGCGCGCCGTACGCGGTAGCGAACCCCGAGCGCTACGAGACTGATGTCCTGGTCGCGGGTGGCTATCGAACGCGATCGGACTGCGCGCCGAACGAGCAGTTCGACATCCGCCTGCCCACATTCAGCGACAGTGTTTTCGATGTCGTCTGGTACGACGTCGTCGAGTCGCAGAACGGGCGCAAAGCGATGTGTCGGATCGTGATGGATGTGTCGAACGTCTCGAATATCGACGTTTCCGGCGGATTCGGCAGCGTCTATTTCTCGTTCAACGGACCACACGACCTGGCGGATGTACACGTCGCGTGCGTTGACATCGGCGTGGGCCATGTCTGGGGCCGCGACAAGATCGTCTACGTGATGGGCGACATATATGCCGCTCACGACTGAGCGCCTCTTCCCCCATCGGCGCCGTTGGGGCGTTATGCGCCTCACAGACTAGGCGTATGTAGAAGTGACGGAAATGCCCGTCAGTTGTGTCGGGCCCTCTGGCGCACCGCCGGCGAATCTGCCGCGCGGCGCGCCGTTTTGTTTTTCGGCGCCTGCCAGCTCGATCGATTATCGGCGCGCCTTCAACGCCTGCCTTTGAATCCCACGCTAGTTCCGCGAATAACTGCCGTCCCGCCCCGTCGTCCGTTGGCAGGTCCACCCAATGTTGATTTTGCGCCGGCGAAGCGCGTATCGTGAAGTGGACCGCGGGCCGGCACGGCCGCTCCGGCGTGTCATCGCGCAACGCCTCAGGAGGCGACGCAATGGTGTTCGTCCTATGGACGCCACTCCGCTGGCGTCTGGCCGTCTACTTCGCGGCCGCCTACCTCGCGCTCTGCTGACCGCGCCCCCGTTTGACCGATCAACCGATCCGCCGGGCAGTCGGCCCGGCCAGGTTTGCCGCTATCGGCGCGGTTGACTAAGCTCTGCCGCCAGATGGCGGAAATCACCGCAAAACTAGACGCGTCATGGGTCCGATTGGCGATCGTCGCCAGCCGGTTCAATGAGCTTGTCGTCAAGCGCCTCGTTGACGGCGCCATGGAGGCGTTTTCCCGCCGCGGCGGCGACCCTGCGCGACTGACCCTGGTGTGGGCGCCTGGCGCGTTCGAGGCGCCACTGGCGGTAGCGCGCCTGGCGCAGAGCGGACGCTATGACGCGATCGTCACGCTTGGCGCCGTCATTCGCGGGGAAACGCCGCACTTTGACTTCGTTGCCGGCGAAGCGGCCCGCGGCGCAATGGACCTCATGCTGCGCCACGGCGTGCCGGTCGGCTTCGGCGTGCTGACGTGCGACACGCTCGACCAGGCGATGGACCGCGCCGGCGGACGACATGGCAACAAGGGCGCCGAAGCCGCCGACGCCGCGATCGAAATGGCCAACCTGCTGCGCCATTTGAAGACTGATGGCCGGTAAACCACATACCGCGACAGTCGCGAAGATCCGCCATCCGGCGCGCATGCTCGCGCTGCAGGCGCTGTGCGCATACGAGGGCATCGGCGACAAGTTTCGCGACGAGTTGGCGGCATTTCTGCGCGATGAGCAGACCTGGGCCGATATCGATCTCGAACCGCCCGTGAACGAGGATGTCGTGCGCTACGCGCAGAAGCTCGCGAACGAGACGTGGGCCGCGCGAGCCGGACTCGATGCGCAACTCGGGCAGGTATCAGGACAATGGTCAGTTTCGCGCATGACGCTGGTCGATCGCAACATTCTGCGCATGGCGTTGTGGGAAATTCGCGAAAGCAAAGACGTGCCGTGGCAGGTGGCCATCGATGAAGCCGTCGAAATCGCAAAACGCTTCAGCGACACGCGATCGGCGGCGTTTGTAAACGGACTGCTGGATTCCGCCCGCAAACTCCTTGAAGACACGCGGGCGCAAGGTGGGGAACCGGATGGGGCTGTTTGACGCATTCAAGCGCGGCCTGAGCAAAACGCGCGACAAGCTCGTCGCCGGCATGCGCCGCGTACTGGCCTTCGGGCGCAAGATCGACGAGGAACTGCTGGAAGAACTCGCCGACACGATGCTCGCCGGCGACATGGGGCCGAAGCGCGTCTACATGTTGCAGGATGAGCTTCGCGCCGCTTGGAAAGCCGGCAAAATCCGCGAGGCGCAGGAAATCCTGCCGTTTCTCAAGCAGCGCGTCACCGAAATGTGGGCAACCGGCGATCGCGAGATCAAGTGGGCGCCGGAGGGGCCGACTGTCATCCTGATCGTCGGCATTAACGGCTCCGGAAAAACCACGAGCGTCGCCAAACTCGCGCAGAAGCTCACCAACGAAGGCAAGAAAGTGCTGCTCGGCGCGTGCGATACGTTCCGCGCCGCCGCGATTGAGCAACTCACGATCTGGGCGCAACGCTGCGGCGTCGAAATCGTCAAGCACCAGCATGGCAGCGACCCGAGCGCTGTCGCCTTCGACGCGTGCGAAGCGGGTGTGGCGCGCGGCGTGGATGTCATTCTGATCGATACCGCCGGCCGCCTGCACACGCAGGATCACCTGATGAAGGAACTGGACAAAATCAAGCGCGTGATCTCGCGCAAGATTCCGAACGCGCCGCACGAGACGATCCTCGTGCTCGACGCGACCATCGGACAGAACGCCGTCAATCAGGCGCGGATGTTCGCACAGTGCGTACCCGTGACGGGCGTCTTTCTGGCGAAGCTCGACGGCTCGGCCCGCGGCGGCGCGGTTGTGAGCATTCGCGATGAACTCGACATTCCCGTCAAGTTTGTGGGCCTTGGCGAGGGCTACGACGATATCGAGAAGTTTGATCCGGCAACGTTTGTCGAGGCGATGTTCCCCGAGGAATAGACATGCACCCCACGCTCGACCTTTTTGAGCAGTCCGCCGCGACGTTCGGCGACAAACTCGCCGCTGCGGATCAGAGTTTGCAACTGACGTATGGAGCCCTGAACGCCGTTGCGCGGGGATTGGGACAACGCATCGCGGAAACGACCGCCGCACAGCGCGTCGGCATTGCGACGCCCGCTTCAGCGGCCGGCGCGGCGGCGATCTACGCCACATGGTACGCCGGAAAAACGCCCGTGCCGCTCAACTTCCTGCTGGAGCGCGCGTCGCTCGCGGAAGTCATCCGCGACGCCGGCCTCGACACGATTGTCGGCATCCAGAAACTCGTCGAGCCGTTCGCGGCGTTCGGGCTGAAGACCATTGAGATCAGCGGCGAAACGCTCGTGCCGGGGACATTGAAAGCGCCCACGGCCCAAGCGACTGATACAGGCGCCGTGATCTATACGTCCGGCACGACCGGCGGCTTGAAAGGCGTTGAACTGACATTCAGTAATCTCGTCTCGAACGCCCACGCCGCGATCGAACATGCGGGAATCACGCCGAAGGAATCGTTGCTCAGCGTCCTGCCTCAGTTTCACAGTTTCGGGTTCACGACGCTGACAGTTACGCCGTTGTGTTGCGGCGCAACTGTCTGGTACCTGCCTCGTTTCAGTCCGGTCGCGGTCGTCAACACGATTCATGAGCGCGGCGTCTCGATCTTCGTCGCGACGGCGAGTCTTTACGCAGCTCTGCTGAAGCTGAAGAATGCGCCTGATGACGCGCTTCGCTCGTTGCGGCTGGCCGTCAGTGGTGGCGAGCCCTTATCCGCCAAAGTCGCGGCGGCGTTCAAACAGCGCTTCGGCATCGAGATATCAGAAGGGTACGGCCTGACCGAAACTTCGCCTGTCGTGTCGATTCAACTGCCGGGTGAAAACCGTCCAGGTTCGGTTGGCCGTGCGCTGCCAGGCGTTGAAGTGTTCGCCGTCGATGACGAAAAACGGCGCGTGGAAGCCGGCACTGAAGGCGAACTCGCGGTGACTGGAACCGGCGTGATGCGCGGATATCTGAACAAGCCGGACGCGACGCGCGAAGTCCTGCGCGACGGCGTGCTCTACACCGGCGACGCGGGGCGCGTCGACGCGGACGGATTCATTTATATCACCGGGCGCGTGAAGGACATGATGATCGTCGGCGGCGAGAACGTCTTTCCGCGCGAGATTGAAGCGGCGATCGAACAGCATCCGGCCGTAGCCGAGGCGGCGGTCGTGGGCGCGCCGGATGAGTCGCGCGGTGAAGTGCCGGTCGCGTTTGTAACTCTTCGTGAAGGAGCCAGCGTCGATCCGATCGAGCTGCGCGACTTCTGCCGCGACAAACTGGCGGGCTACAAAGTCCCGCGCGAGGCGTTCGTGATCGAGGAGTTGCCGCGCGGCCCGACAGGGAAGATTCTCAAGCGGGCGTTGCTGGAGCGGCTCAAGGCGAACTGAGGTGATTCTCCGCATGTATTGCGGAGAATAGCTGGTCGTTTGCGGAGATTAGCTTTCAAGCTACGACATGTCTGGCGATTATCGCCGCGAGCGGCTTTTCGCGGCGCGTTTCGGATTCAAACCGTCTCATCCGCCCGTGCCGGACCGCGCAGCCGCACGCCGAGTTCGATCCAATCGCCGTCGCCACCGAACTGAAAATGCGTGCGCATCACTTCAGCGGCACGACGCGTCGCGCCGGGCGTGTTCGACTTCGGTTCGCTCGAACTCAACTCCACAATCTGCCCCGGGCGCAGACCAAAGCCGATCGGCGCGAGCAGGCGCAATCCGCCGTTCGACGCGTCGAGACACCGACAGCGCACCGCCGCACCGCCGCGATCGAGCAACCATAGATCCGCGTCGAGCGCTTGCCGCGCATCGTTCCGCCGATCATTCGCGAGTTGAACACTACTCTTCGGGCTCGTGGAGATCATCGAGTCGCCCTTTCGGCTCATCAGTCTTCGAGGCCTCGCCATCGCCGGATGGAGCAAAGCCGAATTCCCGCAGCCATGTCGCCGTTTCGTCATCGCCGAGGCCGTCGCGCTTTTCAGCCGGCTCGGTTGGTCGAACCGCCGGTGGTCGCTCAAGACGCTTGCGCAACGATTGCCAGAACGCGTCGCAGTCGATCGCCGTCGCCTTGCGCCGTTTCGCCGCTCGCATGACCTCACGGTCGGACGAAACGACCGTCAGCAGGCGAGCCGCCGAGTCG
>JAGQOO010000232.1 GCA_020427345.1 Phycisphaerales bacterium | reverse complement strand
CGCGCGGGCTGGTGCGTTTGAAAACGCGCTCAAACGCGCGGGTCACGTGGTCGATAATCGGCGTGGCTTTCTCGTCATCGAGAAACGGCTGGCGATCATCCAGCACGCTCACGTCGCCGGTCTCTTTGATGTAGTTCGCCGTGACAAAGCCGAGCCACAGCAGGTCGTCGGTCATGCGGGTGATCAGCCCTTGCTCCGACAGCGGATGCCACCAGTGATAGACCGACCCGTCCGCGAATTGATGCTGCGCGTGCAGGTTGATCTGATTGCGGCAACGCTGCGGGTCGATCGTCAGCCAAACCTGTGAATCCTGCAACTGGTCGCGGAAGCCGAACGCGCCGCTCTGCTGGTAATAGCCGCAACGGCCCCAGATTCGGCCGGAAATGGCCTGATAGCGCAGCCAGTCGTTCGTGAGGTGATTGACTGATGCGTCCGGCGTTTCGACGTTGTGATCCGCTAAGCGCTTCACCCAGGCGGCTTTCGCCTCGTCGAGCGCCTTATCGATTGCATGGGTGTCGCGGAACGCGCCGAGCAGTGAAACGGCGTTCGGGTCCGAATCGCTGACCGCCAAGCCGTAACCAAAGTCACGCGCTTCGCCGGCCTTCAGCGTAACAATTGACCGTAGCGCCGCGATCGCGTCCTCATGTTGCCCGAACTTGCCCGCCCATTCCGCGCCGTTCAGCGCCGCGGGCTCGCGCAGATGCCCGTAGCGCCCGAGGAAGCCGAGCTGGTCCCCCTCCGCGGCATCCACCGGAAGCGTGCCGCCGAACGCGCTTGAGTATGGAAAGGTCGTATTCCAATGCCCATAGTCGGAGCTCGACACATCCCACATGCGGTTGTTCGCGACGACACACTGCCTCTGCGCGTCGAAGGCGGTGTGAATAAACAGTTTGTGGAACTCGCGGCGCGGCGATGGCGACACGCCGCAACACCATTCGAGGTAACCGACAACCGCGAGCCGCCGCGGACGGCCGCTGTTGTTCACCAAGCGCACACGCCAAAGCTCAATCGGTTCAGTCGCGTGGCAGAACAGCGTCCATTCGGCGTCGATGCCGTGCAGGCTGGTCTCGAAAGTTGTGTACCCGAGGCCATGGCGGCAGCGATACTGGTCAAACTCGCGCCACATCGGCGCCGGGGAGAGCGACCATACCTCGCCGCTGTCCAGGTCGCGGACGTACAGGAACTTACCCGACGTATCCTGGTTGAGGTCCTGATTCCAACGGGTGATTACGGCCAGCTGGGAGTTGTCGATCCAGGTGAATCCGCTTCCACTCTGCGCGACCGCGAGGCCGAATCGCTCATTCGCGATGATGTTTGACCAAGGGCGCGGGGTGCGCGGGTTGGTGATGATGTACTCGCGCCCGTCCGGGCTGAAGTGACCGTACTGGCCCGCCGGGCGCTCGCCTCCGCGCGTCGGGGCCAACGACTGAGTTTGTGTGTGCATGCTGATCCGCCGTCGCGCTCCGGAAGCATAATTCCGGTGCTAATGAAAACGGTTTCAACATTAGTCTCCGCGGGCGCGACAGTCAATCAAACTCTTGCGGATGTGGGAGTTGGAGCGCGTTCTCTCGCCAACGAGCGGACGTTTTATCGGCGGTTTTCTGCGTGAGTTTGCCGTGTTCGACCGGCGAAACGGATTGACAGCGCCGCGCAGGTTTCGATAAAATGCAAACCTGCTTCGATCGTTCTGTAAACATATCAGAGCGTTGCACTTACGCGCTCCCTTCAGCAGTAAGGGCGTCCGACATGCGAGTTTCGATCGTTGATGTCGCAAACCGGGCCGAGGTCTCAATCAGCACGGTTTCCCGCGTACTGAATCGCCGTGACTTGGTCAACGCCAAGACGCGCGAGCGGGTCGAGGCCGCTATCCGCGAACTCGGTTTCCGGCCGAATGCATTCGGTCGCGGTCTGATGCTGCGGCGAAGCGAAGTTGTGGGGCTCGTCCTGCCCGACTTGCACGGCGATTTCTACTCCGAGATCATCCGCGGGGCCGACGCGAAGGCCCGTAGCATGGGCTACAATTTGGTCGTTTCATCAGCCGCGGCGGGGGAAGACAGCCATTCTCTGCTGGAGCGCCTCCAGAATCGTGGCCTGATCGACGGCGTGGCGGTCATGATCTCCGAAGTGACCGAGGACACCGAGCGCGTCCTATCCGGCTTTCGCCAGCCCGTGGTTCTGATGGACGGGGTCAGCCCGGGCGATCAGCACGACAGCGTGGTCATCGATCAGGAACGCGGCGTGCAGGCGCTTGCGAGCCATCTGCTAGGCAAGTGCGGGGTCCGGCGAGTGATCTTTCTCGGCGGTTGTGACACAAATGCCGATACGCAGGCGCGACTTGCGGCGTGGCGCCGCTCTTTGACCAAAGCGCGTCTGCCGCTTGTGGATGAAGATGTCTACCACCTCGACTACGAGTTCGAAAGCGCTTGCCGCCTGGCGGCGGATCGGCTGGATGATTGGGCCGATCCCGATACCTGCGTTGTAGCCGCCAACGACGAAATGGCGGCTGGCGTGATCTCGGCCGCGCACGCCGCTGGGGTGACGGTGCCCGACGAGTTGCAGGTAGTCGGATTTGACGACACGCGGCTTGCGAAGTTGATTCGCCCGAAGCTGACGACGGTGCGCGTCCCGATGTGGCAGATGGGCGCCCGCGCGATCGAACTGCTGTGCGGGCGGATTCAGGATGAAGCCAAGGAGCCGCGCCGCGTATCGCTGCCTCCGGCATTGGTCGTGCGCGATTCCTGCCGCGCGAATGGCGTCAGCTAGCTACGGCTTTTTGTCCGCCGCTCGGTATCTGGCCTGCCAATCGGCGGGTTTTTCGCTCACATCCGACGCGTCTTTGTAGACCTTGCGCAGGTCTTCGAGGCGTCCTTTCAATCCGGTGATTGTGTCCGCGTAATCAGGGTTGTTGTACTGATTGAGGCGCTCTTCCGGATCGCGCTGCAGATCGTAAAACTCCCACTCGCCGAATTCGTAGAAGTGAATGAGCTTGTACCGGTTGGTGCGAATACCGTAATGCCGCGCGACCATATGCACGCTGGGGAATTCAAGATAGTGGTAATACAGCGCGTCGCGCCAATCCGCCGGTTTTTGTCCCTTCAACAACGGCACGAGCGAAACGCCCTGCATATCCGCGTTCGGCTTGAGCCCCGCAATATCGAGAAACGTCTCCGCAAAGTCGATGTTCTGCGTCAGCAGATCGCACGTTGAGCCCGGCTTGGTGACGCCCGGCCATTTTACGATCAACGGCATGCGCATCGAGACGTCATACATCCATCGCTTGTCGTACCAACCGTAGTCGCCAAGATAGAAGCCCTGATCGGACGAGTAGATCACGACCGTATTGTCCGCCAGGCCTTCTTCGTCAATCGCCTTCATCAACTCGCCGACGCAGTCATCCACGCCGCGCACGCAGCGCAGGTAGTTCTTCATATAGCGCTGATACTTCCAGCGAACAAGGTCCATGCCCGTCAGCTGCGCCACCGCGAATGCCGCGTTGTCTTTTGCGAAGCCGTCATCCCACGCCTTGCGCTGAACCGGCGTCATGCGCTCAAGGTTCGCCACGCCCGACTTGTCGGTCGCCAGGTTCGGCGTCGGATCCTGATCGGGCGGCAGGGCGAACAGGTCGTACACCAGCGTCATGTGCCGATCGATTTCCATTTCCTGAATCCGCGCCGGAATCGCGTTGTCGGCGTAGTCATCAAACAGCGTGTCCGGCTCGGGTATGCGTGTGTCGTTGTAGAGCGACAGGTACTTCAACTGTGGCATCCAGTTGCGGTGTGGCGCCTTGTGCTGGCACATCAGCAGGAATGGCTTGCTCTTGTCACGGCCGTTCTTCAACCACTCGAGCGCCATATCGGTGATGAGTTCGGTGCAGTGCCCTTCGATACGCTCCTCCCCGGATGGCGATACAAAATCCGGGTTGTAATACACACCCTGTCCCGGCAGGATCTTCCAATAGTCAAATCCCTGCGGATCTGATCCCAAGTGCCATTTGCCGATCATCGCCGTCGTGTAGCCGGCTTTCTGCAGCATCTTTGGAAACGTCGGTTGACCCTGGTCAAACTGATTTTCGTTCTGCCCAAAGCCGTTCGCGTGCGCGTGTTTGCCGGTAATGATCGACGCCCGGCTCGGCCCGCAAATGGAATTCGCGCAGAAGCAGTTGCTGAACAGCATGCCTTGTTGCCCGAGCTTGTCGATATTCGGCGTTGGATTGACGCTCGCCAACAGGCCGCCATAGGCGCCGATTGCGTGGGCGGCGTGATCGTCGCTGAAGATGAAGACGATGTTCGGGCGAGGATCAGACGCGTTAGCGGATTGAATCAGGACACTGACAAGGCAAGCCGCGATCGCGGATCGGCTGAACATCGAGGCGCTCCTCAAGCCGGGTTGAATGGCGACCGTCTATGTTACACGATGATGCGCGCCGTCGCCTGACATCATTTCGTTCGGCGCAGCTGCGCGATCAGATCATCTGCGGTCGTGACTGGTCGTTGGCAGGAGTAGTTGCGACAGATGTACGCCGCCGGCGCGCCAGCAACGAGCGTGCGGGCCTCGAGCAGAGGCGACTTGGGCGCCGCGTCGGGCTTACCGGGATCCAGCAGCATGATGACGCGGTTCGGCGTCCACACACTCCGCGCCGCCGACACCAGGGCTTGGGCGCCGGGCGCCGCCGGGTCGCCGATGAGTGCGATTTCCGTGGGACCGACGCGTGCGAATTCTACGCCTTGCAGAAACCGCTCGCTGGCGCCCGGCGCGTTGAGCGCTTCGGGCCCGATGGCGTCAACCAGCCGATCCGCAACCTCGCGCAAATGCGTATCGCCGGTCATCGTCGACAGCCGCAGCAGGTTCATCAACTCGGTCGACGCGCCAGACGGCGTCGCGCTATCACGCGACATCTGGGCGCGCGTGATCAGCGCCTCGTGATCGTCCGGCGTGAAGAAAAGGGCGCCGCTCGATACGTCGTAATAGCGCCGAAGCAGCGCACGGTTCAACAGTATCGCGCGATCAAGCCAAGCCCGATCAAACGTAGCCTCGTATAGCTCGATCGACGCCTCAATCATGCAAGCGTAATCGGTTAGAAACGCCACGTCGGTCGTCGAATCGCCGCGCCGCGCGCGGAGCAGGCGATCCTTGTCCCGCATTTGATGCTCAAAGATGTCATCGGCCGCGCGCGCCGCGGCGTCGACATAGCG
>JAGQOO010000231.1 GCA_020427345.1 Phycisphaerales bacterium | reverse complement strand
CGGCAAAACGCGCGAGTCGCTCGGCCTGACGGGCAAGGAAGTCTTTGAACTGCCCGACTTCACCGAGAGCATGAAGCCGCAAATGCGCATGCGCGTCATCGCGACCGATCCGCAATCCGGCAAGAAGACCGAGTTCTTCGCCGACAGCCGCATCGATACGCCGGTAGAGGTGGAGTACTTCCGCAACGGGGGCGTGCTGCAGACCGTGCTGCGCAAGCTGGCGAAGTAGGCAAGGCGGTGCGACGTCCCTGCCGTAGTGCGGCTGGAAGCGCGTCTAGCTTCGTGCGGGTGATACGCGTCGCATGGGTGATACGCGTCGCATGGGTGGTACGGGCGTCCCGCCCGTACGGCATCACAAGTCGCTAGTCCGGGCGAGACGCCCGGACCGCCCAACCTTCGGCGTCATGTGTCGCACATTCACGGGCGCGTCTCCTGCGTCATCGCAGCAGCGGGTTTCTGAATTCGATCAGCATCAGTAGTGAATCAGCATGTCGCATCGCACGCAGCCCGTACGGGCGCGTCCAGTCCGGGATTTCGTCGACCGCCAGCATGTGCCGGATGCCGTATCGCTGCAGAAGCGACACGCGGCGGATGGGGTCCGTGTCGGGAGCCAGCAGCGCGGCCAGTCGCCGCTCCCGCTTTTCCGCGTCAAACACGCCCGCCGCCCCGCGCTTTGGCGCGATGAAGCGCAGGTCGTACAGCGGCGCCAGTTGAAACGCCACCGGCGCCGGCGTCAGGACCGTCTCGCCCGGAGTCAGTCGCTCCTCGAGCCACTCACGCACCATGACGAAGTACCGCACTTCGTGCCAGCGCTTCTCGGCTGAAGACCCCACCCGTGCCGCGTAAGTTCCCCAATCGACGAAGTTCTGCTGATAGCCCATTGCCGCGACGACGATGATCAAAGCCCCAAACGCGCGCGGCGCCAGGCGAACCGCGGACCCGAACCGAGATATCGGCAGGCGCACGTTTGTCCAGCGCGCCAAGGAGACTTCCAGCCAATAGAAAACCGACCCGACCACGATCGGCGGAAACGTGATCCAGAATACAAATGCGAGTCGCCCTACCAGCCACGTCGCGCTGAGCGTCTCCACCGCCAGCGTGCAGATCGAGGGGACGTACAGCACCAGTGCCGCGATCACCGCCGGCGCCAGCGCCACTGCGCCGCGCCATCGCGCCGGCGAGGACAGCATGAGCACGACACCGACCGCCAGCAGATACCATCGCAACCCATGAAACCAGCCGCGCCCGCCGCCGAACCCGCGCCAGAAATTCCGCACAACCGTGTCATCTTCGGAAACCGCGAATCTTCCGGACAGGTCGTCGTGTCGCGGCGCATCATCCGCCTCGGGAACCGCGACGTTGTCGAAACCGGCCGCGTCGCGCAACGCCGTTTGGCCGATGTTGACGTTGCCGACTCTGCTGATGAGCGCGAACGGCGCCGGGATGAACAGGGCGAACGCCAGCAACGCCGCGGCCGGCCATTCCCCACGCTCGCGCAGGCAGCCACGGACCATGGCGAACAGAATCGCCGGCCCGAGCAGCAGCGTCGCGAACAACGCGTACAGCATGTGAATCTGCGCCAGGACGAGCATACCGATGACTATCGCGCGCACCGTTCCGCGATTGCTGCGCTCAAAGACGAGCGGAACGACCAGCGCGATCAGCGTTGGAATCAGCCAGAACGGCGCCAGTTTGTTGGGGTACACCAGGAACTGCACGGGCCCCTGCGTCGTCACAAAGAACAACGCAGCCGCCCACGCCGGCCACTCGCGTCGAAGGATCGCCCAGGTCATGTGGAAAATGCCACATGTGATCAGCAGCTTGGCGACAGGCAGCAGCATTTGCCAACAGACGAGCAACTCCACGCGCGTAATCTGTGCCGCCGCCGCGACAAGCGCGTGAAGTAGGTTGGTGTGATAGATCGGAAAAAACGTGCCTTCGCCGACCCACGGGTCCATATTGTTGAAACCGTGATCCAGCAGAAATCGCGCCCGGCTGAGATGGACACTCGCGTCGCCGACAATCCACCCGCCGACACGGGCCGACATCACGAGCTCAATCAGCAGCAGAACCGCCTCGACAGCGACGAGCGAGCGCAGACCCGGAAGCGCGTCGCGCCACCAGCCGCGCCGCGTGATTTCGACAATCGACCCGATCACGAGTCCGACGATCGCGATGCTGAACAGCGCCAATGGCGCGCCGGCGGCGTAGAACGCGATGGAAAGCGGCGACAACAGGCCGAGTGTCGCCAGAAAACTCAAGCTGATGACGACCGGTCCGGGCGCGGTCAGCGCATCGCGCCAGACTGCGCGCAACAGCGCGAATCCGGGCAGCAACAGCAGTAACCAGAACAGCAGCGGCCAGTACATCCGATCAGCCTTTGCGCAGCGTTTCGCCCCGCGTGCGCGCGGCGAGATAACTCAGGACTCCGGCCGTCATACCGACGCCACGCCAGAATGCGCGGACAAAGCTCATCAAAGCGAATGACGCGTAGCTCGCGCGGCGTGTGCGGCGGAGCAGTCGCACTGTCAGGGGAATCTGCGCCAGAATCAACACCACGATCGCCGCAATCGGCGCCCAGCACCAGCCCTTGAACGCCAGCAGGGGCGACAAAACGAGACAGACCATCGCCAGCGGCGGCTGAACGTGATCGAGCAGACTGCTGTACGAATCGCCATTGTTATGGCCGCGATGATTCATGTGCAGCCAGACGCGCCAGAAGCCCTGCTGGCGCTGAATACGCAGGTACTGTGCCCAATTGTCCTCATGATAGTGTCTGACGCGCGAGCGCATGTCGAAGCGCAATCGCCAGCCGGCTTCCTGCACGCGGAATGACAGCTCGGCGTCCTGGGCCTTCAGGTAGCGCTCGTCAAACCCGTCGACTTGTTCGAGCGCGGCGCGGCGATAGAGCACGTTGAACGTCGCCAGAAAGTTGACATCGGGCGTCATGCGTAAGTGCCGCTCGATGATCTCCTCGTGGATCAGGCGCGGCAACAGCGTCTGCGGGTTCATGATGCCGTAGCTGCCGCTGACTGCGCCGACGTCGGCAGCCTCCATGTGTGGCAGCAAGTGGCACAACGCGTCGGGTTCGGCGACGCAATCGGAGTCCACGAACCACACGAGCGGCGTTTCCGCCATGCGCCAGCCGAGATTGCGGGCCGATCCGGCGCCGCGGGCTAGCCCCTCGGCGAGCTCCACGCGTTCGAATTCGCGCGCGATTTCGCGCGAGTTGTCGCGCGAGCCGTCATCGACAAACAGGATGCGCTTCAGGGGCGAGCCCGGTTGTGCGGAGATCGCGCTGACCGCTTCCAGGCACGGCCGCAGGGTTTTCGCACAGTCGCGCCCCGGGATGACGAGCGTAACGGCCGGCGCGGCGTCGGCGCTCATTGTGCGTCGCGCTTCCGCTCGAGTTGCTTCTTCAACAGGAACGCCTCACGGTTGTTTTCGTTGATCTCCAACTCGGCATCGAGCAATTCGATCGCGAGGTCATACTGGCGCCACTTGTCGTAGATCTGCGCGAGCAGGTGACGCGCCCGCGGGTAAGTCGGATCCGCCTCGGTCGCCGACCGATACCATTCAGCCGCGCCATCCATGTCGCCCAGGACGTGATACTGATTCGCCATGTTGAAGCGGGCGCGCGCAACCAGCGTGCGGTTCCAGCGACCCGGCGCCATGTCCGCCACAACGCGGTATTGCTCGATCGCCTTCTGCAGCCACTCGATCTGCCCCGGCGTGATGTCGGAAAGCGGCGGTGGGCGCCCCAGGTCGGAGTAGACGTTTCCCAGGTTGATGCGCGCTTCCGGATACTTCGGAGCGATAGCGAGTGCGCGCGTATATGCTTCAACCGCCGCGTTCAGTTCTTCTCGGGAAAGTGGGTCAACCGCGTGCGCTCGGCTGTAATACAGGTTCCCCAGGTTGTACCACGCCTCGAACGTGTCCGGATTCAACTCGGTCGCGCGGCGGTAGTGCTGTTCCGCCTCGGCCAGCAGCGGCGCAGACTGTTCCTTTCGCGCTTGATCGCTGAGGGCTTCGGCGTAGTTGAGGTGTGCCCGCGAGCTGTTCGGCGCTTTGGACAGAACGTCTCGCCACATGGCGTCATTGTCGGCGTACAGGCGATTGCGCGCCATGGTCGCGGCCGCAAGCGGCGTCGCGAGAATCAGCGCGACAGCGCCTGTGACGAGCGCCGCCGTTCGCCGACTCGCCACGACGGCGCGCGTGAGCAGGCACAGTCCAACCGCAGCCAGCGTGGTAATGCCGGCCAGGGGTAGGTACAACCGATGCTCAAACGCGGCGTCACGGATGGGGATGAAACTGGAAGTCGGCGCAAGGATCAGGAAGAACCACGCGCCCATGAAGCCCCACGCCGGGGCGAAGATAAGCGCGGAGATGACGAGACCGACCACGATCACAATCACGAACAGACTCGCAAGCCAGGCCGGGTTGAGCAGCGTGTCGTTGATCGTGTTAGCTGCCGGCCATGCATAATCGAGGCATTGACCGACCGGGACGATGGACAGTCGCAGGTAATGCGCGACAACTTCGACCTGCGTCAGCAAATAGGCGATCGGCGAGACGCTCTGCACACCGAATCCGACGGTCGCCGTCTTCTGCTGCGCCTCGCCCAATGCGCTGGGCAGGAAGACACCGATCGCGACGCGCGACAACACGATCCAACTGAGAGCCAGCAGGCTGTAAATCAGCCAGCGTCGCTTGAACGCCCCTACAAAGGCGCCGGCGAAGAATGTGCGGTCATACAGCAATATCAGAAATGGCGCCGTTGCCATGATGGCTTTGCAGCCCATCCCCAGCGTGGAGAAAAGGAACGCGGCGCCGATCCACAGCCAAGTCACCACGCCAGGCTGACCATTCTCCTGCCGCGCCATGACGCGCATCGCGGCGTACAGCGTGAGGAGGTAGAACATCCCCATCATCGATTCGCCGCGCTGCACGATATAGGTGACGCTTTGCGTCTGGATCGGGTGCAATGCCCACAACAGCGTCGATACAAATGCGATAATGTCGCCGTCGCCGCGCAGCGACTTGCACGCGCCCGAGTGCCGCAGTGTCCCCGAAATCACGCCGAAGAGCGCAAACGCTGCGATGATGTGAATGGCGAGATTCGTGGCGTGAAAGGGCCATGGCGCCGGCCTCTCGCGCATGGTCGCTTCGTCCCACACCTGCTCGCTGGTCATCGCCCGATTGAG
>JAGQOO010000230.1 GCA_020427345.1 Phycisphaerales bacterium | reverse complement strand
AATGAAAACAAACCGCTCGACATCCGCCGCGATGGATGCGCGAATCAGCCGAAGCGTGCCAAGCACGTTCTTGTCGGCGAACTCAACGATGTCGCCTTCTTGTCCCCGAAACGCCTCGCCGGGTCGAAACAGCGCGGCATGCACAACGGAGTCGCAACCACGAACCAGCCGCGCCGCCGCTTCGTCATCGCCCAGTTCGCCGTCGATCCACTCCGCGAGGGACTCCACGCCGGCGCGATCGCTCCCGCCCCGCGCCCAGGCGCGAACGTCATGGCCGCCGGCACAGAAGCGGCGCAACAGATAGCGACCGAGGAACCCGGTCGCGCCGGTCAGCGCAATGCGCAAGACTACCCCCCTTCCCAGAAGCGGCGCCGAACGCGCCACCAAAGGCGACCTATCTGAGCGCCTTCAGCGCCTCGATGACCTCCGAATGTTCCGGGAACCGACCGGTATCGTGCTTGCTGTAAACCATCTTATCATCACACTTTACGTCGAAAACGCCGCCGCGGCCGGAGATCAGCTCTGGCGTCACGCCGTATTCAGACTCAATCGCGTCCGCCAAACTGGCGGCTTTGGGTTTGTAGTTTCACTGCGTGCAGTATTCGATGCTGATCTTCACGAGGGCTCCTTTGACGAGACATGCCGATTTTCACCAATCCTAAAGGCCTCAGCCGACTCGTTCAACCTTGGGGCGTTTTCCGCCAAGCCGACAAAAACACGCATTTCCCGCCATGTTTCCGGGCGCGTTGGCGTCTGAATCAACGGCGAGTAAGCTAAACTCGACTTAGCAGGGTTCTTGCGCGAGTTTTCGAGGCGATACCGGCCCCGCCGATCGCCGGGATGTGCGAAAAGGATAGAGCATGAGACGCTGGACGCGATGGACGATTCTTGCGGCTTTGGCGATGCCGTCGGCCGCGTGGGCCCAGAACATCGGCCGGCCGGCGGTCGAGGTCGAATACGAGCGCGAGAACGCCCCCGAAGGAGAGAAGAAGCAAAAGCTCCTTGAGCCGCATCGCGGCAAGATGCTGATCTTCTACTTCTTCAATCCCAACCACGCAGATTCTCGTGACGGCCTGAAAACCGTCGCGGATGTTGCCAAGAGCTTCAAAGAGCAGGGTGTGGTGCTCATTACCTTCGCTGGCTTCGATAACGACCAGGTCGGGGATTTGCTGCGCGAGAACGACATCGACCCCGAGGGCAGTTTCGCCTGGACCGGCCTCGGCGTCCGAAACCTGTTCGAAGCCGCCTACGGCATCACCTCGCACCCGATGGTCTACGTCATCGACCCGCTCGGTGTCACGGTGTGGCGCGGCCGGCCATGGGACGACCTCAAGGCCCGCGTTGAGGAGGCGATCCAGCGCACGCCGCCACCGGCCAGCCAGCCGCGCTACCTCGATGATGTAACACGCCGCGCGGCCGACGCCGAGAACAAGGGCGAACTTGGCGAGGCGTACACGCTTTACAAGCAGATTGTTCAATGGACGAATGACGGCGCCTCGGCGTACTCGTCGGCGAAAAGCAAAATGGATACGCTCGAGTCCAAGGCGGTGGAGTGGCTGAAAAAGGCGCGTGACCTGGAACGGGATCGCCAATGGGACGAAGCCTGCCGCATCTTCGCCAATGTCGCTTTTCGCTTTGACGGAACGGACGTCGGCACCGAGGCGCAAAAGGAAGTGAGCCGCGTCAACGGCGACCGTCGCAAGAAAGAGCTGATCAGGAATCACACCGAAGAGGCGAAGGCTCAGATTCGTCTGGACCAGGCCCGCTACTACGAGGAGTTTGATTACTACGAGGAGGCTCGGGAGATCTATCGCGACGTCATGCGCGACTACGAGCGCCGCGTAAAAGAAGCGGAAGAAAAAGAGGCCGATGTCGAAATGCCGGAAAAGACCGCGGCCATTCAGGAAGCCGAGAAGGCGCTTGAACGAATCAAAAGCAACGAGTCGATCCAGCGCAGCATTTCGAAGCGCCGCGCCGCCGACGAAGCGGACATCCTCGTGCTTCAGGCTGAGCGCTACTACAGCATGGACATGTTCGACCAGTCGCGCGAGCTGATCGGAAAAATCCTCGAAGAGCACCCGGGGACGATCGCCGCCCGCCGCGCCGAAAAGCTGCAGGCCAAACTGCCGGACGATGCACACGCGGCGTCTCGCCCGTAGCCGCGACCACGGCCGAAACGGATCGCCAACGCCGGCGCCCTTACGCGGGGCGCCGCTTCACTTAACTCCGGCCCGTCGCCGAACCACACCCCCGGCGCTACAATGTCGCTTCGTGAGCAGCGCCTTCGCCCCCTTTTCCGAGCGAACGGATGTCCAAAGCCAGATCGCGTACTGAACCCGAAGTCTCTTTCCAGAACCCCTTGGTCACGCGCTACGCGTCACGCGATATGGCGGCGCTGTGGTCCGGCCAATCCCGCTACGGCACGTGGCGGCGCGTCTGGCTGGCCGCCGCCGAAGCCCAGCACGCGCTCGGATTGCCTATCACGAAAACGCACCTCGCGGCCATGCGCCGAGCGCTTGACGACATCGACTTCGACGGCGTCGCCGAACACGAACGTCGTACCAGGCACGATGTGATGGCGCATATTCACGCGTTCGGCGAAGCCGCGCCCAACGCGGCCGGCGTGATCCACATGGGTATGACGAGCATGGATGTCGTCGACAACGCCGACCTGATCCTGATGCGCTCGGCCCTCGAACTGCTGATCGCGCGGGCGGCGGCGACATGTCGCGTACTGGCGGATTTCTGTGAAGAGTACGCCGACTTGCCGGCCCTCGGCTTTACGCATTTGCAACCCGCCCAACTCACGACCGTCGGCAAGCGGGCCAGCCTGTGGCTGGCGGAGTTTGTCGAGGATTTGGAGTCGCTGGCGCAACTGCGCGCAGACTTGAAGTGCCGCGGACTGCGCGGAGCCACCGGCACGCAAGCCTCGTTCTTGAAGCTGCTCGGGTCAGCCGCCAAGGTTGAGCGACTGGAGCGTGATTTCGCCAGCCGGCTCGGCTTTGACGACGTGTACCCGGTCTGTGGGCAGACGTATTCGCGCAAAGTCGATGCGCAGATTCTGAACACGCTCGCCGCGATGGCCGCCGGCGTCATCAAGGTCTCCAATGACATCCGCCTGTTGGCGATGCTGAAAGAGATCGAGGAGCCGTTCGAGACGAAGCAGGTCGGCAGCTCGGCAATGCCTTACAAGCGCAATCCGGCTCGCTGCGAGCGCGCCACCGGCTTGTCGCGTTACCTGATGACACTCGCGAGCAACGGGCTGATCACGCTCAGTGATCAGATGCTGGAGCGGACGCTCGACGATTCCAGTGCCAAGCGCATCGTGATGCCCGAGGCGTTCTTGGCCGCGGACGCGATTCTCGTGCTGATGGAAAACATCTTTGACGGCATGGTGGTGTATCCGGCGACAATCGCCGCGCGGATTGAGGCCGAACTGCCGTTCATTGCGTCGGAGAACATCCTGATGGAAGCAGTGTCGCGCGGCGGCAATCGTCAGGAATTGCACGAGCGCATTCGGGCCCACGCGCAGGCGGCCGGCGCGCGCGTCAAGGGCGAGGCGAAGCCAAACGACCTGATCGACCGCCTCAAGGGCGACGCGGCTTTCAAGGGAATCCGTTGGAGCGACGTGATGCGTCCCGCCGCGTATGTCGGCCTGGCGCCGCGGCAAACCCGACAGTTCCTGTCGAAACGCGTGCGTCCGCTGCTCAGGACGTTCCAAGGCGCGAAGGCGCCGCGCACGTCATTGCGCGTCTAGCGTCGAACATCACTCGGGCGCGATCTCGGTGAGCGCCGCTTCAAGCTCTTCATCCTGCACATTGCTCACGACCATCGCATGGCCGATTTCATGCGCGATCGCGAAACGGGCTCGGCCGCCGACGGCTTTCTTGTCGAACTGAATCGCGCGTTTCATCTCATCAAACGAAATGGGCTTTGCAAGCCGCAGCGGCAACCCAAAGGCCGACAACAATTCACGACAGCGCCTTGCGGACTCCTCCGACAGCGCGTGCCGATTAACCGCAATGCGATTCTCGGCGATCATGCCGAGCGCCACGCACTCGCCATGCCGCAGATCAAAACCGCTATGCGATTCGATCGCGTGACCGATCGTATGGCCGAAGTTCAATAGCGCCCGCGGGCCGGACTCACGCTCGTCGGTGGCGACATAGTGGGCCTTGGTCGCGCAGTTCGCGCGGATCAACTCCGTCAACGTAGCCTCTTTCCGCGCGAGTATGTCGTCGACAGCGCCCTCCTGCCACTCAAACAGCGCCGCGTCACGAATCATGCCATGCTTGACGCTCTCAGCGAGTCCTGCGCGGTAGTCGCGGTCGGATAGGGTTCGAAGAAACGCCGGGTTCATATACACGCCGATCGGCTGGTGAAAGACACCAATCAGGTTTTTTCCGACAGCGTGATTAATGGCGGTCTTGCCGCCGATGGCCGCGTCGATCGCCCCTTCGAGGGTGGTGGGAACATGAATCACGGGAACGCCGCGCATCCAAGTGCCGGCGGCGAACCCGCCGAGGTCGCTGACCATCCCGCCGCCGAACGTGATCACCAGATCACGCCGCCCCAACCCGATTTCAGCAAACGCGTCATATAGTCGGCCGACTGACGCGGCGGACTTGCTGGCCTCCCCTTGTTCCACGACGTTGAACCTGGCGGCGTGGCCGACGGCTTCGCGCAAGGTCGGGCCGTGGAGAGCGTTTACCCGATCGTCGGTAACGACGGCGATTCGAGAAACGTCTGATAGTTGCTGCAACCGCAGCGAGAGCTCGACCAGCGCTTCTACTCCCACAACCACGTCGTAAGGCTGGCGTGAGAGCAGCACCGTTATCCGGACGTTTGACTCATGCCGCTTGTCGGGCATTTGTGCGTAAATCTCCATCTGGCAACAAGTTAGCGGATATGCTCACGGTCCGAACCGGGCCCGGTTCATTGACGAAATCGAGAGTAGGCGATATCCTAATATTATGGGTAAGGCCATCAGCAAGACGAAGACAACCAAACGCTCGAAGGCCGCCCCGCGAAAGACCAAGCCAGCCGCAAAGTCTTCCCAGATAAAGACTTACAGGGCAGCACTGGCCTTCCTCGGTGAGCGGACGAACTACGAGCGCATGACGCGCGTCGGGTACAACGTCACCAACTTCAATCTGTCGCGGATGAACCGGCTTTTGGCCGGGCTCGGTAACCCCCAAAAGGACCTGCGGTTCATCC
>JAGQOO010000022.1 GCA_020427345.1 Phycisphaerales bacterium | reverse complement strand
ACGGGGTCGCCACCGAGCGCTGGATCGAAGACGCCCACGCGGAACGTGCGCTCAAAGACAATCATGAGCAGCGTGATGGCGAGCACGGGTGTCGCCAGCACCTGGATGACGGCGGTGGAGTACAGCGCCCACAGCATCAGCGGCATCTGGAACCAGCCCATCCCGGGTGGCCGCAGCTTATGAATCGTGACGATGAAGTTCATACCTGTGAAGATCGAGCTGAACCCCAGTATGAACGCCCCGAGCAATGCCAGCGGCACGCCGGCCATCGAACTGGCCGTGTCGGTGCTGTAGGGCGTATAGAACGTCCACCCGGTATCAACGCCGCCGCCCAGAATCGCGAGGACCATCATCGTCACGCCGGCGCACCAGAAGTAAAAGCTGGCGAGGTTCAGCCGCGGAAAGGCGACGTCTTTCGCGCCGAGCATCAGCGGCAGCACGATATTGCCGAGGGCGGCTGGAATGCCCGGAATGATCACAATGAACACCATGATCGCGCCGTGCAGCGTGAAGTACATGTTGTAGGCGTTGGCGCTGATGGCTTCGCCGAGCGCGGTATCGCCCTTTTGCGGGATCAGTAGCGCCGTGCGCACCAGTACCGCGAACATGCCGCCGATCAGGAAAAACGACATGATGCCGATCAGATACATCACGCCGATCCGCTTGTGGTCAAGCGTTCCCAGCCACGACATCAGCGTGCGGTCACAGTTCAAATAGTTATCGCGCTCGAGGTGGCCGCGGACCTCACCGGCGATGGGCATCGTTGACACTACAAGCTCCCCTGTTACTTCAGCGTCTTGATAAACGCGATCAGGCAGTCGATTTCACGATCGGACACGTTCAACGTCGGCATCACCGGCCCGTACCCCTGAACCAGCTTCTTACCGGGGTTGCGGATTGACTCCAGTACGTAGTTCTCGTCAGCCGTCGTCGAGGAACCGTCAGTGAAGTTGCGCTGCGAGCCCCACAGGCCCTTCCACGTCGGGCCATTGCCGGGCTTGCCGTCCAGCGAGTGGCACTGGTTGCAGCCCTTGCGGGCCCACAACTCACGACCAAAGTCGGCCGGGGGCATTACGCGCCCCTTCAACTCATCCGGCGCGTTGTCGATGAACTTCACCGGGTCCTTCAGATACTCGGCATATTGCTCGTCCGTCATGCCGCGCAGCGGATCGGCCTTCTCCAGCCACTCGTCGTATTCTTCCTGCGTCGCGTGCACCTCGACGTGCGCGATCATGTCCGAATGACTTGTGCCGCAGTATTCCGCGCACAACAGGGCGGTCCGTCCCACCTTGGTCGGCTTGAACCAGAGTTCCGAATAGCGACCCGGAACAACGTCGCGCTTGATGCGAAACGCCGGAATGAAACAGCTGTGAATCACGTCCGATGACGTCATGACCAGCCGGGTCGGCGCGTTCAATACGCAATGCAGTTCCGGATGGTTCAAACCGTTTGGATACGTGAACGACCAGTTCCACTTCGCCGCCTGCACCGACACATCGTTCGGGTTTTCGGGCACGCGACGCATATCGACAAAACCCGTGAACCCCCACCAGAACATCGTCACGAGCAACAGGCCCGGAAAAACGCTCCACGCCAGTTCGAGCGGCGTATTGTGATGGATCTGGCCGACGGGGTCGTTATTCGTGCGGCGGCGATAGCGCCACATGAAATAGAACATCAGCACGACAATCAGCACAAAAAAGACCGCGCTCATCCAGAAGATGTAGTAAAAGAGCCAATCGACCGGACCGGCGAAGGTGGACGCCTCAACGGGCGTCATCCAACCCTCCTCGATCGTCGGCAGTTTGCTCAGGTCGACGCCTTCAGCCAGTAGCGTTGTCATATCAGCTTTCCGCACCAACCGGCCGCGCCGCTTCCGCGCGCCGCCGTGCCTTTTCTCTTATGAACATCCAGGCGATGCCACCGAACAACACGATGGCGACCAGCGTGCCCCCCAACCGCATGACTTTCATCGCCGAAAGCACATAACTGTTCGCGTCGGGGTCGTAGTGATAGCAAAGGAAAAAAATCGCGTCGCTGATCGAACCGATCTTGCCGTTCGACGCTTCCAGCAGCGCCCCCCGAATCACGTCCGGCTCATACGCGACGCCCGGAATGTAGCGGGCGATGTGGCCGTCCGGCGTGCAGATGATCAGCGCCGTCTGATGCGCCCATTCGGCGCGCGACTCGTTCCAGCGGTAGCCAAAGCCCGCAATCTCCGTCAGCTTGCGAATGTTCGCCGGCGAGCCGGTCATGAAGCGCCAGCCGGAGCGGGCCGTCGTGCGCCCGTAGAGTTTGCAGTACGAGTCTTTGTTGGCAGCGGCGAGTTCGGGGCCTTCGGTCGGGTCAAAGCTCACCGTGATGATGTTAAACTCATCGCCGATGGCCCAATCGATCTCCTGCAGCGCCGCCACCATGCCTTTGAGCTGGATATCGCAGATCATCGGGCACTTGTAGTAGTTCAGCGTCAGGATCGCGGGCTTGCCCTTCGTGAAGCAGTCGCCGAGGCGAACGGTCTCGCCCGTGCTGTCAACGAGCAGCAGGTCAAGCGGCAACCGGGCATTCAGATTCTGCTGAATCTCGACGCCTTTGATGTCGTCGCGCGGGTTTTCGGGATCGAAATCCTGCGCGAAGGCGCCGGTCGCCAGCCAAACGACGACCGCTCCGACAGCCCATCGTGAACGCCAAAGGCCCGTCGCAGCTTCGCGAATCCCCAAGTTATTCGTCGCTTCGGTCAACGTATCCCTTAATCCGCCTTCGGCTGCGCATCGCCCGCCGGCGCTGCGGCGCTGTCCGCCGGCGGCAGCCAGTGAATTGCCTTACTCCCGTTCTTCCAATCGTTGAGAACGAGTTCCATCGCCCGATCAACCGGGACCCGGACGATTTTCTGCTGCTGGTCTACCCAGATCGGGCCGGCGAGCAGCGCTTCTCGTTGCGCGCGCTCGTTATCGAGCAGCTTAACGTC
Source organism: Phycisphaerales bacterium (assembly GCA_020427345.1). Taxonomy (GTDB): domain Bacteria; phylum Planctomycetota; class Phycisphaerae; order UBA1845; family Fen-1342; genus DSPM01. The sequence goes on along the minus strand of JAGQOO010000022.1, from coordinate 20,792 downwards.
ACCGCGACCCTCGACCCGCCCCGCCTGCGTCGCGTTTACATATCCGTATGTTAGGGCGCCAATGGCAAAGACTGTGATCAGCAAGGACAACCCGAGCAGCACGCCGATGTAAAACACCGGACCCGCGACCGGATCGTCGCCCTGCGCGGTAGAAGCAAGGTTTGGAGTTGGGTCAGCCACTCGTCAATCCCTTTAGAAATTGTGAAACGCCAGCGCTTCGTTCAGCCGCGGATCGCGCGTCGGCACGAGCGACGCCGACCCCAACCGCTGCAGCACAGCCGACGCGAAAATCCCGCCAATTCCGATCATCGCGGTCAAGGACAGCACAAGGTCGAACACGAGCGTCGTCCCGCTGATGGTGACTGCGCCGGCTTCGGGGTTTGCCCTCGGCAGCGCCAACCAGAGAATGTCGAACCAGTGCACGACGAGCACCCACGCGGCCCCGACCGCCAACGCCGCGGCGCGGCGCTTCGGATGGCGCGAGATCAGGCCGAGGAACGGGATGAAGAACCCGCCCAGAATCAGCAGGATCGACAGGTACAGCCATGGACCGCTCTGCCGGGCCATGAACCAGAACGTCTCCTCCGGCAGGCTGGCGTACCAGATCAGCATGTACTGCGAGAAGCCGATATACGCCCAGAACACGGTGAAGGCGAAGACGAGTTTGCCGACATCGTGCAGATGTTCATTACTGACGACGTTCCGCATGAACCCGGCCCGATGCAGGAAGAAGATCATCAGCGCCATGACCGAGACGTTGTTCACGAACGAGATCGAGAAGTAATAGACGCCGAAAATCGTGCTGTACCAATGCGGGTTCATCGACATCAGCATGTCGATCACAAAGAACGTCGACGTCAGCGCGTACAGCAGAATCCCCGGATAGCAGCGCGACTCCATCCGGCTCGTCAGCCGGACGTCGCCGGTCTGATCCTGCAATACCGAGCTGTTCACGAAGAAGTTCGCCAGCCAGATCCATATGCCGAAGAACACGACCATCCGGATCGCGAAGAACGGCTTGTTCAGGTAGGCCGCGTTGGAGCGGTCGTATCCCGACTTGAGCCAAGGGTATACCTCTTCGATTCCGGGCAGGCTGAGCAACATCACCACGACGATCGGAATCGCCAGCATCGCCATTGTCGGCAATGCGCCGGCCGTGCTCTCCGCCAGTCGTCGCACCGAAACACTCCAGCCGGCGCGGGTGGCGTGCTGGATCAGCACGAAGATCAGACCGCCCAGCCCGATCGCGGTGAAGTAGCACAGATTCGCCACATATGCGCGCCAGATACTCTCCCTGGCGTGCCCGTCTCCCATGGATATCGCCGCGACGCCGACAATCGCCGTCAGCACAAGGCCGATCAGGCCCAGCATGCGGGCGGCCGTGACCAGTCGCGGCGCGTGCCCGCGAAAGTCGATGTTGGACGCTTCGATGGATGCGGAATGAGCCACGTATCGTTCCTATCTCTGCTCCAGAACGCCGCTCTATCTGAGCCGCGCTCGCTCCTCAGTCGTCAGATCATCCACGCTCGCCGACCGCGAACGTTGCAGCGCCCGCACATAAGCGACGATCGCCCAGCGGTCTTCGGTCGAGACGCGATGGCCGTACGCCGGCATCGTCTGGAAGCCGTTCGTGATCGTGTTGAACAAGTGGCCGACCGACTTTTCCATCACGGAGCGCTCGTAGAACGAGCGCACCGCCAACACATTGCCGATGGCGTCGGCGCGGACGCGAATCGCCCCATACGCCGCGCCGTCATAGCCGTGGCACGCGGAGCAGTTGATGTCAAACAACTTGCGGCCGCGCTCCATCAGTGCTTCGTTAAGCTCGACCCGCTCCGGCATGGTTTCGGCCGGCTTGCCGTCCACCAGGCCATACCAGTAGTGCGTGTCCTCGTACAGCTCACCGATCGCGACCGTGCCCTCGGCCGGCAACCGCGTCGCGCGGCCGTCGGCGAAGATGGGGTTTTCCATCTGCGCCTTGTAGCGCTCCTGGTTATCCATGTCCTGCACGATGTGGAAACGCGGCAACGGCGATTTGGCCGTCCACGACCGCGCAATCAACGCGAGCGGCACTAGCGCGACGATCGACGCCACGACGCCGACATGCACCATCCACTGCGGCGGAGCCGTCCACGGCGAATGACGCACGTCCTCCACAACAGCCGCCCCGAGCGTCTCGGCGAACTCACGCGTCTTACGCTCGTCGAACCGCGGGTCGCGCGCGTCCAGTGAGATGAAGAACCGATCATCTGTGACGCGGGCGAATCGCCGGCTGTTGAACAGCGCGTTGTACAAGTCCGGCAGGAAATTCAGCCCCAGCATCCCGAACACCGCGCCGAACGCCGAGAACAGAATCGTGAGCTCGAAAATGACGGGGATGTTGGCCGGCAGGCTGAAGTACGGCTTCCCGCTGATCAGGAAGTGATAGCCCTGCAGGAATGTCGGAATGAACTTGAAGTTCGCGGGATCCGATGCGTTCGCCCACCACTGCAGCGCGAGACCCGTCAGCGCGCCAAGGCAGCCGCACACGAAGACAATCACCGGCAGAACGGTCGGCCGGACGCCCATCGTCGCGTCGAGGCCGTGAATGGGGTACGGCGTGTGCGTGTCCCAGCGGGTCCAGCCCGCTTCATTCACGCGGCGCGCGGCGGAACGAATCGCGTCGGGCGTCTCGAATTCAAGCAGGTAATACGCCAGGGCGCCCGGCTCAGTCGAAACCGCGACGGTCTTTGGCGACGCGTGGCTCATCGGGCGGCCTCCATCGCCGGAGCGTGTTCAGCATGCTCATCGCCGTGTCCGTGGCCATGCGCGCCATGCGCGCCCGGCATGATCGCCTTGACCTCGGCGATGGCGACCATCGGCAGGAACCGGCAGAACAAAAGGAACAGCGTGAAGAACAAGCCGAAACTGCCCAACAGCGTCAGCCAGTCAAACGCCGTCGGCGTGTAGTAATCCCATGACGATGGCAGGAAATCCTGCGTCAGCGAAGTGATCACGATCACGAAGCGCTCAAACCACATGCCGATGTTCACGAAAATGCTGACGATGAACATCGCCGGAACGCTGGTTCGAATCGCCTTGAACCAGAATAACTGCGGCGAAATCACGTTACAGCTGACCATCGTCCAGTACGCCCACGCGTATGGGCCCATGGCGCGGTTGATGAACGCGAATTGCTCGTAGCTGTTGCCGCTGTACCAGGCGATGAAGAACTCCATCGCATAGGCGTATCCCACCATCGAGCCGGTGGCGAGAATCACCTTGTTCATGTTCTCCAGATGCCGCAGCGTGATGATGTGCTTCAACCCGCACCACTGCCGAGCCGGAACCGCCAGCGTCACCACCATACCGAAGCCCGAGAAAATGGCGCCCGCGACGAAGTACGGCGGGAAGATCGTCGTGTGCCACCCGGGCAACTGCGCTATGGCGAAGTCGAACGACACGACCGAGTGCACGCTGAGCACCAGCGGCGTCGCAAGCGCGGCGAGAATCAGGTAGGCGCGCTCGTAACGGTGCCAATGCCGCATCGAACCGGTCCAACCCATGGCCAGGGCGCCGTAGATCAGCTTACGCCACTTGTTCGTCGCGCGATCGCGCAGCGTCGCCAGATCGGGAATCAGGCCGACATACCAGAACAGCAGCGAAACCGTGAAATACGTGCCGACCGCGAACACGTCCCACAACAGCGGGCTGCGAAAGTTCGGCCACATCGCCATCTGGTTGGGAATCGGGAAGAGGTAAAACGCCAGCCACACGCGCCCGATGTGGATGCCCGGGAACAATCCGGCGCAGATAACGGCGAAAATCGTCATCGCTTCGGCGAAGCGGTTGATCGCGGTCCGCCAATGCTGGCGGAACAGAAACAGAATCGCCGAGATCAGCGTGCCGGCGTGACCAATACCAACCCAGAAAACGAAGTTGATGATCGCAAAACCCCAGCCGGCGGGGTTGTTAACGCCCCACACGCCGACGCCGTTGAACAACAGCCAGAAAACAGCGAAACCCAGAATCGCGGTGATGGTCGCGGAGATGCCGAACCCGACGTACCAGCCCAGCGGTGTCTGATCGACCGGGATTTCTGCAATGGACGCCACCGATCGCGTGATCGAAGCGGCGTCATGCTGCCCCGTGACCAGCGGCGCGCGGCGTCGCGGATCCTGCATCGTGTTGTCAACTTCGCCGACAATGCTGGCCATTGGCGTCTATCTGCTCCCTTCGGGGCCCGATCGCGCGATCAGGCGTGCGCCGGCTTATGCTCGCCGGCGCCGTCTTTCGGGTTCGTCAGCTTTTTCAAGTAACGCGTCCGCGGCTTCGTGTTCAGATGGTGATCCAGCAGGCTGTAAGCCCGACCGCCATGGAACTGCCCGTATACGCGGCTTTCGTGGTCGTTCATGTCGCCGAACACAATCGCTTCCGCCGGGCAGGCCTGCGCACAGGCCGTCGTGATCTCGCCGTCCGGAATCTCGTACGCCGTTCCGTGCTGTACGGCCTCGTTCTTCGCCAGAATCTTGGCGTGGTTGATCCGTTGCACGCAGAACGTGCACTTTTCCATCACGCCGCGGCTGCGGACGGTAACGGCCGGGTTGTTCGCCATTTTCTCCAGATCAGTGAGCTGAATCTGGCTGGCGTAGGTCGGGCCGACGCCGTGATTACGCGGGTGGCGCGGGCCGTGATGGTTGTAGAACCAGTTGAAGCGACGCACCTTGTACGGACAGTTGTTCAAACAATACCGCGTGCCGACGCAACGGTTGTAGACCATCACGTTCAGGCCTTCGGCGTCATGCACGGTCGCCGCGACAGGACACACTTGCTCGCACGGCGCGTTCTCGCAATGCATGCACGGCAGCGGCTGGAACCGGATCGCGACGTCGGCGTCCTCCGGCTGCCCCTTGAAGTACCGGTCTATTCGCAGCCATTGCATCTCGCGGCCGCGCTTCACCTCGCCCTTGCCGACAACCGGAATGTTGTTTTCCGCCTGGCACGCGATGACGCACGCCGAGCAGCCGTTGCACTTGGTCAGGTCGATCGCCATCGCCCAAGCGTGGCCGTCGTACTCGTGCTCCGCGAACAACTGCAGTGCGACGTGATGTTCGGCGCCGCCGTGGTCACCGCCGTTTTCTGAATGCTCGTCTGCCTCTGTGGCGTGTTCGGCGCCCTTCTTGCCGGCGAGAAACGCCGCCACCGGCGTCTCAACAAGCAGTTCTTCTACGCGGTGGGCCGCTTCAGCACGGCCAACCGCCGTGTCAATCGCCTGATGGTCTTGCGTCGTTACCAACTCGTGGCCACCGCTGGCGCGCGTGACGTTCGCGCCGACACCGAAGCCAAGCGCGGTCGATGTGCGCAGCGGATAGACGTTCACACCGACGCCGGCGCCAACAGGACCAACGAACGTTCGCCCGTAACCGAGCGCGACGCTGACCGTGCCGCGGGCCTGGCCGGGCATGACGTACACCGGGGCCGTGATCTTCGCGCCGGCGTGTTCGATCGTCACAAGATCATCACGACCGACCTTCAATTCGCGGGCGTCAGCGGGCGAAATCAACGCCGCGTTATCCCACGTGATCTTCGTCAGCGGATCGGGCAATTCCTGCAGCCAGCCGTTGTTCGCGTAGCGGCCGTCGTAAACCTTGCTGTCCGGCGGGAACACGAGTTCAAAGCCGCTCTTCTGCTCCTTCAAGCCCCCGAGCAGCGCGCCCCAGTTCGTCGAATCGAGCGCCACGTCGGCGGCCGGGGCGGCTTCGCGCACCACGCCGTCGTGCACCGCCTTCCGCCATGCGCCTTCAAACGCGTCGCCGGAGCCGAGCTTGGCCGCTGATCCCAACACGTCGCGGGCAATCTTGTACGCTGTCGCCTCAGCAGTCCCGGTTGCGATTGATATCGCTTCGGCCGCCGTCACGCCGTTGAACAACGGGGCAATCAGCGGCTGCGACACACACAGCCGGCCATCCCAAGCGCGATACACGGCCCACGTTTCCAGCGCGTGCGCCAGCGGGGCGTGCCATTCACAGACTTGGGCCGTTTCGTCAGCGAACAGCCCGACATGAAACGTGTGTTTTGCCTTCTTGATGCCCTCGGCCAGTTTGAGGTCGGCTGGGGCGTCATAGGCCGGATTCGAACCGATGATCAGCAAGGTTTCGACCTCGCCCGCGTCCAGACGCTTCGCGAGATCAGAAATCGACTTACCCTTCGCGAGCGGGCTGGCGATATACGAGACCGTCTCGCCCTCCGCGCCGAGCGCCTTGTTAATCGCGGCTGCGATCGCATGAGCGGCGGGCGGCTGCGCGGGGCCGACGACCACCAGCGCATGCGAACCGGCATGGAACAAGTCGTCCGCCATTTTCTCCATGTACGCCGGCTGCGCCGCGCCTTCCGATGACTTCAGGCCGGCGGGCAAAGCAGCGCCCTTTTCGGCCAAAGCGTGCGCGAGCTGGGCCAGGCGCGTCGCGACAGCGCTGGGGCGCTCCGCGTAGCGATGATCCGCATTGGCGCCGGTCAGCGAATAGTGGCCTTCAATCGCGTACAAGCGCGACATCCCTTCGGGACCGCGATTGGCGGCAAAGTCGCGCGCGTGGCGAATCGCCGCCGGGTGCGCCCCCAGAAAGTCGCTGTCGAAGGCCGCGATGACCTTGGCGTTTCGGAAGTTCAGCAGCGGCCGAACCGCATTGCCGCCGGCGTCGCGCAGGCCGTTGTCCGCGTTTCCGTCAGCGGGCGCCCAGAAGTACAAATCGACTGACTTGAGCCGGTCGGCGCCGCCAAGCGCTTCCACACAAGTCGGCGTGGTTAGCACGGCGACGCGACCGTGGGCGCCACTGAGCGCCGCGCGGAACTCCTCCCAACTCGAGGCCTTCCCGCGATGCCGCGGCAATCCGCTGCGATCGGGGTCGTACATGGTCAGGATTTCGGCCTGCATCAGGCCATCGCTGGCGCCGAGACTGTACGAATGCTCGGGCGAACCCTCGATCTTGATCGGGCGCCCTTCATAGCTTGTGACGACTGCTCCGAGGCCGACACCGTCACGCTCGATGGTCGTCGCATAGTAGGCGGCTTCGCCCGGAATGCGGTTTTCGGGCCGACGCGCCAGCGGGACGATCTCCTCCCTCGGCCATCGACAACCCGCCGCCCCGGCGAGGGCGAGCGAAGCGCCCATCACTTTCATGAAATTGCGGCGCGAGGTGTGAAAGTTCAGTTGGTCGACAATGCCGGGGAATTCGCGCTCGACAAACGCGCGGAACTCCGGCGAATCAGCGCGATGCTCAAGGCTGCGCCAATAGGTCTTGCCGGCGGACTCGTCGATCAGCGATGGCATGTAGAGCAATCCGTCGAAGGTTTGAGGTTGTGCTGCTTCACCAGTTCATCGCCCATTTCGGCCTGCGTGGCGTCCTTCTTCCACTCATCCGGGACGAAGTCCATCGCCGTGATCTTGTCCAGCGGGCGGACGTTCTTGTTCGGTTCGCGATGGCAGTCCAGGCACCAGTTCATGCTCAGCGGCTCCTGCTGATACACGACTTCCATCTGATCGATCCGACCGTGACAACTCACGCAGCCGACGCCGCGATTCACATGCGCGCTGTGATCGAAATACACGTAGTCGGGCAGATCGTGGACCCGAACCCATCGCAACGGCTGGCCCGTGTCGTAGGCCTCGCGCAACGGCTTCAACTTTTCGCTGTCCGAGCGGATTGCGGCATGGCAACCCATGCAGGTCTCCAAAGGAGGAATTCCCGCCTTCGCCCCCTTGTCGACCGTCGTGTGGCAATAGCGGCAGTCCATTCCGAGCTCACCGGCATGGAGCGCATGGCTGTAGGGCACCGGCTGGACGGGTTGATAACCGACATCGAGCGCGTACGGCGAGAAGCCAAACAGGACGATCGCGGTCGCGTACGCCCCGCCCGACAAAACAGCGACGGCGCCCGCCGCGCGTAGACCGTTGGTCCATCGCGGGAAATGAGTTACATCAGGGTCCATTATGTGGTCGCGCCTCTTAACTGAAAGCGCGGAATATAGTGGTGAGGGCTTGCGGGTCAAGGGGTTGAGCCCGTTTCAGCGCTTTCGGGCATCCGGGCCGCGCAGGCCCTGCGCCTCGAATTGACCCCATTCGCGCGATCTTTCTAAAATCGGGCTGTGCGACCGACCCGCCGGAGCGGCGTCAAGATCGACTCGCCGCGAGCAAGCAATGCTGAATCGCTGGATTGGAATCCTCTCGGCCGTGCTGATGGTCGGCGCGAACACGACGCTGGCGCTGCGCGATATTGTGCCGCATTGGCTCGCCGGCGAGCCGCCCGATCTGTCAAGCGTGCCGCTCGATACGCACGGTCGGCTGCAAACCCAGCTCGCGATCTATCGAAACGGCGAACAGATCGGCAACACCTGGATCGATTATCGCGTCTCGGGCGGACGAACCTCGGTTCAGGCGATCACCCTGCTGCGCCCCGTCAAGTTACTCGGGAGCAAGCGCACGCCACCCGTGCAACTGGAGACGAGCCTGACGTTTCGCGAGAACAACGAGGGCCTCGACGACCTCAAAATGTCGCTGACCGGACTCGGCGACGCGCGCGGCGAGCCGCTGCAACTGGAGTTGCGCGGCGGCTACATTACGTCCGGGGATTTTCCGTGCGTCTGGAAACTGGGTGAACAGCAAGGCGCCTTTATTCTCGAACCACAGGCGACACGGGCCATTGGAAGCCTGATGCAGCCATATGGCCGAATGCCCGGCCTCTACGTCGGTCGATCGTGGCGGATTGAACTGGTGGACCTGATCAGCGTTCTGTCGAATTTCGGCGCCGAGTTCACCGCGCCGCGTTCCATCCTTGCCACTGTCACCGGGACTGAGCCGATCGTGTATAGAGACCAGACCGTCGAGGCCTTCGTGGTTGAGACCGATGGAATGAAAGCGTGGGTGCTGCCGGAGGGCTCCGTCGCCCGGCAAGTGATCGAAGCTCCATTGCTCGGCGAAATCGAGGTCATTGACGAACCGTACGACCCCGATTATCGCAGAAGGGCGCTGACGACGAATTTCCTGAATTGAACCGGGCATGATCGAGCCTACGCCATTCAACCCACAACAGCCGGCCGAAAAAGATGGTCAGCCTGCGGCAAGCGGAGGCGAGGCGCTGGTCGCGCTGGATGGCGTCTCCAAGCGTTACGGCGCCAAGACCGCCGTCGAAGACCTATGGCTGCAACTCTATGCGGGCGAAGTATTTGCGTTCCTCGGGCCAAACGGAGCCGGAAAGACCACGACCCTGAAGATGACGACCGGGTTGCTGGCCCCGGACCAAGGCAGCGTCACCGTCTGCGGGATCCCGATGGGCCCCGAGGCGCCCGCCGCCAAGCAGGGAATCGCGTACGTGCCCGATCAGCCATTCCTCTATGACAAGCTGACGGGCCGTGAGTTCATCAACTTTACGTCTGACATGTACGGTGTGCCGCGCAAGACCGCGCGCGAGCGTTTTGACCGGATCGTTGATCGCCTCGACATGTCGAAGTTCATCGATCAGCTGTCGGAGTCGTACAGTCATGGGATGAAGCAGCGCGTCGCGCTCGCTGCGGCGATGATCCACCATCCGCGCGTGCTGATCGTCGATGAGCCGATTGTCGGACTGGACCCGCGAACGATTCGCGTCATCAAGACCATGTTCCGCGAGATCGCGGCGGACGGCGGCACGGTTTTCATGAGCACGCACACGCTCGACGTCGCCGAGCAGATCGGCGACCGCATCGGCATTCTCCATCAGGGGCGACTCATCGCGCTGGGAACGTTGGCGGAACTGCAGCGCCGCGCGACCGGTCGCCTGGAAGACATCTTCCTGCACCTCACCGACGGCTGGGGCGATGATCAGCCGGAACCGGGTCCCAGTCCCCCATGAGAGGCCGTATCGGGTTCATTACGCTCGCGCGCTACCGTCTGATCCAACTGCGCAACCTGATTGATCAGCAGTTGCAGACCGCGCCGGCGCGCACGCTGCTCGTGCTGACGGTGCTGATCGTGATCTGGGGCGCCCTGCACTACTTGTTCCGGCGCGTCATGATGCACATCGAGGAATGGGACATCGTCGGCGTCGTCGCCAACAAGCACCTGTTCATGCACTTCTTCCTGGTGCTCGGCGTCATGCTCGGTTTCTCCAACGCCCTGCTGATGTTCGGCTCACTGTTCGGGCGCGATGAAGCCGCCCACTTGCTGGCGACGCCGGCGCATCCGCGGGCGATTGTGCTGCTGAAATGGCTGGAAGGCGTCTTCCTGTCCAGCTGGTCGTTCATGTTGCTCGGCGTCCCTTTGATGTTCGCCGTCGGATCCAGCGCGAACGTCGGCTGGTACTTCTATCCGCTGTTCCTCGCGCACTTCGTGGCCTTCACCATCACCCCCGCCTGCCTGGGACTGCTCGCCGCGTGGAGTGTCGCGATGTGGGCGCCACGCAAGCCGTTGACCGTCGCGATCGGCGTTGGTGGCGGGCTCACGCTCGCCGGGCTGTGGCTCATCCGCCGCCTCGCGGCCAGAACGCAGGGTGTCGGACAATGGCTCAACGGAGTATTCGGGGAACTCGGCGTCGTCGATCACCCGTTCCTGCCCACCAATTGGACCGCGCGGGGCGTCATCACCGCGATCCGTCACGATCCTGAAAACAGCGTGTTCTTCGGCTTCGTCGTTCTGGCCAACGCCGTGTTCCTGTCATGGGCCGTCGTAAACCTGATCGCGAAGACCCTGCCCACCGCATACTCCCGTGCGCAGGCCGGCCGCTTTTCACCGACAATACGGCACGCGTGGATCACCGCCGCGCTGTGCTGGCCGCTGCGCCTGATCGTGCCGCGCGCCTGGGCGATCCTGATGCTCAAGGACCTGCGCACCTTCACGCGTGACACCAAACAATGGACACAGATGCTGATCATGTTCGGCCTGCTCTTGATTTACGTGGCCAACCTGCAGCGATTGCCGTTCGATCTGGAGAACGTGCGCCTGAAGGGCGTCATCGCCTTCCTGAACCTCGCGATCGTCAGCCTGATCCTCGCCACGTTCACCAGCCGGTTCGTCTATCCGCTGCTGTCGCTCGAGACGCAGCAGATCTGGCTGCTGAACTCGCTTCCGGTCCGCCGTTTTGACCTGTTGTTCGTGAAGTTCATCTTTGCCACCAGCATCACGGTCGTGTCGGCGGTGGGCGTGATGGGCCTCGCCGTCTACGTGCTTGACCTGTCACCCGTGTGGGCCCGTATCAACATCGCCGTGTGCTTTGGAATCTGCATCGGGCTGTCTGGGTTGGCCATCGGCCTCGGCGCCCGGTTTCCCGTGCTGGCACAACGAAACCCCGCCCGCATCGCAGCGGGTTTTGGCGGCACGCTGAATCTCGTGATCAGCATGCTCTTCGTCATCGTCGTCCTTGGCGCCATCTCGATCGTCTTCTGGCGCGAGGTCGACCGTAACCTCCCTGACCGCCTCCAGCCCATTAGCATCTACATGCTGGTCGTCACCCTCGCGTTTTGCGTGGTAACGGCGATCGGAGCGATGATCATCGGCGCGGGGCACCTGCGGCGGCTGGAGGTGTAGGCGCTCCCGCCTTTCGCGCTACACAAACCCCGCTTCGGCGCGTAGCATCCGAAGTCTCATGCAATACCGTTACGCGAGAATACTGCGGATCTCGACCGGCGCCCCGGCAAGGCGCCTCTCGCGCCTGGCCACGTCGCTAGTGCTCCCCTGCTGCCTGCTCGCCTGCGACGCCAAACCCGCCGAGCCGTCCCCGACACAGACCGAAATGCGGGTCGAGCCGCCGGCGTTATTACCGCAGGCCATGTTCGCCCCGGGCCTCGAGCGCGACTACCCCGAGGTCAGCGCGTTTCTTCGCGAATTCCTCGATTCCTGCCTCGCGGGCGACTACGTCGCGTACCGGCGGATGGTCGGTCGTGAGGCCTCGCCCGAATCGCGGGAACGGTTCCGGGCGATTTTCCATGCCTTGGACAACGTGCGAGTTGAGTCAATCGAGACGCCGATCCACGATCAGCCGGAAACACACGTCGTCATCTGCCACGTGGCCATGAAGGAGGGCAGCCAGATCTCGCTGCGGCGCGGCGCCGAGCGGCGCGTGGCGATTCTCGTGTTCCGCGAAGACGGTCAATGGCGGCTCGCGCCGGCTCCGCCGAAGTTCCAGCCGCGCGACGCCCAGGAACAGGCCGTCGAGGAGCAGCCGGACGCGAACGATCTGGCGCCGGACTACGCATGGACCGACGACATCGATTCCTGACACTGGCGATAGCGGCGTGGGGTACGACCGTGATCGCGCACAGCGGCGACAAACTACCTGCTAAGATTCAGGCTCAACTCGCCGACGTGCGCGACTTCGAGTTCGCATACGGAAATGAAGCGTTTTTCGCTGTCTTGCGGTATGTCGCGGATCGAGACACGTCCCTTCCGGTCGACGCACAGCTCATTGACGATTGGCGGGCACTGCTTGAACGACCGGCCGACTTTCGCGGGGAGGTTGTCCAGATCGAAGGCGTCGTTCGCCGCAACACCGGCTGGCGACCGAAACGCGAAGACCTGCACCCAATCGGCGAAGTCAGCGAATTGCAGCTCACGAGAAACGGGGCCCCGCTGATCTGCAAGGCGATCCTGACCGAGTCCAACGCTGATTTGCCCATAGGGGCGACGATTCAACTCAGCGCCGTTTTCGTAATGATCGAGTCCTATCGCGGCGAACGCACCGGCGACACCCGCCACGCGGCGATACTGGTCGGCCAGGCGCCCCACATCGTTTCGGCGCCAACTGTGGCCGAGCCCCCAGCGCCGCGCTCGAATCGGTCGGTGCTTCTGGTCGGGGCCGTCATCGGCGGGGTTGGCACTGCGATTTTGATAATGGCCCGGGCGCGGGGCGCCGGAAGTTCCGATAAACACAAGGGGTAGGCTGCCAGGCGGCCCGACGGCCCTCATCTTGCGTGACGCGGCGGCCGCGCACCCAAATCGCGATGACCAAAGCCTTTACGTGGTGGGCGACGGGGCCGATTGAATCACAGAATATGAGCCCGGCCCCACTTGCTGAACTTGGGGGAGCCGCATATCATCACCGATCTGGCCCATTTTCAGACGGACAGGCGCAGTAAAGGTAAAACGAATGGCGGTTCGGCTTCGACTCAAGCGGATGGGACGCACGCATCAGGCCTACTACCGGCTGGGCGCGATGGATTCGCGCAGCCAGCGCGATGGTCGCATGCTGGAAGAACTCGGCGTCTACGACCCGACACATAAGGAGGCCGCGCAGCAGGTGCGGCTGAACGAAGAGCGGATCAAGCACTGGCTGGGCGTCGGCGCGGAGCCGACCGAGACGGTTCGGAACTTGCTCAAGAAGCACGGGATCACCGCGTAACCACGTGAATATGAATCGGGTAACTCCCAAACAACGACCAAGTCAACCACGATGCGCATCGATGTCATTACATTGTTCCCGGAGGTGTTCGAGCCGTACATAACGGCCAGCATCCTGGGCCGCGCGCAGTCGGCCGGCGTCGTTTCAATTCACACCCACCAGCTTCGCGAATTCTCTTCAGACCCACATTGCAAAGTCGACGATCGACCGTTCGGCGGCGGGCCGGGCATGGTGCTGTCGTGCCAACCCGTCGTTGACGCCGTCGAGGCGATCGAAGCGCTGGATGAACGAACGGCCCTGCGTGTCTTACTGACTCCGCAGGGCCGTTCGTTTACGCAGCGCGAAGCAAAGAGCCTGTCCGCGCACGATCGGCTGTTGCTGATCTGCGGACATTATGAAGGCTACGACGAGCGCATCGTCGACATTCTTCAGCCGGTGGAATTGTCAGTCGGGGACTTCGTGCTGACGGGCGGCGAAATCCCAGCACTGGCCGTCATTGACGCGGTTACGCGGTTGCTGCCCGGCGCGCTGGGCAACGCCGATGCTGCGGGCGATGAATCGTTCGAAAACCCCGCGCTTGAGCATCCGCACTATACGCGACCGCGCGAGTTTCGCGGACACGCCGTGCCGGACGTGCTGATTTCCGGCGATCACGCGAAGATCGCGGCTTGGCGGGCATCGGAGTCGCAGCGACGCACCGCTGAACGACGTCCCGACTTGCTCGATCCCTCCGCTTTCTCGCCGCGCAGCACCCTTCCCAATCTTCAAAACGAAAACGAGACAATCGGGATATACAGATAGAAAGGCAGGCGCGCCATGAGGCATCCGTTGTTCGACATTGTTGTAAAGAAGTACAAACGCGCCCATCCACTTGAAATCAACATTGGCGAAACCGTCGTCGTCACACTGCGCATCGCGGAAGGCGCCAAGGAGCGCCTGCAGGACTTCCGCGGCGACGTGATCGCGCGTAGCGGCGCGGGGCTGGATGAGATGTTCACGGTCCGCCGCCTCGTCGGCGAGGAAGGCGTCGAGCGCATCTTCCCGGTGCACTCGCCAAAGATCGCCGCCATCAAGAGTGTCCGCACGGGCAAGGTGCGTCGCGCGAAGCTGTACTACCTGCGCGATCGCGTCGGTAAGGCCCGCAAGCTCAAGGAACGCCGCCTGACCGCCGACCAGCGAAAGGCGAAAGCCGAACGCGCCCGGCAGCGGATCGAGGCCGAGGAGGAGGCCGCCTCGCGCGCCGGTGGCCGTCGCAGTCCCAAGTCGGCGGCGAAGAGCCCCGAAATGGCGGCGACCTAAGGTCGGCAACGCGTGATAATCCGTACAGGCCGCGCGAGGAGCGCGGCCTTTTTTCTGCGCCAAATGCGAGCGTACGATGCCCGCCAATGCATTGGCCGAGCGCGTGACGGCTGAGGTTCAACAACCCCGCAAACGCGCGTTAGACTCCCGCATCTGATCGCCTGCGCGGTCACGACGGCCAGTTTGACGCCGGCTGACGCGTTCCAGATTTCATTCGGAGGTTTTGCCGTGACCCATACTCCCGCAAAGACACCGAGCGCAACGCTCCCCGTTTCCGGATTCGTCCGCGTCTTCGGCGTACTGGTTCTGCTCGTGGCGACCGGGGCGATGGCGATGCTCGTCGCGCAATCGTTGTTCTCAATCGGAATCTTCGGCTGTGGGACCGACGATAGCCCATGCGCGCAAGCCGGCCGCGACGCGTGGGGGAAAGTGCCGGGTATGGATTATCCCGTGTCGTTCGTCGGCGGCGCGTTCTTTCTTGGCATGCTCATCGCCTGGCTGATGTCACCGCTCGGCGTGTCGATCGGACTGGTATGGCTCGCGCGACTCAGCGCGCTCGTCTCGGTGGCATTTCTCGGTCGCATTTTCTTCGCCGCGATTCATTGTCAGTATTGCCTCGCCGCGCATGTCGGCAATCTGCTGTTTTGGGGAACGATCGAATGGGCTTTCGCCCGCCAGCGCCGCAATCCGGCGACAAGGCCTAGTCACATCGCAGTCGGCGCGCTGGTCGGCGTCGCGGCATTGGCGACAGCGGCGATGGCGCCGCGCTATTACGCGCTTCAGGAAAAGGCCCGGGTCGAGGCCGCGGCCCGCGCAGAAGAGGACGTCAACCGCATCATCGCACAGCAACAGCAACCCGAAGGCCCCACGCCGATCGAAGACGGCGCCGATCCGACGCCACCCGTAGCTCCCGATCGCCCCATCGCGGACGTAGACAATGGCGTGGATGAGCAACCGCCAGGCGCCAACGATGGCAACAATGGCGAAGTCGAGCCGGCGCCCCCCGTAACCGCCGATTCGACCGACGCCAACACGCCGAACGAAAACCAAGTCGCATCCAATTCTGACGACACCAGTCCTGTGACAGACGCGCCGTTCACCGGTCGCTACCGCCTTGGGCCCGATCCGGCCCGCGTCCGCATCGTGATGTTCATGGACTATCAATGCAAAGACTGCAAGCGCGTCGAAGGCGAGGCGATGAAACTCGCCGAGGAACGCGATGATGTATCCCTCTCGGTCAAGCACTTCCCGATGTCGACGGATTGCAACCCCAACACGGTTTCCAACACGCACCCCAACGCCTGCTGGGCGGCTCGCCTCGCCGAAGCGATCGGCGAACTGCACGGAAACGACGCCTACTGGGACGTGCACCGCTGGCTGTTCGCCCACGGCGGCAGCTTCACCGCGCAGGAACTTGGCGAAGGACTGCGCGAACTCGGCTATGAGGGCGGTCGCGCAAGGCGGATCATCAAGCTGATGCAGGATCCGCGTATGGAGGAGATCATCAAGAAAGACATCGACGAAGGCGTCAGCTACGGCCTGTACTACACGCCGATGGTCTTCATCAACGGCGGCGAATTCCGCCCCGGCGTCGCCGATGGCGCGCTGACATCCGCCGTCGAGCGGATTCTGGCGTCGAATGTGCCAATGCGCAGCGCCGCGGATGATCGCCCGCCACCGGCGATGGCCAAATTCATCTCCGACTATCGCGGAATGGGCAAGCGCCGACTGCCCGAGAAGGACACAAAACTCGCGTTCGGCCCCGATGACGCATCGGTCGAGGTCACGGTCTGGGGCGAGTTCTTCGAGAAGGGGTCGCGTGAGTCGGCGGCGCTGATCCGCGAGGCGATCGAGGCCTATCCGGATACGCGATTTGTGTATCGATACTATCCGCTGAACATCGACTGCAACCCGGCGTTCGCGCGGATGGCGGACAAGACCCGCACGCGATACGAGAACTCATGCCTGGCGACGCGCGCCGTCGAAGCCGCCGGGCAACTCGGCGGGCGCGATGTCTATTGGAAGATGCACGCGTGGATGTGCGACAACGTCGACAGCCTCACGCTGGAAGCCGTGAAGGAAGCCGCCGTCGGGTTCGGACTTGACGAAGCCGCCTTCGAAGCCGCGATCGACTCGCCCGAAGTGCAGGCCGTGATTGACGCGGACTGTGAAGCGGGAGGCAAAATCGGCATCAAGTCGATCCCGACGATTTTCGTCGACAGCCGCCAGGTGCCGCGCTGGAAGATCGAAGGCCAGAACGCGCTGAAGGAAATGATCCGCGTCGCGCACGAACAGTAGACACGCCGCCCGGTTTGCCACTGGATTCCCGCTTTGCGCGGGAATGACGGCAAGGCGCTTGCGCGAATGACGGCAAGGCGCGTGCGCGGGAATGACGGACAGCGCGTGCGCAGGAATGACGGACAGCGCGTGCGCGGGAATGACGGCGGCGTGGGTTACTCGAGCCCCCCTTCCGTCATCCCCGCGCAAGCGGGGATCCAGTCCCCGCCATGGAGTACGCGCGAGTCCGCCACGAATCCAGCCCCAACCGTCGCCGCTAGCCCGGCTGAAGGCTCTGGAACAACATCAGCGTGTTGCCGTCCGGGTCGTAGAACGTCGCGAGTTTCACCATGTCGGGAATCACCTGCGTCGCGCCGTCGAAGCGCACGTCCTTCGACTCGAGAATCTTGCGGGCGGCGTCGATGTCCTTGACGCCGAACGTCGGCGTTGGGCCGGCGCCGACGCGCGGTTTCTCGACTTCCGACAGGCCGACATTGACGCCCTTCACCTCGGTGGCGAGTTCGCACCAGCCGATTTCGGCGACGTCGTAGAGCAGCTTGAAGCCGAGGACGTCCTGATACCACGCGATCGACTTCTTGCGGTCCTTGACCTGGAACGACAGGGTCAATCCGCCGTCGTAGTTCAGCTTGGAAGACATGGCGAGCTCCTGAGAAAGAAATGTCGGGCGGATTCGACGCCGCCGCTGGACTTGCTATAATGTAGCAACTATAAAATGTGTGTCAACCCGATTTCGTGGGGCGCGAAGATGTAACGCCGCGCGGAAGCGGATGAACCGCGAGAGGGAAAACGCCGCAGTGTCTTCGCCCGCGCAACGACTGGCCGAGTTGTTTCATCGGCGCTGGGCCGTGCCGATTCTGGCGGAATTGCATCGCGATCGCGGCGCGAAGTTCGTCACGCTCGCATATCGCCTGAGCGCCAGCCAGACCGCCGTCCGACAGACGCTCGACGAACTCATCCAGCGCGGATTCGTGCGGCGGAACAGCGGCTATGGGCACCCGCTGCGCCCGGAGTATCTGCTGACGTCGCGCGGCGATCGGCTGGCGCCGGAGTGCACGACGTTGCACGATGCGCTGAAACGACGCGAATTGTGCGATATCGGCTTCAAAAAGTGGTCAATGCCGGCGCTGTTCGTGATCGGCGACGGCGCCCGGCGATTCGTGGATGTCGGCGCAGCCCTCGACGCGAGCGACCGCGCCGTCGCGCTGACGCTGAAAGACCTGAACGAGGCGCTGCTCGTCCGCCGAGCGGTCGTGGACAGCTTCCCGCCAAGCAGCGCGTATTCGGCGACGAAGGCGGGCGAGGCGCTGTTGCCGACGCTAGAGCGGCTGTGTGCGTAGGGCTTGGTAAGCAAGAATCCAGGGCCTCCGCGAGCCCGATAATATTGCCAACCTTGTTCGTTGAACGTTAGGTGACATGTCTAGTAGCATACGTTTCGCAACCATCCCAAGTGACGATACGTATCATTGAATCCGTGGCCTTCGGCGTGCCACGTAGGCAACGAACCGGTAGCGATAGGGCAGGCCATTGCAGCTCACTGAGTCAAATGTCGTCCTCATCGGCGCATTCAACGCAAGTATTGTTCAGCCCCCTTGGCTCATCGCCAACAAGGTTGTTGATCCGGTTGATGAGTGCACCGCGAAAATAGAGTTGAATAATCGCGCGGAAACGCAGTGGCGGTTTTCGCTGGACGAACTGGACTGGCGGGTCTCAGGCGATCGAATTGTGATCGGGTCTGGCCGGCTACGATCCCCCGCCCCGTATTATGAGAAGCTCCTAGAACTCCTCCCTCACACGCCGCTTCGAGCGGTCGGGATCAACTTCAAGCTCAGGCAGGACATGAAAGACTGGACAGCGCCGATTCCGTCGCTTCCAAATCAGGAGGCGATGAGATCGCATCTGGGTGACATCATTATCACATCCACCGCGACTCGCAGCCGTCAGACCAACAAAACGCAAGTCAGCCTGACCCTTGAGGCAACTGAGGAGGAAGTGACCCTCGACGCAAACTTCCACCGCGGCGTGGACGGAAGAGAAATGGCGCTCCACGCTTTGACTGAATTCGAGTCTGACTGGGAGTACCTGGGTCAGTTGATCCGTCTCATGACCAGCCAGGTGGCATCATGACCGTGCAATACTCGCGCGCAGGGCAAGACACAAGCTGGCGCACCTGTACAAGCATACCCGAATGCGACGACATCACATTCGAGACAATCGAGACAATAAGCGACCCGCACATCGAGGAGGGGACCATATATGAGGGGCCCGTATCTAGGTTTGATACCAAGACTCGCGAAATCGGCCTGTCTCAGTTTGAGAGCGTCGTGAGGTTGATGCTCAATGCCAATGCGATGAAGAAATCGGTTCATCGCAATTGGGTGATCAACGATATCGCGGCAGGTCCACGTTGGATGGAGCAAATCGACAGTTTGCTGCGACTTGCCGTGGCTTCTGCGAAGCCAACCCGCTTGGGCGATGCGATTGACGTATTATCTCATCCTAGGGTCGACCTGAGCGCCTATGCGCACGAGTTAATCCGTTGCGATGAGCTTCTGCGACGCGCTGATTCAGACGAGCTGCATATCCTAGTTCGAGCGGCGGGCCGCCGGGAAGACACCGCCCACCTTCTGAATTGGGCGATGGAGTCGGAGAGCGACGCCGTGAGGGGATCGGCAGCCGAGGCACTGTACGACTGCGTCACCACGAAGTCAGGTCGCCTGTGGGCGCGCGATGCCCTGGTTCGACTCTCGAAAGAGGATGTGTCGCCGTATGTTCGCGAAGTCGCGGCCGAATTAGTGGATCAGCTATTAGAGGCGTTGGATGGCAGCGACGATCGCGGAGGCGTTTGACCCTTCCGCTTTCGCGGCCACCGGTCCTCCGTACTACCTCAGGATGTTGTCGAGACGCAAGCATTGGCGCGGCAGCGGTGGTGACTTGACTCTACGCGCAAAGCAAGCTGTTGACGAGGTGTTTCGGAATGACTCTGGGCGGGTCAGCGTGTTTCGCGCCGAGACCGCCGAAGATGTGGCGAGAATCGCAGTCGGACTAAACTCCACACGAATGAACCAGTTTGAGGAGATTGAGTTATTGGGGTTCACCGACCACGAGCTTGAAAAGGCAGGTCTGCAGATTCAGGCCAGCCCCGGCGACACGCGGTGTTTGCACGCCAATCGACTTCACTACGATATTCTCCACGATCCGATCGGCATCCGGCGACTCGTCGATGAGATGATTCACCTGGATCGATTGGACATACGTTACAAGCGCTCGGACATCCAGTTCGCACACTCAGAGTTGGCCAGCGCTGGCTGCCGTGCAACTACTCAGTCGTTGTCCACCTGTCGATGTGAGGGCTAAATCGCCACTGATCCCGCCAAGATTAGTCGGGTTGCGATGAGTAGGTAGAGCGCACAACAAGGCCCGCGGCAAACGCCGCTGGGCCTGTTGAGTTTCGTACCAATACCGACTGGCGATCAGCCGATCGGGCTCATCCTGCCGACGCTACTGGATTCCCGCTTTGCGCGGGAATGACGGCGCTTTTTAGCCACGCCAGCCAATCCACGCCGACCAATCCCGCGTCCGCGATTCCCCTCTACGCCGCGGCCATTTTCTCCGCGCGGGCGGCGGCTTCTTCGATCCCGCCGACGTACATGAACGCCTGTTCGGGCAGGTGGTCCCACTTGCCTTCGCATATTTCCTTGAAGCTGCGCAGCGTGTCTTCCTTGCGCGTGTAGTTGCCCGGGAAGCCGGTGAACTGCTCGGCGACGAAGAACGGCTGCGAGAAGAAGCGTTCGATCTTGCGGGCGCGGCCGACGAGCACCTTGTCTTCTTCGGTGAGTTCGTCGACACCGAGAA
>JAGQOO010000229.1 GCA_020427345.1 Phycisphaerales bacterium | reverse complement strand
GATGCGCCGTCGGCCGCTTCGTTGAATCCGGCGCTGCGCGGTGATCTGGACGCGATTTTGCACCGGGCCATGGAGCGCGATCCGCGCCGGCGATACGGCTCGGCGACGGAATTGGCCGAAGACCTGCGTCGACATTTGGGGGATGAGCCGGTGATCGCGCGTCCGCCCAGCGCTCGCGACCAGCTGCTGAAACTCGCCCGGCGGCATCGGCCGTGGGTGATTGGCCTGAGCGTAGCGGCGATCGCGTTGGTCGGCGGAACGGGCTTGGCCACATACTTTGCGATTCAGTCGGCTCAGGACGCAGAGCGAGCCCGTATTCAAGGGCGCCGGGCGCAGGCGATATCCCGCTTTCAGAGCGACATGTTCTCGGCGGCCGATCCGTATCTGGCGGAGGGCGAGGAACTGACGCTGCGCGAGGTGCTCGACAACGCGGCCCAAGAACTCGATGGTGGGGCGTTGGCGGAAGAGCCCGCGGTTCAGGCGTCGGTGCGGATGACCATTGGCGAGACCTACTTGCACCTCGGGCTTCTGCGACAGGCGCGGCGGCAGTTGGAGACCACGGTCGAGCTTCTTGAGCAGAGCGGCGATAGCGATGAGCTGGTGACAGCACTGAACCTGCTGGCTGACACGAGCCGCGATCGTGATCCGGCGTCGGTCGCGTGGCAGCTTGAGCAGAACGAGCGGGCGCTGGAGATCGCAACGCGGCTTCACGAGCCGCCTCATGCGTCGATTGCCCGGTCTCTAAGCGACATGAGCATCACGCTGAGTTGGGACAAGCGTTACGACGAAGCCGAAGAGGCGGCTGACAAGGCGATTCGGCAGTATCGCGCGCTTGGGCCGGAATATGCCGACCAGGTCGCGCGATGCCTGAGCAGCTTCGGCGCTACGCTTACCGAGTGCGGTCGCTATGACGAGGCGGAAGAGACGCTGCGCGAGGCCGTGGAGCTACGTCGGCGGCAGCGATCCGAGAACAGCCCCGAACTCGCCATCACACTTCAGAATCTGGCGGGTCTGCTGGATGCGCGTGGCCGGTTTGACGAGGCCGAGTCGCTGTACGCGGAGGCGATCGAAGCGCAGCGCGCTTCGCTGCCGCCGAATCATCCAGACTTGGCGATCTCGCTGCACAATCTCGCCAGCCTGCGCCAGAAGCTCGGACGCGCGGCAGAAGCCGTCGCGTTATTCCGCGAGGCGATCGCGATTCGCGAGCACAATTTTGGTCCCGATCACGCGGATGTCGCGACCGGGCTGCTCGGACTGGCGATGGCATTGACGTCGGAGGCTGACGCTGGGTCTGTGCAGACGGATGAAGTAGCCATAGAGGCGTTGGCGGCGGAAACGCGCGCGTTGTCTATTCTGCGAAAGCAGTTTCCTGGCGGCCACCCGTTTCTTGCAGCGACGCTGCACAACTTGGCCGCGAGCGCGCAGAAACGCGGTGAGGTTGCCGAAGCGGAGGCGCGCCTGCGCGAGTCGCTGGCCATGATGATTGCGATCTGGGACGAAAATCACCCGAATGTTGCACATTGTCGGGATACGCTGGCCGCGAATCTGCTTCTGCAAGGCCGCGAAGCGGAGGCCGTTCCACTGCTTGAGGCGGCGCTGCGCACACGCGAAGCGTTGTTGGACAGTGATCATCCGCAGATCGGTTTGACGCTCGCCAAACTCGCCACCGCTCGGGTCAGTATTGGCGATGCCGATGCTGCGCGCGAGGACGCGGAGCGCGCCTTGGCGTTGCTGAAACCCCGGCCCGGTCTTGAGCCCGACTACGCGGTCTGTCAGTTGACGATGTTGGAAGCGATCGCGGCATCGGGCGATGTGGACCTCGACATCGACATGCAGACTTGGGACGAGGCGCGCGCTACGCTTGCCGATTATGCGGGCGAAATTTCCTGGCAGCTTGCAGAAGCCCAGCGCGTGCGCGCGTTGCTGCTGGGCGCCAACTCGCCCGACGCCGTCACGGCGCTCGCTGAGGCTGACAGAATCCTGGGCGCCAGCACAGCGCCCGAGGCGTTGACGCGTCGGACCGCTGCTAGAATCGCTGACACGCGAGCGATTCTCGGACTTCCGGCGCGTTAGCGCTGCCAATCCCCCGTCCCGTTGCTAGAATGGTCGCCGAGGCGAGGCGCGCCGATACTCGACGCGGCGTGACGATTCACTGATGACGGGGGAGGCGTGATGCGCGTTTGTTCGCGAAGCGATGGTCATTCCATTCGCGCCCATCTGGCGATGGCATTGGTCTGTGTTTGTGGCGTGGCGGCGTTTGCCGATCCGGCGCGCTTCGACAATCACCTGCTGGTCGAGGTCGAGGTCAGTTCGCCCGCCGAACTCGCGGAGTTGGAAGCCAGGGCGGAACTGCTCGAATGTCGCGCGCGGATCGGCGCCAATCGCTTCGTCGTCAGTCCCGATCATATCGACGCGCTGGATGGCCGCGACTACAAGATTCTCCATACAAATGTACAAGCGCTGATCGACGCCGAAGCAGCAGATCGCGCCGCCGCCCGCAGCCTGCGGGGTCCGGACTTTTTCGCCGATTTCGCGACATACGCCGAGGTTAACGCGTACATCGACACGTTGGTCGCGCTGCGGCCGGACATTGCGACAAAGGTGCAGGCCGGCACGTCGTTAGAGGGGCGCGCCATCTGGGGGCTGGTGCTGCAGAGCCCGGTCGCGAGCCCGTCGCAGCGGCCGCAGTTCGTCATCAGTGGATGCCAGCACGCGCGCGAGTGGATCAGCCCGATGGCCGTGATGTATGTGGCTGACCGAATCGTGCGGAACTACGGAAGCGATGCCGACATCACGGCGTTGCTCGACGCTGTCGAGTTTCACTTCATTCCGATCGTCAATCCGGACGGATATGTCTACTCGCACACGACGAATCGCCTGTGGCGCAAGAACCGCCGGCCGAACGGCACATCGACAGGCGTCGATCTGAACCGCAATTGGTCGATCGGGTGGGGGTCCAACTCGTCATCCAGCGGTTCTGCCGAGGACTATCGCGGGACGGCGCCGTTTTCGGAGCCGGAGTCCACCAGCGTGCGCGATTACATGTCGACGCTCACCAACATGCGCGGGCATCTCGACGTGCACAGCTACAGCCAGTTGATCCTCGGGCCTTGGGCGCACACCTCCAGTCCGTCACCGCGGCGAGACGAGCTGTTCCCGGTCTCGCGGAAAATGGGCGTCGTTATGTTGGCGACGCACGGCGTGACATATGACTACGGCTTCGGCGACGATGTGCTGTACCTCGCCGGCGGCGCGATGCCGGACTGGACGTTCGACCGGGGCGCGCTGAGTTGGACATACGAACTGCGCGATGACGGATCGCAATACGGCTTCATCCTTCCGGCGAACCAGATCATCCCCAACAGCGAGGAAGTGTTCGCGGGAATGCTGGTCATCGCCGACGCCATTCAGCGCGATGTCGAGTTCACGTTCCCGAAAGGGCGGCCGATCTGGGCGGACGCCGACACGCCGACAAGCGTCGATGTCACGCTGATTCAATGGAACGAAAACCTGATCGAACCGAACAGCGTGCGTGTCTTTTCGCGCATCGGGACGACGGGCGCGTTCAACGAGGCTGCGCCCGCGTTGAACGGCCTGTCATTTGCCGCGAGTCTGCCGGCGATTTCATGTGGGCAGACCGCGCAGTACTACTTCACGGCGCACACGACCGACGGCCGCGACGTGCGTAACCCGAGCGACCCAAACACGACATATGAACTGCACGTCGGCGACGCCACTGTCGAACTCGCGGACGACTTTGAGCAGGACACCGGCTGGCAGGCCTCGGCGACGGCGGTTGACGGCCAGTGGCAGCGCGGCGTGCCGGCGGGTGGCGGGGATCGCGCCGATCCGCCGACCGACTACGACGGCTCGGGCGCGGCGTATGTGACTGACAACGCCGACGGCAACTCGGATGTCGATAATGGCGAGGTGATTCTGGAGTCGCCGCCGCTCGATCTTAGCGAAGGCGGCCGGTTGACTTGGGCGTACTGGCAGGATTCGTTGGCGACGCTCGACGGCTCGGACTACATGATCGTCGAATACGCGACCGACGTGGCCGGGACCAACTGGACATACCACCGCGCATATGAAACACCGCTCGATCAATGGCGGACCGACGCCTTGTCGGTCGGCGGCGACATTCCGGCGAGTCCGACGTTCCGCATCCGCTTTGTCGCGCGAGATGTCGGTAATGGCGATGTGGTCGAAGCCGCGATCGACGCGTTTGAGGCGATTCGGTATTCGGCCTGCGCCGCGCCGCCATGCGTGGGTGATCTGGATGGCTCGGGTATGGTCGATCTGGCCGACCTGTCGGGGCTGTTGGGCGCGTTCGGGGTGTGCTCCGGCGACGCCGCTTACATCCCGGCCGCTGACTTGGATTCGTCCGGCTGCATCGATCTGCCGGATCTGTCGGGGCTGCTCGCGATCTTCGGGGTTAGCTGCGAATAGCCGCGTCGTGCGCGTAAGAAAAAAGTGGGGCGCGCCGATCGGGCGCCCCGCGAGTTTGTCGCTTTCTCCGCCAGCATTTCCACGCCCATGACGTTCGCGTGCGACTCGATGCGTTCGATCGTTTGCGCGGTGGGCGCTTTGTCGAGGCGAATGTGCGCGCAGGCCGCCAGACCGCCGTCGTAAATCACGTGATCCATTTCCTCGACGTTGATGTCGGATGAGGCAAGTTGTGCAAATACGTGGGCGAGGCCGCCGGGCTTATTGTGGAACTTCACAATCATCAGGTGGGCGGCAGGGGCCTGGCGGAGATTCACGCAGTTGATGACGCGATTCGTCGCTTTGAACTCGCGCGCGATCCGCACCGTCTCCGCCGCGACCGCCATTTGCGCTTCATCGGTCGACGCGCCGATGTGATGCGTGACGTACACGCGTGGCGTTTCGCATAGCGGCGAGTTGCACTCGGTATCGCTCGGTCCCGGCTCGTTCTCGAACACGTCGAGCGCGGCGCCGCGAATGTGACCCGCCTTAAGTGCGCTCATCAACGCCGGTTCGTCAATCACGCCGGCCCGGCTCGTGTTCACAAGCACGGCGGTGGATTTCATCATGGCGATTCGCTTGGCGTCGAGCAGGTGGGTCGTGCCGTCGCCGCCGGGAACGTGAATGGTGATGTAGTCGGACTGCCGCACGAGTTCATCCACATCGACGCGCTTGCAGTGCGGAAAGTCGGAAAGCCTGACCGTCCGGCCGAGGTGGAAGTACAGCACGTTCATTTCAAAGGCCGCCG
>JAGQOO010000228.1 GCA_020427345.1 Phycisphaerales bacterium | reverse complement strand
TTCAGGTCGTTCCTGCGGACCTTCTCCTTCGGATAAGTCCGCGCCCATTTCGCTGCCGGTCGCGAAACCCCCGATGCGCCGCTCGCGCATGGGGCGCTGGCGGGCCGGCGTGCTGATCGGCATTCATGTCCTGATCGCGATCCACATCGCGCATTGGTGGACGACCGGCGAGACGCTCAGCCCGATCGAGCCGTCTGAGTCGATGGCTTTTTCGAAGCAGGGCGTGATTAACGCCGGCCTCATTTTCTTCGTGCTCGCGATCGGCAGTACATTGCTGCTCGGGCGCTGGTTCTGCGGCTGGGGCTGCCACATTGTCGCGATTCAGGACCTCTCGCGCTGGCTGTTGCTGAGAGTCGGCATTCGCCCAAAACCGATCCGATCACGTTTGCTGCTCGTGGTCCCGCTGCTGGCGGCGTTGTACATGTTCCTGTCGCCGCTGACGTACCAGCTGTTGGCGGACAATCTGTTTGACCACGTCAAGGACGAAATGCACACGAGCGCCTTTTGGCGCACGTTCCCCAGCCTGATACCAGCGATCCTGACGTATGTCGTCGCCGGCTTCGTGGCGATTTACGTTCTCGGCGCGAAGGGATTCTGCTCGACCGGCTGTCCCTACGCCGGTTTCTTCGGCCCCGCCGACCAGCTCGCGCCGATCCGGATCCGCGTGACGGACGCCTGCAACCAATGCGGGCATTGCACCGCCGCCTGCACGTCGAACGTGCGAGTGCACGAGGAGGTGCACAAGTTCGGCTCCGTCGTCGACCCCGGGTGCATGAAGTGCCTGGATTGCGTGGATGTTTGCCCGAACGACGCGCTGTACGTCGGCATCGGCGCGCCGGCGATGCTGACGCGATCGCGTGTTGAGGGCATCGTCAAACCCCGCGCTACGCGGCACGGCGCCGCGAGAGCGCAAGCTGGAAACGGGGCTTGGGCGGCATTGAGCCTCTTCATCTTCGCGTGTTTCATCGTTTTCGCCGGGTTTGATCGCCACTTCACGACGTTCCCGCTGCTGGAGTGGGCGAACATCGCCGTCATGACCGGGCTCGCGATTCTGCTGGCGTGGATGTTCGCCGGCCGGTCCGAGCGCAAACAGGACCTCTCTCTGGCCGAAGATGTCGTATTCGCCGGCCTGTTTCTGATTGCGATGCTGATCTTCCGCGGCCTGTATGACCTCGTCGCGTTTCTGTTCGCGATGGGGCTCGCCGCGGTAATCGCATACGTCTGGCTGCACGTCTGGCTGATGCTCCGGCGTGAGAACCTGACGTTTCACCACTGGCGCCTGAAGCGCGGCGGCAGTATCCAGCGCGCCGGCTGGGCGTTTCTTGCGGCGAATGCGGTCTTCGGTGTGTTCGCGCTGCATAGCGCTGCAGTGCAGTTCTACAGCATTCGCGCCATGGGTCTGCGCGGCGCAATCGACGCGCGCTACGCCGCCGATCCCGCCGATCCGGAGTTGCCGAATCTGGTTGATCGCGGTTTGCGATCGGCGGAGTTCGTCGAAAACTGGTCGCTGGCGCGTTTTGTCGACAGTAAGGCCGGCATGTTCTGGCTGCCCGAAACGGTTCGAAAACACCGCTTGAATTCGCAATGGCTCACGCGGTGGCACGGTCTTCGCGGCGAAACAGATGTCGTCGAGAAGCGCCTGCGCAATCAAATTGCGCTCGATCCGAACTGGGCGGACGGGCGTGTTTCGCTCGGGCTGACCTTGGCGACTGAAGGCAAACTCGACGAGGCCCGTGATGTGTTGCACGACGGGCTGAAACACGCGCCGGATCACGCGCTCCTGCGGCAGAACCTCGGCGTGGTGCTCGCGGAGACCGGCGATGTCTTGGGCGCCATCGAGCAGTTCCGCGCCGCCATCAAGCTGGATGCGACGATGAACGCCGCGCGGGTCGCGCTGGGCCGCGCGCTGTTGGTCACCGGGCAACCCGACGAGGCGATCACCGTGCTGCAAGAGGCCGTGGACGCGGATGCCGAGGATTTGGACGCGCGGGTGTTCCTCGGACAAGCGCAAGTCGTGGTTGGGAGTTGTGACGCTGCGCGCGATACGCTGACGGAGGCGCTGCGGGTCGCGGGGAATCCACCTGATTTGGCGTCAGCGGTCGAGCAGATCCTCGCAAACTGCCGGTAGAAACCCTGTCGTCAACGTCCGAAATCCCGCAGCTAGGGCGGTTCGTCAAACACTGCCGCGTCTGATTATCAGAACATCACCCGGACGCCACCGAAAAAGCGCCAAAGTGGCCGTGAGCGGTTTTGATTAGTCCGCGCGCCCGGCTATATTCGTGAGTTGATCTTCAGGCGAAGTAGGGCGAATCATCGCCGTGAGATTCCGGTTTGCCGCCCTTTGCGGCGCGGCCACCGGCTTGGGTTGGGTTGTGTGATTCACTACATCTTTGGGAGCCATGGCGGCGTACGCGCTCGTGTTGGGGAGCCCGGGCGTGGACGGGTTTCGTTGTCGTCTCGCCGAATGCAAATCGCATTCGCGTGGCGCACAGCATCGGCGCTCACGTCGAGAGGCGTGGGCGCCGCCGCCTTTTCTTTCTTCTCTGATGACCTTCCTGTCGCGCAACGTTGAAGTGGCGCCGCACGCGGACTGTGCGGCGCGAGGTGTTGGTTCATCGCGCCTCGCGCGCCTGCGTCGGTCCACTGGACACCGGACCTTCAGCCCCTTGTGCTACTCCGATCGGTTGCTACGATATGTTGGATAGGGAGACTCCGGTGGTAGCGTCGAAAGGAATCGACCCCGCGTGTTCCTGAAGCGAATTGTCGCGCATGGTTTCAAGAGTTTCGCTGACCGGACGGACATTGAGTTCGCCCAGGGCATGACCGGTATTGTCGGTCCAAACGGCTGCGGCAAGAGCAATGTCCTCGACGCCATCCGCTGGGTGCTCGGCGAACAATCAGCCCGACTGCTTCGCGGCGGTCGCATGCTCGACGTCGTGTTTTCCGGGTCCCGCAGCCGCAAACCCGCCAACTTCGCAGAAGTGACGCTTGTTTTCGGCGGCTGCCGCGGCACGCTTTCGGAAGATCACGACGAAGTCTCCGTCGGTCGTGTGCTCTATCGCAGCGGCGACAGCGAATACAAAGTCAACGGCCAGTCGGTTCGCCTGAAGGATGTCCGCGAGTTATTCCTCGACACCGGCATTGGCGTCGACGCGTACAGCGTCATTGCACAGGGCCGTGTTGACGCGATGCTGCAGGCCAATCCGCAGCAGCGGCGCGAGCTGTTCGAAGAAGCCGCCGGCGTGAGCCGCTACAAGCTTCGCCGCGTGGAAGCCCAGCGCAAACTTGAACGCTCCCAGAACAACCTGCTGCGTATCAACGACATTATTGAAGAACTGGAGCGAAGGCTACGAAGCGTCAAACTTGCGGCGTCGAAGGCGCGGAAGTTCCAGGAATACGACGGTCGCCTGCGAGAGCTTCGGGCGGCGTTTTCGCTGTCGGAATTTCACGAGCATACGCGTGCTTTAGCGCGGTTTCGCGCGCGGGCCGCCGATCTGTCGGACCTGATCGCGGCCAAGCGGGCGGAACTCGCCGCCCGCGATTCGGAAGGCGTCGCGCTGGACACGGAGTTGTTGAAGCGCGACGAGGAAATCCGCGCGATCGAAGGCGACCTGGCCGCCGTGCAGGCCGAAATCAGCGGACTTGTCGAACGCATCGTCCAGATCGAGCGCCGAGAGCACGAGTTGCTGGAGGCGCAGGTGGAGAGTGCCCAGCGCGCCCGTGAACTTGTCGAAGCGTCGACTGAGTTAGAAGCGCGGCTGGCGACGATGTCGGCTGAACTGGCGACGTTGCGTGACGAGGAAAGCGCTGGAATAACGGCTGTCACAACGGCGCAGAAGGCGCTTCAGGTCGCGCAACAGGCGGCAGACGACGCCCGGCGATCGTTGCAGTCCGGTCAGGCGACCGTGTTTGACGCCACGCGAGAAGTCGCGCGACTTGAGAACCGACGATCCGCGGCCGAGCAGGAAGTCGAGCAATTGGAATCGCGTCTGGAGCAGATTCAATCGCGCGCCAGGGCGCTGATCGAGGCTGCGTCGGCCGCTGTCGCCGACGAACGGCGCTGCGACGAGCGCGTGAAAGAGCTGGAAGCACGGGCGGAAGCCGCCGCCCAGACGTTGGCACGCGTCGAATCCGATCTCGCCGGCGTTCGTGGCGAGATCGAGGCGATCGAGGTCCGGTTGGGCGCCGCGGCTGACAAGCGCAGCGCCGCTCGCTCGCGGCTTGAGCTCCTGTTGGACATGGAACGGCGTCAGGAAGGCGTCGCGCAGGGCGCCAGGGCGCTGCTCCGCTGGCGCGAGGCCACGCCGGATGGGGGCGTTGTTGGCATTGCGGCGGACCTGCTTCGGGTTGATGGTGATTATGTCGCCGCACTACGCCCGCTGTTGACGCGTATCGAAAACCGTGTGGTCGTGCGCGAGCAGGCCGCTTTTGTCGATGCGATGCGGCATCATGGCGAGCCTGAAGCCGCAGTGGATGTGATCGCGGTCGATCGGTGTTTGCCCGCCCAAGGCGCGGATGGATGGCGCGGGCGCGAAGGGGTCATCGCGCTGGCGACGGACGCCGTGCGCGTCGACGCCGGGTTTGAATCGCTCCTCCATCATCTGCTCGGCAATGTCGTGCTGGTCGATTCTCTGAGCCGGGCGGTTGAATACGGGGCCACCGACGACGGCGACTGGGTGTTCGTTTCGCCGAGCGGGGCATTTGTTCAGTCGAGCGGTCGCATCTCGATGGGGGTGAGTGAGGGTGGCGGTGGGCTGATCAGCCGCCGGCTCGAAATCGCGCGCCTCGAACAGGACATGGAGTCGCTCGAGCGGTCGGTAGAAGAAGCGACCCGCGCTCGCGCGACCCTTCGCGATCGCGTGGCGGACCTACAGGTCGAACGCGACGCGGTGCAGAGTGGCGTCGCGCAAACGCAGCGCGAAATCGGCGCGGCGCGGGCGGAGCTCCGGCGGGCGTCAGATGAGCGCGCCCGTCATGAGCGGGACAAGGCTACTCTCACCAGCGACGAAGAATCCGTAAGCGCCCGATTGACGCATTGTCGGGCGGATGTCGAGCGCCTTGCGGCCGAGTTGAAGGGTGCATCGGACACCCGCGCGGCGGTCGAATCGCAGCTTGGCGCATTGGAGGCGGGCGTATCGACTTCGTTGGAGGCCGTCCGTACGCTCGGCGCAGCGGCGACCGCTGCCGAAGTGGCCGCCGGCCGGATTCAGGAGCGTCGCGAAGCCCGAGAATCGGCCCTACAGGAGCTATC
>JAGQOO010000227.1 GCA_020427345.1 Phycisphaerales bacterium | reverse complement strand
GTCCCGACTGGAAAACGTCCTATTGGTGGAAATCGCCCTTGCCTTTTCCTCGAGGCGCTTGATTACCCGATCTGCTGCCTTCGTTTCGTCTACGCCTTCCGGTACACCGATCGACGAGTAGCTTATGATGGATGTTCTCCCATCCGGCTCCGAGACGGTGTGATCAAATGACTCAAAGTCGGTGCTGTTTGCCCCGACGACACCTTCGAGGAAGTTGCCAACATTATCGCTATCTGGCGGCAATGCGCTATTGTCTAATATTCTATTGATGGATCGATCAGCCTCTGCAAGTGCAGCATCTGTGAGCGCGAACCCGATATCAAGCCCAAGAAGCGCGAGCTCAATTCGGAGCGAATTCTGCAAAAGCCAGTACGCGATGCGATTGAGCTGGAACTTAAGGAAAGGCGCCACGGTCCGGACGACTCCGACTACACGCAGGCCAAATCGGAAAGCGTGGACTTGAAGCGTATTGAGGAATCCAAACTCTCCGCTCGGATCGCGCATATTGACCGGGTTCGCGTTCGCGTACAGGTACTTATGCAGCGACATCGGGTCTTGTGAGGATCTGCCGAACGGGTCGCGGGTCAGGAAGCGGCCCGTGGTCGGGGCATACCAGCGGGCCCGCAGGTAGTAGAACCCGCTGGCCGAATCCCACTGCTCGCCGGTGTAGCGGAAGGCGTTGGTCGTGGAGCCGTGCTTGGCGACCTCGCCGCCGAACGTGTCGTAGGTGTAGTGATCCGTGACGACGCCGGTCTCGTCGACGAGCTGCCGCGTCGACATCTGGCCGTCGTGCAGATACCAGCGGACCTTCTCGCCGCTGGGCGTGGGAGTGGGTTCCCGCTTTCGCGGGGATGACGGAGGGGGGTGGATTCCCGCTCGCGGGAATGACGAATGGGGGGCTGGATCCCCGCTTTGCGCGGGGATGACGAATGGGGGTCCCCACGCCTTGGATTCGCGATCGCGGGAATGACGACACTTGGGGCTGGTTTCCCGTGTGCGCGGGAATGATGTTTTGGGCGTGGATTCCCGCCTTTTCGCGGGAATGACGGAGGGGAGTGGGTTCCCGCTTGCGCGCGGTCGGCGGCCGTCGGGCCAACGTCCGATTTGCGAAAGCGCGCTAGATCGGTCTTTCGGGGGTCGCTACACTACTGCTTGGCGACAAACGAGATACGAGCGCCCGCGGCGGGGCGCTTCATGCCGTGGGACGCTCTGCGGCCATTCCATCAGGGGTACGTGATCGATGACGGATGTTGCGCACGAGCCGGCGACGCTCCCGGGTTTGCCGGCTACGCCGAAGAAGGCGGAGCCGTTCCTCAATAAGTATTTCAAGACCGTAATCGAGCTGAAGGTGTCCGACCTGCACCTGAAGGCGAACGTCACGCCGCACGTCCGCATGAAGGGCGACCTGCGACCGCTGACGGGCGGCCCGCTGACCGGCGACCAGATTCGCGAGGGCATTTTTGAGTTGCTGAATCCGGAGCAGATCGAGCTCTACAAGAAGTACGGGGCCGTCGACTTTGCGTACGACGTCGGCCCGCAGGGCGACGCCGACCGCTTCCGCGTGAACGCGTTTCAGCAGAAGGGCAAGATGTCGGTGGCGGCCCGCCGCGTGAGCAAGAACATTCTGCGGTTCGACCAGTTGTATCTGCCGGTCAAGCCGATGGAGAAGATTGCCCAGTTTAACCAGGGCATGGTGCTGCTCGCCGGTATCACGGGCTCCGGCAAGAGCACGACGATCGCGTCGATGATCGACTACATCAACGAGCGATCGCCGGTGCACATCGTGACGGTCGAAGACCCGATCGAATACATGTTCACGGACAAGAAGGCGATCATCAATCAGCGTGAAATCGGTATTGACGTGCCGGACTTCCACCTCGCGCTGAAGTACCTGATGCGCGAAGACCCGGATGTCGTGCTCGTCGGCGAAATGCGCGACATCGAGACGTTCTCGGCCGCCGTCCACGCCGCCGAAACGGGCCACCTTGTGTTTGGCACGATTCACGCCTCGAGCGCGTCGCAGACGATCTCGCGTATTCTGGACCTGTTCCCGATCGAAGAGCGGCGCAGCATGCGCCAGGCGCTGGAGTTCAACCTGCGTTCGGTCATCTGCCAGAAGCTGATTCCTTCGGTCAAGGATGGCGTGCCGCTGGTGCCGACGGTTGAGGTCATGATCGCCAATGGTTCGATCAAGAAGCTGATCCGTGAAGAGCGCGACAATGAAATCATCAACGTCATCCGCTCTTCGTACGCGGACGGCATGATCGACTTTACGGAACACCTGCGGGAGCTGGTCGAGACCGGCTTCATTGACCACGCGACGGCCTATGAGGCGTGCCCGAATCCGGACGAGCTGAAGATGGCGCTCAAGGGCATCCGCACGAGCGCGGCCAGCATCCTCAGTTAGCGCCGAGACCGGGGGGGAGCGGCCCCGGAGCCGGGCCGTTGTGTCCGCCGGGCATGCCCCTAGAATGCGCGACTGGCGGTGGGCGGCCGTCCTTGGGCGAAAATACGGCGAAACGCAGGCAAACATCGGGATCGCGACGAGGTCCGATCCCAGCGCGGGAGCCGACGCGGCGCCTCTTGGTTCCGAAGGAGTCAGAATGCCGATTACGGCTATCGAACTGCTGGCGCAGGTTCCGGACTCGACGGTATACGTCAGTTGGTGGAAGCTGGTGCTGGTTTTCCTGGTATTCGCCGGCTGGACCAAGTTCGCCGAGTGGGTCGACAAGGACACCGTCGCGGTCAACACGTATCGCGTGGCGTGGAACCTGGGTGTGCTGGCGCTCGGGGCCACGACGCTTGGGCTGATGCTCTTTGTTCCCATTTTCGGCGCGGGCATCGCGGCTGCGGCAGTTTTGTGTCTGGCGGTCATGCTCGGCTACGTCCTTCATCGAAATGGCCTGGTGGTCGAACACGATAAGGTGCTGACGGCGGAACACATCGGCCGACTCCTGTCCGGCAAAGGCGGCAAGGGCGAAAAGAAGCTGGAAGTGCACGAGTTTGTGCGCATCACAGGGCCGGACAAAAAGCCCGTCACCCTGCCCGACGACAACGAAGGCCGCCAGGCGTTTGCCTTGGCCCAGGCGGTGCTGTTTGACGCGCTAAGGCGGATGGGGTCGGACATCTTCGTTCAACCCGCCGGGGAAGCGTCGAAAGTGCGGCTGATGATCGATGGCGTGGCGGCGGATCGGGATCCGATTCCGCGAGCTGAAGGGGATGCGATTGTGGGCTTTTTCAAACGCGCCGCCGGCCTGAGCCTTGAGGAGCGTCGGAAGCCCCAGGTCGGGCGCCTGATGGCGACGATCGCGGATAAGAAGTTCGATCTGATCGTCCGCACGCAGGGGTCCACCGCCGGCGAGCAGCTGGTCGTGCGAATTCTCGGCGATGAGCGGACTTTTAAGATTGGCGATCTGGGCTTTACCGACGAGCAGCTGGGTCGGGTTCGCGACCTGTTGCACGAGCAGCACGGCGTGTTGCTGTTCACGGCTCCCCCCAAGCAGGGGCTGTCCACGACGATTCACAGCGTCACGCGGAGCAAGGACGCGTTTCTGCTCAATATCCAGACGCTCGACTACGACGACGAGATTCGCATCGACAACGTCACGCAGCATCTGCACGTTCCCGGCGGAGAACGATCGTTCTACGACGATCTCGTTCGCGTCACTCGCACAGACCCGGACGTCATCATCGTCCCGACCGTCAAGGATCGTGGCGTGCCGCCGTTGCTGGCGGAGGTCGCCAAGAAACCCCAGGTCATCACGGGAATTCACGCGCTCGACCTGTACGACGGCTTGCGCCGCTGGATCAGCATGGTGGAGGACTCCAAGCTTGTGGCCCGGGGGTTGCGCGCCATTTTCCATCAGCGATTAGCGCGGAAGCTGTGCACGACTTGCAAGGCGGCCTACAAACCTGATGCCGCGACGCTTCAGAAGCTCAGTATGCCGGCGGACCAGGTGCTGTATCGCCCGCCAGAGGCGCAGTTCGACAAGCACGGCCAGCCGATGCTTTGCGAAGCCTGTGGCGGATCGGGGTATAGCGGCCGGGTTGGCGTATTCGTTCTGCTTGAGAACGATGCGGATGTGCAGCAGGCGATTGCCGCGGGCGGAGACGAGTTGAAAGCCGTATTGATGAAGAAGAGCGGCCTGAGTCTGCAACAGCAGGCGCTCGCCAAAGTGCTGGACGGCACGACGAGCATCGACGAAGTCATTCGTGTCACCCGGCCGGTGCAGCAGCCGCGCGCCGCGGCCCCTTCATCCGCAAAAGCGGCGAGCTAGCGCGAGCCAAAGGAGTTCAACGTGGGACTGAATCTGACCGTCGCCGTGCTGGTCCTGGCCATGACGTTCATGCACTCCATCTGGGGGCTGTTCAGTGGCCTGATGCATGTGTTCTGCGCCATTATTGCGATGGCCGTCGCATTCGGTTTTTCCGAGGCGATCGGCGCCAGCCTCGTGAAGCAGCTGGGCACGTCTCCGGGCTACACCGAAGCGACAGTGATGATCCTGCTGTTCTTCGGCGTCATGCTCGGCCTGCGACTCGCCGCCGACATGCTGGTGCGCGGTAATGTTAAGATCCCGCCGACGGTCGATTGGATCGGCGGCGCGGTTTGCGGGTTCATTGGGGCGGAAATCACAGTCGGCGTCCTGCTGGTGTCGATCTTTCTGCTGCCGCTGGGCGGCAATGTGCTGGGTTTTCAGCGATACACGCGCAACGAGAGCCAAACCAACGCCGACCACACCTTCATGCCGGAGTTCCAGCGAGCCGGCGTGTGGTTCATGCCGGACGCTTTCGTTTCAGGCCTGTTCTCGATCTTGAGCGACGGCAGCCTTGCCAGCGGCACTCGCTTTTCCGAGGTGTATCCGGATTATCCCGAGTGGTTGTACTTCACCGGCAACACGGTGCAGGCGAACTCGACTCCCGCCCCGTATCGAGACAAGCGCGCTGACGGGTATCGCAAGGGCATCAGCGTGACGAAGTGGTGGGAAGAGTCGCAACTGGTGGACGACGCGGTCTATCGCCGCGATGTGCCGGACGAGAAAAAGCGCCAGCCGCCGTTGTCGCCGCAGGAGTTCACGGCGACGGCCGGCAACAAGCTGATCGGGGTTCGCGTGGATTTGCGCGATGATTCGGCGGACCGCGACCGCGGCAATAGCGTGCATCTTTTCCGCCCGACAATGATCCGCATTGTCGGGGACGAAGACGGCCGGCCGGCGCAGTATCCGGCCCGCGCCGTTCGTGCCGCGTTTTCGGATGGCGGA
>JAGQOO010000226.1 GCA_020427345.1 Phycisphaerales bacterium | reverse complement strand
GAAGGGCGCCACGATCGCCGGTAGCGGTCATAATGGACTGACCCACTACCCGAACGCAGTGGCGAGTTGACGCTCCCCGCTTCCGGCATAAAATGAGGAATTCCGGAGCACAGCCCGGTTCGCCTCGCTAGCTCAGTTGGCAGAGCAGCTGACTCTTAATCAGCGGGTCCAAGGTTCGAGTCCTTGGCGAGGCAGTTCGTCCTACACTTCCTGCGGATTCCAGCGAGCGACAACCAGCGACAGATTCACCGCTTACGGTTAGCCGCCGCGCTGCGCGCTTCGACACGCTATCGCCGTCGAGATTGTCAGCGAATGCCGAAAAACCCCCAGAAAAGCCCGCCCGTGGTGCAACCGTTGGTGCAACGTTGGCGCGCCGCTTTCCCGCGTCGCGTCGCAGGTTCCCGTCGCGCTTTCGCGCTCGTCCCCGTCGCCCGTCAGGGGCGGCAGCGCATCCACCGCCGCGGCAGTGTCAATCAGTTTCAGATCGGTATAGGTGTTCGCGGTCAGCCGCGGGTCGGAATGCCGCATGCACGCCTGCGCCGTGCGCAGCGAAACGCCCGCCGCGCTCAGCATCGTCGCGAAGGTCATGCGCAAGGCGTGAACATCCGCCACGCGGCCCCGGTCATCGACTTTCGCCACGCCAGCCGCTTCCAGATCGCGATTGAATCCCTTTGACAGTTTCTGCGGAGCGTCGAATAGCAGCGCGTCCGGCGGCAGGCGCATCGGGATCGCCAGCCCTTCCGCCCGGGCCTCGGCCTGCGCAATCCTGAGCCGCTCAGCGACATGATCGGCCAGACTGGCAGCCAGATCGGGCCGCAGGGGAATCGTCGCGGCTTGGCGGTTCTTCGCGTTCGCTGCGGCCAGCGCGAAATGCGGCTTGTCGCCGGTCAGCGTACAACGGGCGACGGTCAGCGTGCGGGTCTCGTTTGCCCGCAAGCCGGTTTGCAACATCGTCCGCCAGAGCAACGCCCGCTCCCGCCCGCGGCGTGCCAACCGCGTGAGCAGGTCCGGATTGTCTTTCAACGCAACGAGACCGCGCTCATATGCCGCGTCGAGCGTTTCGGCCGTTAGCGCCGCCTTCGTCCACTGCTTCGCGTCGGCGTCGCCGGGATTTTCTGGGCG
Organism: Phycisphaerales bacterium; assembly: GCA_020427345.1. GTDB lineage: Bacteria > Planctomycetota > Phycisphaerae > UBA1845 > Fen-1342 > DSPM01. The sequence goes on along the minus strand of JAGQOO010000226.1, from coordinate 4,143 downwards.
TTCCGTCTCACGGCCGAATTCGGCGATCGGGCGCTTGCGCGTCGCGGCCAGCAGGCGCGCGATCTCGTCTTGCGTCAGGGCCCGCCGCGTCACGCGACGATCGGCGCGTTCGTCCGCTTTGCCGATGCGCTCAAACGGATTCGACACGCACCGGCCCGACTCCACCGCCCAGCGGGCAAACGCCAACATCGCCCCGAGGGACGCGTTGCGGGTCCGCGGCGAAATGTTGCTTTCCGCCTGTTGCGCCAACACGCGCTCTAATCCGGTTCGCGTCATTGCGCTCAGCCGATCGAATGCGCACGCTTTCGCGATTCGCCGCACGCGGCTGATCTGGTCTTTCAGGTGCTTCGGCGTTACGCCCTTTGCGGAAAGGCTCGCCTTGTAGGCGTCGATATGCGCGCTCAGCGGCGTGTTCTGGTGATCGGCCGTCGCCGCTTCGGCCGCGGTCAAAATGTCCGCCCGCCGATGCTCGGCCCGCCGAACCAGTTCGCCCAACCGAAAGCGCGCCGCGTCGGCGTCGCGGCAGCCGGTCGCGGAAACAGCCGAGCCGACTTTCGCATAAAGCGTTTTTGATAGCGTTCGGACGCGCAGGCGTCCGTCAGGTCCGCGCTTCGGCGTTCCGTCCGCGTTCAACACAACCACGCCTGTCCGCGTCCGCCCGCCGCGCCCCTTCCACTTCGCGATCATGCCGGTTTTGGTGCGCTCAATCGTCGCGTCCGCAGGAGCGGCCCGCGTGGTCGTCTTTCGGTGCAGTGACGCCATTAGTGGCCCCCTTTGTCTTTCGAGCGTTGCTCCCGCATGAATGCAGCGAATTGCGCGGCGTCGCGGTCGCTTGGCAGCGTAAAACGGTCATCGTCCAGCGCGGCGCCCGCGTCCTGCCGGGTCATCGGGTCGAGTTGATTGTGTACCTTCCAAAGCCAGCGGGCGCAGTCATCGAGTCCGCCACGAATATACGCGCCCGCCATGAACACGGCCCAGACGATAAACGCAATGCCCGCATAAATATGATCGAACGAATGTTCGCCCAGAATGCCGCTTTGGTCCTGCCCGGTGAACTGGTCGCGGAACAGGAAGAAAACGCCGACGCCAGCCGCGATCAGCGACAGAAAGAACATGGTATACACGATCAGCCCCTTCTCGCCTTTGCTGGCCGTTGCGGTTGTGTGTGCCGAATCCCGAAGTGCGCCGCTAGCCGATCGGCCGATGCGAGCGTCATCGTTTGCTCGCCGCGGCGGAAGCGAATCAGCGTCGCTTTCGGTACGCCCGTCGCCTTCGCGATCTGGGTGAGCGACTCCGCAGCGTTGAGCGCTTTCGTCAGCAGTTCCGTCAGTGTCGTGTCGCGTGCCATGGTGCGAATATACACCTAGCGCGCATCGGCGCCAAGCAAAATCCCGAATTCCAGTAGAAAACCTGCGGATCGCCACGCGCTCACGCGCTTTCCCACCAGCGTCCTTGGATGCACCGGCGTATCCAGCCGCCGGGATTGTCCACCCGCCCCCGATAGTTGCGCAGCATGTCGGCCGCCTTCTGGATGTCGGGTCGCTCAAACTGCTGGCCCAGGTCGGCCGCGTCCGCTGCGCCGACGCCGGCGCTTTCGAGCATGCGAATCGACGCCTGCTGTTCAGCGTCCGGTATCCGTCGCCCGGTTCGTTGTCGCGGTCTCTCCGATTCCGGCGCTAGCCCCAGCGCGCTGATCGTGCTATTGAGCGTCTTCGGCGTGCGAAACCCGTTGGAGCGATTGGCGTGCGCGACTGCCTGAGCGAACGCAGCCCGCTTCGCATCCCCTCCCCTAGAAGGAACAGCGGCAGCGGCAGATTCATCGCGCAGCGCATCCGCAGCGCTGTTCTGTTGACGGTTCCCTTGACGGGTCTGTGACTGTTCAGGCGCAGCCGGTTGCGCCGTTCCAGGCCCTTCCGTTGCGCCGTTGTCGGGCGTCACGTTGCGCCCTTGTCCGTCGGCGACTGCGCCCTTCGAACAAGACCGAAAGGCGCAATCCGCTGCGCCCTTCCGGCGATCGGTGAGCGCGCCGTGCGCGAGGGAATCACAGGCATCGCGCTCGCGCCCGCAAACGATCACATAGACCGAAGAGCGACCGTAGCCGCCAGCCGCGCATCCGCCTCCGCGCGCCGTCACAATCTCGCCCGCCCGCTCCAGGCGGCGTAACGCGAGTTGCACGGCCCGCCGGGTCCGGCCGAGTTTCTTCGCGAGCGTCCCGACGCCGGGCCAGCATACGCCCTCGGCGTCAGCGTAGGTCGCGAGCGTGAGCAGCAGCGTCAGATCGGCCCCCGTCGCCGCGCAGTGATCGCGAACCCAATTGGAGACGATAAACGCCACGCGCTACGCCCGCCGCGAGGCGATCGTGCGGACCGGCCGACAACCGTCTTGTACCCATGCGAGGATGTCCGCCTTCGGCCACCGCCGAAGTGCGCCTAGCTTCGTGCCGGGCGGCAAGATGCCCGCGTCGGCGAGGCGAAAAACGGAACGCGGCGACACGTCGAGCAGGGCGGCGACGCCGTGCACGTCGAGCAGCACGGGGCTTTCGGCAGCGTTTCGAGACATTAGGGAAGACTCCTGTTCGCGACTAGGCGGGCCATCCGGGCCCGCTGACACGAATAGGATGGCGACTCGCTCCCCGTCAGTCAGTGTCTTTGTGGTGCTCCGTGGTGCGCACTACGTCGCCCTCGCCGCTTCTACGAGCGCGCGCCCCAGTCGGGTCAGCCAATAGCCACCTTGCCGGCGACTCTCCAGCAGTCCCGACTTTACCAAGCTAGATAGCGGGCGCTTGAAGCTATTCTCCGAGTCTTCCCCGCAATGCAGGGCGATCTCATTCGCGGTTTGTTTGGTGTCGATCGTGAGCGCGCCTAGGTCGTGTATCGCTTTCAGTATTCTCCGGGGCAAGTCCGTCAGCCCTTCCCACGTCGGCCGCTCAATCGCCCCCTTCGCCGTCGCGCCCGCGGCTGTGCCCCGGCATGCCGCGTATTCCTCAAACAGCGCGAGGCACGCCTTCGCCGCGTTCGTCACATTGCTCAGCCACGCGTTCGGCGGATTGTCCAGATCGACCCTCGGCGTCGTCACGCCCGGCTGGTCCAGCCAAACCAGCTTTTCAGAGAAAGTCGGGAGCCCCGCCGACCACCCGCGATCCGCCAGCAGCCGCCACCACTGTTCCAGGGCCTTGGCCTCGTCGGCGATGCCAAGTAGCAATTGGGCTGCGTTCGTCGCGATCGCGTTGAGCGTCTCGATTCTGTCCGCGGCGCCGGTGAACTCGACAATCAGCGACTCGCCGTTTAGGTCCGGCATTCCCCACGCCAGCACCGCATCGGCGGTTGAGTCCATCGAATTGAACGGCGGCGCGATGCGCGGCTCCCGCGGCCCGGGCCCCTGAAAACTGATCCGCAGCGCCACCGCGCCGGTGAACTCCAGTTCGCGCAGGCGCTTGCGAATGTCCGCCGCCATCGGGAGCAGCGCGATCGGGTCGGCGTTCGGCGATGAATCGGTAACGCCATCCGCTTTCTTCTCGAACATCTGGATGGCCGACGAAAATTCGAGCCAGCCGTCATAGCGCTTTCGGAAGTCGCGTTCCCATTTCGACCAGTCGGCTTTTCGTTTGGTAGTCGGCGCGCGTTCGGCGACTTCCGCCAAGCGCCGAAACGGACGCGCTCGCTCTTCTAGGTCGGCGGCTTGATTCTTTAGCGCCGTATCCCCGTGGCGATAGACGCGATCCACCACACGGTTCAGTTCGGTCAGGAAGGCCCGCCACGCATCGAGCGGCCGGGGAATCCCCTCGCGCCCATGCCCCGGGCATCCGGCGTACCAACAGGCCTGCACGAACAGATAGAAGGCGCCCGAAGCGGGCGTGCTTCGTTCAGGTTCGGGATTGTTTTCCATTCGCCAAGGGGCCGCAGTCAAAGTAACTCCCTCGTTTCGACTTGAACGCGCTACGGCGCCAATCCCTCGAACGTCGCCTGAAAGTCCTCTTCGCTCAGCGTCGTATCGAACAGGCCCACGTCCAAGCCCTTGTGGCGGCTGACGCCCATATAGCGCAGGCTCGCGTCCTCGTAGCGCCGGAACTTCCAGACCGCGTCATTCATCAGCGCGCTGTTGAACACGCCGAGGCTGACCAGCCGCTCGAAGTCCTCGGTCGTC
>JAGQOO010000225.1 GCA_020427345.1 Phycisphaerales bacterium | reverse complement strand
ATGCGGCTGCTTGAGGCCGTTGCGGATCCTGAGCAACGTCGCTTGCTGCGCGTAAGACTGACGCTGAGCGACGCGGCGCCGGAACTTGTGGCCTCGCGACTCGCGACGGCGGATGAAACGCCACCTGAGTCGAGGCGCGCCGTGCAATTGCGGCGTTGGGAAGTCGCGGTGGCGTTGGGGGATCTGGATCAGGCGGCGGTCGAGCGCGACGAGTGGCAGCGCGTGACGCAATCGACTGATGCGCCGGCTGACGTGCAGAGCAAGCTGGATGAAGAAGACCTGCTGGAATCGATTCAAATCGCGGCGTTGAAGCTGGAGCAGTCGCGCGGTGTGCCGTTTTCCCGAGAACTCGCCCGGCAATGGGAACTATCGGATTCGGAACTCGTAATCGACCAGCGCAACCTGCCTGATTTGCTGCGACCGTGGAAACTCGTTCGCAATCGGCACGCCTTTACGTTGGCGCTGCACCGGTGTGATTCCAGCGGACCGGCACTAACAACTACGCCTGACGCACTGAACGACCCGCGCGTGCAGCGGCAGAACATCGAACTCGGGCGTGAGCGCGAATTGCGCGCAGCCACATCGGAGGCGCCGGCCGTATGGAGCGCCGCGGTCCACAAGCGTCTAGCGGCTGTACCGGTGCGCGGCGGCCTGGTCTGCCTGGGGCTTGGTCCCGAGCGCGACGGCGGCAAGCGATTGTGGGACATTCCAACCGCCGACCTGATGACGCCGCCGGATCGTTTCCTGCGACTTTCGGCGTGCGTTGATGCGGGCGTGGCGATCGGGGTTGAAACTGACGTGGTTGAAATGCGCGACTGGACTGACGGACGCGCGCGGTGGCGCCGTCGGTTCCCCGCGCCGCTGCTGGCATTGCAGCCGATCGCAGGCGATGTCGCGGTGTTGACTTCGGACGAAACGGTTCGCATCGTGCGCGGAACCGATGGCGCCGAGGCGCAGGCCCTGACGCTTGATGGTGGAATCAAGCGGCTGGAAACGGTGGGGAGCCACTTGCTGATCTGGTCGGCGACTGGCGTCCACGCGATTGATCCGCGCACAGGGGCTGAGTTGTGGTCGCGCCATGACGCGTTGCCGCGCTTCGCTCCCATCGCTGATTCCGATTGGGCGGTTCTGACTTCAGAGCAGGGTGACACGGGAATTGTCATCGATCTTTCGGACGGCGCGGATGTGTTTCCAAAGCGGCTCGATTCGCTCGGTATCGTTACCGCGGCGGCGGTGAGCGGCGATCGACTGCTCGTGGCGGGGTTGCTGCCGGGTGAGGACGGGGCGATTGATGACGATCAGGGCACGATTGTACGAGTGTCGATCTATCCGACCAACAGCGCGACGCGTCTCGCCGCGCCCGCTGTGCGGAGCTTCGTCCCCATCAACGAGACACAACTCGTCGCCAGCGAGCGGTATGTGCCGGTGTTGCGGATCGGCCCGAGTGAGCCCGGCCAGGCTACGTTCGGCATTCGTCCGCGGTTTGTGTACGAGCCGCGGATCGTGCTGATCGACAAGCAAACCGGCGAAGCGCTGGTGGACGTTGTGGCGGCAGATCAGCAGCCGCCCAGGACCGAATCAGACAGTTACCCGGAGCTTCGACTCTTGGCGACGCCGACGCGGGTTCTGGTTCAGGTCGGTAACCGCGTATTCGCGTATGGGATTTCTTCCTTGAGTCGCTCGCCATGATGATTTCCAGGGGAAAAAGGGGCGTCGGCTGGGTGGTGGCGCTGGTGGCGTTCAGCGCGGTTGTGCCAGCATTTGGACAGACCTCGTCGACCGGAGAGTCCGGAGGGGCCGCGCTGCCTCCAAGTCAACCGTCCGAGATCGACGCGCGGGCGCGCTCGGCGATCGAGAAGGGCCTGCGCTACCTCGCCCGCTCGCAGAATCGCGACGGAAGCTGGCGCACGAACGGGTCGACCGGCGGTTACCCCACGGCGATGACGGCGTTGTCGGGGCTGGCGCTGCTGGCGTCGGGCAGTACCCCGACGGAAGGACCCTACGCGCGCAATGTGAGCGCCGCCCTGACGTTCATCCTGAAGAGCGCCCGACCGGACGGGTTGATCGCGCAGCTCGAAGAAGAGTCCCAGTGCATGCACGGCCATGGCTTTGCGCTGCTGTTTCTGGCGCAATGTTACGGCATGGAGGAGGATCCGCGGCGGCAGGCGCAGATTCGTCAGGCGCTGCAGCGCGGCGTCGAGTTGACCGGCCGCAGCCAGAGCCCGGCCGGCGGATGGTTGTATACGCCGGACGCGAATCGGGATGAGGGTTCTGTGACCGTAACGCAGGTGCAGGGAATGCGGGCCGCGCGCAATGCCGGCATCGCCGTGCCGAAGCGCGTTGTGGATCGCGCGATGCAGTACCTCATCGACTCCGCTAATCCTGACGGCGGCATACGCTATCAGGTCAGCGACAACGGCCCGAGCCGGCCCGCGATAACGGCGGCGGCGGTCGTGTGCTATTACAACGCGGGTCAGTACGACGACCCGCACGCGGTCAAGGCGATGAAGTTCTGCGACGAGACGTTGTCTGCGCGCGGCGCGCTCGGAGCAAGGTCCTTCGGGCACTACTTCTATGCGCATCTGTACCTTGCCCAGGCGGTGTATCTATCCGGCGAGGCCAAGTGGAAGCCGTACTTTGACGACATGAGGGAGCGGCTGATTCAGATGCAGGCGCCGGACGGATGGTGGGATGGCGACCACGTTGGCGAGACCTATGGGACGGCGGTCGCGTTGCTGATTCTGCAATTGCCGTATAAGAACCTCCCGATCATGCAGCGTTAGCCGGGGCAGTAGCCCTGAGTGGAGAGCGATATGAGTGATGCGACAACGAATTCGCCTCAGCCGCCGATGGACGACGTAGCCGCCGTTGAGCGGCTGCATCGCGCGTACCATGACATTCGTGCGGAACTGGGGAAGGTCATTGTTGGACAGGACGATGTGATCGAGTTGATGCTGGTGGCGATGTTTGCCCGCGGCCACATCATTCTTGAAGGCGTGCCGGGGCTTGCGAAGACGCTGATGATCTCCAGCCTGGCGCATTGCCTCGGCCTTAAGTTCCACCGCATTCAGTTCATGCCCGACCTGATGCCGTCGGACATCACCGGCACCGAAGTGATTCAGGAAGATCGCCGGACCGGGCAGCGGGCGTTCCGCTTCCTGCCCGGGCCGATTTTCGCGAATGTCATTCTGGCGGACGAGATCAACCGCACGCCGCCCAAGACGCAGGCCGCACTGCTGGAGGCGATGCAGGAGCGGCACGTGACCGTCGGCGGTGTTCGCCACGAAATTGAAGCGCCGTTCTTTGTGCTCGCCACGCAGAACCCCATCGAGCAGGAAGGGACATACCCGCTGCCGGAAGCGCAGGAAGACCGTTTCATGTTCAAGATCTTCGTGCACTACCCCAGTTACGAGCAGGAGTACGAGATTGCCGAGCGCACGACGGGCGGCGCGGCGCCGGAATTGAAGACGGTTCTTGCAGGAGCGGAGATCCTGCAATTGCAGGATGTCGTCCGCCGCGTGCCGGCGGCGCCGAGTGTCGTGCATTATGCGCTTGAGTTGACGCGTTTGACGCGCCCGTCGCATTTCAATCGCCCGCGCGACAATCAGTCCGGCGAGCGCGCGGTTTCGGATGATGGATACGCGCAGCGGCCGGGACTCGAACTCGTCAATCGCCTGATCACGTTCGGCGCGGGCCCGCGCGCGGTGCAGTTCCTGCTGTTGGGCGGCAAGGCTCGGGCGGTGATGCACGGGCGTAAGCACGTTTCGACCGACGACATTCGGGCATTAGCGCGGCCGGTGCTGCGCCATCGCATTCTGACCAACTATGCCGCCGAGGCCGAGGGTTACGACGCTGACGCGATCATCGAGCACATTCTGGACTCTTTCTCACCCGCCGAACTGACCGAGAGCAAGAATGCCGGCGTCGCCGAAGTATTTAGATCCTGAAACAATCGCGGCGATGCGCGGGCTGGAGCTGCGCGCGAAGGCGATTGTCGCCGGCGCGATCTCCGGCCTGCACCGCAGCGCGTATCACGGCTTCAGCGTGGAGTTCGCTGAACACCGCCAATACGCGCCGGGCGATGACATTCGCTACATCGATTGGCGCGTGTTCGGGCGCGTAGATCGTTTCTACATCAAGGAGTACGAAGAGGAGACCAACCTCAAGGCCTACATCATCCTCGATGCTTCCAAGTCGATGGCCTTTGCGTCCGACGGCGTGAGCAAGATCGAGTACGCGAAGTACGTCGCCGCAGCGCTGACCCACCTGGTGACCTCGCAGCAGGATGCCGTGGCCCTGGTGCTGTGGGATGAAAAGCTCCGGAAGTTCATTCCGCCGGGCAACAACCCGCTGCACCAGCGCGACATCTATCGCACCCTCTCCGAGGCCGAGCCGGAAGGCACGACCGACGTGGGAGGCCTGCTGCAGGAGTTGGCCGAGCGGGTGCGACAGCGGTCGTTGATGATCATCCTCTCCGACCTGTTGGATACGAGCGAGCTCTCGTTGATGAAGGCCCTGCGACACCTCAGGCACAAGGGACACGACGTGATCGTGTTCCACGTGCTCGATCACGCCGAGCTCGAGTTCCCCTTCGACCGCATGACCCGCTTCGAAGGCCTGGAGGTTTCCGATCATCTCCTCGCCGACCCGCGGGCCCTCCGCGAGGCCTACCTCGCCGAGATGGAGGGCTTCTGCCAGTCGGTGAAGGGTGCCTGCATGGCCAACCAGATGGATTACGTGACCCTGGACACGTCGAGACCCCTCGACGTCGCACTTTCGAGTTATCTCGCCGCCCGAGCGGGAACACGGTGACCCCCGGAGGATCTTGACCCTTGTCCTCGCTCTTCGCTTCACCCTCGATGCTCTGGTGGGCCATGGCGGCATCCGTGCCGCTCATCATCCATCTTCTGTCACGTCGTCGCTATCGACGGGTGCCCTGGGCGGCCATGGAGTTCTTGAACCGCGCGGTCAAAAAGATCAGACGCCGACTGCGGTTCGAAAACCTTCTCCTGATGCTGCTGCGCATGGCGGTCCTGCTGCTCCTGGCCCTGGCCTTCGCCAACCCGCGAGCGCCCGGCGATGGGCTCTTCGCCACGGTCAGCGGCGGTTCGCGGACCGTCATCGTCGCTCTGGACACCTCGTTCAGCATGGAGGCGCGAGACCAGCTCGACCGTTCCTCGTTCGAGAAGGCCAAGCGACTGGGGCTCACCCTGGTGGACGGTCTCGACGTCGAACGCGACGCCGCGGCCTTCGTCACCATCGGTAGCCCGGCCCA
>JAGQOO010000224.1 GCA_020427345.1 Phycisphaerales bacterium | reverse complement strand
CGCGTTTGCGCGCTCCTTGCGCGGCTAACACCTCTCACCGAGTCAGCGCATACAACACAACATTCGTCGCCATGCGGCGCGCGTCCGCTTCCAGAATGCCGCGGCAGTTGTAGCACGCGTGGCCGTCGAGGCCGCAGCCGAGTCCGTAAGGGCTGTAGACGACCGCCAGGCGTCCATCGGTCTCCAGCCCCCACAATTCCGGCCGGCTCAGGTTCGGATTCTCCGCCAGCGCCGCCGCCCGATAGCCGACGGATTCGATGCGAAATCCCGGCGAGCCGCTGAAGATCGGATGCGTTGGCTCGAGCCGGCGCAGCTCACCCTGTGGCGCCACCTGGCGCAGCATCGCGCGGAACGACGCGTCGAACTCCCGCCGGCCGCAACACGCGTCGGCGAACAGGAACCCGCCCCGCCGCAGGTGCGCGGCGAGCGCGGCGCGCTCCTTGCCCGACAATTCAAACGCGTAATGGCCGGTCATGTACAGAAACGGCGCGCGGGGCAGTTCTTCCGGCGTCAGCCGCGTCGCCCGGGCGCTGGCCGCGACACGCAGCCCCGCCTGCTCGTTCAGATACTCGGCGAAGTGCGCCAGCGCGTGCGGGTCCGGCTGCCAGTCGCCGTGATACTCCACCTGCGCCAGCACCAGCGGATCGCCCGGCGGCGGCGGCTCGTTGATGTCCTCGCGCTCGGCGACTTTCACCAGGTCCAGCCGATCGCGCAGCGGCCTGCGCCCGGTCGCGAAGGCGGCGATGTTGAGCCCCAGATCAAACGCGCGCTCGCCAAGCAGCGGAATGTTCGCCTGCTCCCAATGGCATGAAAGATCGAACGGGCTGTAGATGATGCTCGTGCGACAGCCGACATCGACCCCCATCAGCCCGGCCGGCGCCACGTCCTGATACGCGTGATAAACCGGATGGCCGGAGTCGAGCTCGTGCAGCGGCGTCAGCGGAAACGTCTCGGCGAGAAACGCTTCGGCGCCATTCCTGAAATCCTCGCGCCCGCAGCACGCTTCGAGGAACAGCGTGCCGCCCTGCTCGACGTACTGTCGCACTTTTTCGCGCTGGTTCGGTGTCCATTCCGGGAACTTGTGGCCCTGCATGTATAGCAGCGGCGCCGCCAGCCAGCGCTCCAGCGGCGCATCGAACGGCACACTTTGCCAACTCATCGGCTCGCCGAGTTTGTCGCCGATGCGGTCGAGCAGATGTTCCAGATCATTGCGGTCGGGGTTCCAATCGTCATCCGCCGACCATTGCAGCTTCTGCACGAGCAACGGCTTGCGGCCCTTGGCGAGGAACATGATCGAAAAACAGGTGTTCTCGATCGTTCCCCATCCGCCGTCGGCGCGCTGGTCGCTGACGAGTTTGGCGGCGCCCTCGCGATACCAGTCGTGCCGTCCGAGCATCTGCAGCCCACTGAGAATGCCGCATCGCTCGACCGCGTAGAGCCAGTAGTGCAGGTTGGATCGGCCGTGGCCGGGGTTTTGAATCGCGCTGAACTCGCGCCCGAGCCAACGCAACCCATTGAGCAGCGGCTTGTCTTCACGATAGCGCCCACATCCCGGCGCGACGCCGTTGCGAACGCCGCGTTCGACCGGACTGACGACGGCGCCACCGAGAATGAGCAGATCACTGACGCCGGCCGCCGTCATGCTGCCGTAACTGGAGCCTCGAAATGTGTAGCTCCAGCCGCCGTCGCTGTTCTGCGTGGTCAGGACGCGCCGCCGCGCGGCTTGCCAGACACCTGCGGGGACCTTTACGCCCGCTTGCGCGGCGGCATTGAGGCCGAGCAACGCGAACTGGGAGTTCGAGTGATCGTAGTTCACAGGGTTGAGCTGGTAACTCCACAGTCCGCTTTCGTCCTGAGCGCGCATCAGCCAGCGGGCGCTGCGTTCGATGTCCTCCTTGTACTTTTCGGGATCAGCTTGCGCGAGCGCCATGATTTTCAACGAGACGACATAGGTGTACTCATCGGGGGCATGGGCGATCACGTTCAACGCTCGCGCCATCGGCGGCGATGTCGGGGCTTCGCCAGCGAGCAGCAGCGCCAGCGTCGCAAGGCAGGTGTAGCCGTGCTCGTAGCGATCGCGCGAGCGCCAGGAACCGTCGGGTTGTTGCCGAGCTTTCAGGTGCCGGACCGCGTCAGCGATCGCGTCGCGTACCTGCGCGCCGGTGACCTGCGCGCGGGCGCCGGGTTGGAAGAGAATCGTCGCGACGAGTGCGACCGCGAGGCAGGTTGAACGCGGCCTGTTCAATCGTCGGCCCCTTTAGGCGAAATGCGACCCGCGCGGGAGGCGGTTACGGGATGCGGAGATACTCAACGTCGGTCATGCGATACAGGCTGAGCACAAGACCGTCTTCGTTCTTGGTTTCGCCGACCCGCACAACGCCGCGCACCGTTACCGGGCGATCCATCGTGTAGTCCGCCCAATGGTCATCCGCCATCGACACGTCGATCCACTCGTTCATGTTGACCGGCGCCCCGAAGCAGCAACTCGCCTGATTGCGCATCAGCAGGAACGCGCGAACACGCCCGTTCCGAATCTCCAGCGGCATCATGAAACCGGCGACGGCGATCTTCTGGCCGTCGAGCTGCTGAATGTTGTCGGGGATCCGATTGATGCCCGTCTCGGTCAGGTCGACATCCTCAAACTCCGGCACGCCGAAGCTGTAGTACGGAAACCCCGCCAGTTGCTTGAACGTCACGGTCTTGAACTCACCCGTCGGGTCATCTTCAGCAGGCGGCGCATCCTGCACCTGCAAGAGCGACGCGGGTATGAAGCCGCCACCCTGCGAGGGGACCTGCTTGGGACGATTGTCCACGCCGCCGGGGAAGGCGCCGAAGGTCGGCGGCTTGGCGCCGGTGGTCGACGGCGCAGCGGGAGGTGTGCCTTGCGATTTGTCGTCTGTCGTCGGCTTGTCGAGCGTCGTTGATGGCTCGACCGCGGCTGCGGGAGCGGCGTCAATCGGCGCCGCCGGTCGGGAGTCTTCGACCGGCGCAGGAGCCGGTGGTCGGTTTTCGCAGCCAACCAAGGCCAGAGTCATCGCAATCGCCGATATGCAGCAAGCGTGTTTCGTCATCAGATCGCCGTAGTCTTGAACTCAAAGTGGGAGCCAATTCCCCACGTTTATTGATTGTATCGCGCGGCTCGTCGCTCGCCTTACTCGCCGCGCCGCGCCCGCGCCGCCGCCCGTCGCGCCTCGTAAACCTCCTCGCACTCCGGCGGCCGCAGATAGAGTGGAGTGATATCGCCAGGGTCGTCGAATCGCCCCGACGCGGCCCGGTCCGCCGCTACCGCCAGCACTTCGGCCGCAGTCGCATGCCACGCCGACGGAGGAGCCACCTGCCCCCACCTCGACAACTCAGGCGACTTCTCGCAACCCTCACCCGTAAACAGGACGGGCGCCGACAGCGAGTCCAGCCACGAATTCAGTTCGACCATTAACGGCGCGACGCGTTCTCGAACCAAATCGGCGGAACGCTCATAGATTCCGGCGACAAACCGTCCGCCGCGCAGATTCATTAGCGGGACGATCAAACTCGGCGCCTCAACGCCGCGCGCCCCGCAGTCTCGCAGCGCCCGTAGCGCCATAGCCGCCGGTGTCGGCACGCCGATCACGTGACAGCCGGTCGCCGAACGCAGCATCGCCGCGACGGTCGCTCCGACGCGCAATCCCGTAAAGCTGCCCGGCCCGCGCGACCAGCACACAACTGCGATGTCCGCTGGTTTGGAGCCATGTTCCGAGAGCAAGTCGCGAATCGACGGCAGTAGCTCAGTCGTGTATCTCTGAGCCGATTGGAGTTGGCGTCCCGCGATCATCCTGACGCCGCCCGCGTCGTTCGAAGCGCCGATCGCGACACTGCCGATACGGGCCGCCGTTTCGATCGCGAGCCAAATGCCCGGCCCGGCGTCGCTCATGCCGCGCTCGCAAGCATCATGCCCGCAACGTTTCCGCGACCTTTTCACTCGGCGCGAAGCCGCGGCGCATCGTGTTCTCCGTCACCGTGCGCGGCTCACAGAATTGCAGCAGATAATCCGGCCCACCCGCTTTGCTGCCCATGCCGGACATGCGGAATCCGCCGAAGGGCTGCAAGTCCACGAGCGCGCCAGTGATCTTGCGGTTAATGTAGAAGTTTCCGCATTCGCACTCCTCGCGGGCCCGTTCGATATGTGCGGGGCTCCGCGAGAAGATACCGCCCGTCAGCGCGTATTCGGTGCCGTTGTAAATCTCGATCGCATGCGCAATGTCGCGAGCGCGGATCACCGCCAGAATCGGGCCGAAAATCTCCTCCTGCGCGATCCGCGCCTCCGGCGGCGTATCGAGGAAAATCGTCGGGCCGACGTAGTAACCGCCAGTTTCCGCGACAAGGCCGGACGTATCCGACTGCAGCGCGAGCTTTGCCTCACCCTTGCCGATTTCGATGTACCGCAAACACCGCTCGTACGATTCCTCGTCAATCACCGGCGGTACAAAAGTCCCGCAATCATCCGCGGGACCGACCTGCAACGACCGAGCCGCCTCTACCAAGCGCCGCACGAAACGGTCATACACGGCATCCAGCACGATGCAGCGGCTGGACGCTGAGCACTTTTGCCCCGCGTAACCGAATGCCGCGTGCAACACGCCTTTTACGGCCTCATCGAGATCGGCGTCGGAATCGACGATCGTCGCGTTCTTGCCGCCCATCTCGGCAATCACCTTCTTGATGCCGGGCTGATCGGTGAGGATGTCTGCGCACACGCGATTGATATGCGTGCCGACGGCGCGCGACCCTGTGAACACGGTCATCGCCACGTTCGCATGGCGGACAAGCTCGTCACCCACTTCTTCGCCCGGTCCGGGCACATAGTTCAGCACGCCTTTGGGCAGTCCCGCTTCCTCGAACAACTCCATCAGACGATACGCGATCACCGGCGACTGCTCGGCGGGTTTCATCACGACCGTGTTGCCCGTCACCAGCGCCGCAGCGGTCATGCCGGTGAGAATCGCGAGCGGGAAGTTCCACGGCGCGATCACCGCCACGACGCCGCGCGGGCGATAGAAATACTCGTTGGTCTCGCCGGGCACGTCACGCCGGCGCGTGCCGCGGGACAAGCGCAGCATCTCGCACGCGTAGTAGTTGCAGAAGTCGATCGCCTCGGCGATATCAGCATCCGCCTCGCGCCACGGTTTGGCGCACTCAAACGACGCGATCGCCGCGAGTTCGAAGCGGTCGCGCAGCATCAGCCGCGCAACATCCGTCAGCACATCCGCCCGCTCGACCACCGGCGTGCGGCGCCACTCGTCAAAGCGGCTCGCTGCGACATT
>JAGQOO010000223.1 GCA_020427345.1 Phycisphaerales bacterium | reverse complement strand
CGGGCTCCGGGCGAAAATGCCGTGTAAGTGCAATCGCGGCAGGGGGTTATGGGCTTGCGGCGTCGGCCACGGGCGCCCCCATTGACGCCCCTGAAGACGCCTTTATACTATCGGATTCCCGTTACGGCGGGGCAATCAGGGCGAACGTATTACCGAACTCGAAACGGGCGCAGATGAAGACCGCAAACAAGTGTTACCTCGCCAAGCCGGCGGATCGTGATCCGGATTGGTATGTCGTCGACGCGACGGACCAGGTGTTGGGCCGCCTGGCGGTTCGCATCGCCACTGTTCTGATGGGCAAGCACAAGCCGACGTTCACGCCGCATGTCGACATGGGCGACCACGTGATTGTGCTGAATGCGCACAAGATCAGAGTAACCGGCAAGAAAGACGAGGAAATCGTCTACCAGCGTTACTCGCGCTACCCGAGCGGCTTGCGCGAGACCACGTTGGCGCAGCAGCGCAACCGCCATCCTGAGCGGATTCTGCAGGAAGCCGTCCGGCGGATGCTTCCGAAGAACAAACTCGCGGTCAACATGTTGAAGAAGCTGAAGCTGTACAACGGCACGGAACATCATCACCAGGCGCAGCAGCCGATTCCGCTGCCGAACTAAACACGGAACAACCGAGGCGCGAGGCGCGCCGGATTTTTCGGAGACGAAGCGTTGGCATACGAACGACGTCCGCGTGATCGGGATCGCGACCATGACCGTGAGCGCGAGGAGGCCCGGCTGGAGGCTGAAAAGGCGGCCAAGCCCGCTGAGCCGCTTCCGCCGCCGCCCTCGACGGGTGAATTCTGGGGCACCGGCCGTCGCAAGACGTCGATCGCCCGCGTGAAGCTGACCCCCTCCGGCGCCGGCAAGGGCAAAGTGCTGATCAACAAGCGCGAGATCGACAAGTACTTCGCGCTGCCGGAGCACCAGAACGCCGTGCGCGACCCGTTCATCGCCACGAACACCGATGGCGCGTTCAACGTGCACATCAACGTGCACGGCGGTGGCTCGACCGGCCAGGCCGGCGCGATCCGCATGGGCGTGGCCCGCGCCTTGTCATTGGCCGAAGGCCGCTACGAGCCGACGCTCCGCGATCGCGGTTTCCTGACGCGCGACGCCCGCATCGTCGAACGCAAGAAGTACGGCCGCCGCAAGGCCCGCCGCCGCTTCCAGTTCTCGAAGCGCTAATACGCGGTTTCGGCGAATACGCCGGGACACCAATGTGAGACTTCAGCCCCGCGAAACCCGCGGGGCTTTTTTTGTGCGCCTCAACTCCTCATTAGGGTTGCTCTAGCGTTGATGGCGATGTAGCCTAGTCTCACCTAAACACTTCATGGTTTGGTCTACATGCTTTGGAGATAGCCATGTTTCGCGCGGCAGTCTTTCTTTCGACGATACTCGCTGTATTGGTCGGCGGCTGTCCTTCACCAACAGACGGTCAGGGAGATAGTCAACGAGGCGAGCCTGGCGCCGAGGGCCCGACGACGGGTGGCGAGTTGCTAAAGGGTCCTGGGTTTAGCCTTGCCCTTCCGAACGGGCTGACTTTGCGTGAAACCGATAGCCCGCACCCGGGAGTAACCTATTGGCGCTATTATCTGGAGGATGGCGGTGCACGAGCCATCACGGTGCAGGTAATCACGGGAGTAGGTGGCGTCCCTGCGCTCGAGGAAGTTGACCAGCGCATTACTGGGGCCGTAACCACTGCCTCAGGTGATTTTCTTCTGGTTGGACGGCTAGCTACACAGGGTGGATTCAGTTTCGAGACCCAAGCGGCTGTTGGTGTGCTGTCGGATGGGAGTACGCTCGTTGTGCAAGTCGCGGCGCCCGTCATAACGGGGGCGGATGAACTCATTGCCGTGAGCGTTTTTGCGTCAATCAGCCTCGAACAAACGGACGGTTACGCGTTGCAGGATCGCTGGGCTGCGCTGTCTCCGCAGGTACTAGCTCATGTAGGCGATGACGTGATTGTGCTTAGCGACGGCGGCGTGTGGTCGTTGTATTCGGACAACACGTTCACCGAGGCATCCGAACTGGACTCGTGGAATGTCAACGATGGTGTGGTGGCGCAGGTCCTTTCGGACCCGGGCGAAGCGGAGGCGGGTGCGTTGCTTCACGTCGGGCATTGGACGCCCGTCGAGATGTACAAGGTTGGAACTGCCACGGAACTGAGTATCGAGGCTGTTGGGCGAGAGTCAATCGATCTTTCGGATGGCACGTCGTGGATCGTTGGGACGACCATAGCGCAGTCCGTCAAAGATGGGGATTTGGTATTCCTGTTCCGACACGGCGACCGGGTTTCTTTCGTATTCGCGAAATCGGGTCGGTCTTTGACGGACCCCGCAAGAGTTGTGCATGACGATAACTTTCGCCTCGTACTACCCTCAGGGGCTAACACCTCAGTCGATGACTTTGCCGCTCCGGCGGGGACTTTGGTTTCGCAGGTGTTCCTAGACGCCGCCGGCGTCATATACGGGGTATTCGTGGTACCCCCCACAAGCGCGACGAGTACGGTCGCTTTCGAGAACTTTCAGAGCCGCGTAATTGGCAGTGTGCAAACAGCGTCAAACGACTTTCTGCTCGTATTTCGCTTTGAGATTGACGAGGCTGAAGCGCTTGGGGCGCTTGGCGAACTTGCAGATGGCACGGGGCTTTGGATATACGTCGTCGCGGATCAGATCGATGGAAATGTGGAGCTTAAGGGCGACTCGATTTTCCGTTCAGTTTCCCTTATTGGCACCAACGGGAACGCCCTCAAAGAGACGCTTCAGGGTGAGGCAGACAAAGTCTTAGTCAAGGGTGATACTGGAATAGTTGTGCTGAGCGACTATTCTGCGTGGACGCTCAAGCTGACGCCAACTCCCAACGACATCGCGGAGTTTGGGCGACTGCACACTGGGGACAGTGTGTTCCTGCAGACATATCGCTTGGAAACCTCGCTGAATGAGATCGCAGAAATTGTGGGGGCAGAACGTTGGGCTCCCATCGAAGTTAAGTCCATTGGCTTCGCTATCCGAACAACGATTGCGGCAATCACGGCTCCGAATCAGCTTCGATTGTCAGATGGGTCGACATGGACTTTTGGGGCGACCGTTCCCCCAGGCTGGAATCCAGGTGACGAAGTCATGCGCGTGGCCAGCAGCATTCTCGCCGAGTCGCTCATCCTAACAAAGACGGGGCAGACTCTCGATTTCTACTAAGGCCACGGCCGAAGCAGATCAATAGCGCTCGATAGCTCCGCGCAAGGCGGGACCGCGCGGCCGGCGGGTTGGCGTCCCGCCGGGCGCGCGGCGATCGAGGTGTGTGGGGCAATTCGTCGGCGATGTCCGCGATTTCGCGATTCGGGCTTTACACGGCCCCCGCTCCGGATTATCGTGACTTTCTAGACATCACATCATTCCTATCACTGGGAGTCGTCCATGCCCGCCCCGCGTCGCCCGCAGATCAACTTTCAGGTCGAACCCGCGCTGAAGACGCTGTATGAGCAGGCCCGTGAAAGCGGCCACTGGGTGGCGCGCCTGTGCGCGGCGGGGCTGCTGCTTATGGTGGAAGATGACGCGGCCCGGCTGCGCGCCCTGAACCGCCTGCGCGATTGGGAGGTCGAGTACGAGGGCGCGAGCGAACGGGAGATTCGGGACTTCGTGCAGGGCGCCGCATCCGCGATGCGGCGCGGCGCTCGAGGAAGTCGGCCAAGCCGCTCAACTCGTCCGGTCCGAAAAAAGGCAAAACGCGCTGGATCCTGATCATTTCCCGCTCAACAGCGCCGTCAAATCCGGCCATCGTCGACTCCTTTCCTGCTTCGATCGGCGTCGATCGCGCGAATGCGGCGCGCTCGACAAATCGAAGGTGGCGCGTAGGCTCGCCATCCATGGCGACCAATTCCCTGGCCGAAACGCAGGCGCCGGTTGACGGGGCGGCATCCGCCGCTCAAAGCGACGAATCAACAGCATTATGTACGGCAAATGTTAGGATGTCAACCCTTCCTGCGCAATCCTGTTCGGCCATCCCGGCAACCCCCTGAAAACGCCTTCCGGGAAATGCCTGAGCCGTTCATGTGATCGCCGGACAGGCCCTAGGGTAAACACCCGGGTTTTCGGTGGTTAGCGCAAAGAAAAGCGACCGCCGTCGCGGGGACGGTGGTCGCTGATTCGGAACTTCGCGGATCAGGCGCCTATGCCACAGCCGGCTCGCCCTCGCCGTCGTCGTTCTTGGCGGCTTTGCGTTTTCGGGTTTGCATCCAGTTGTAGATGAAACCGGCCATCCAAACCCCGCCGACCAGGAACCACGCGCTGCTGTCCTGGCGCATCATCCAGCCGTACGCCGTTGGCCAGAACATCTGGCACAGGCCGACGGCGCCGCAGCCGCACATCAGCGTGCCGATGGAAGCCGACCAGACCGCTCGCGAAGCGCCCGGCAGCACAAGCCCGAAGACCAGTCCGGCGATGGACGTCAGCAGGGCGATGGCGACGAATGTGGTCTGGAAACTCGGGACATTCTGCCCGAGATACGTCCACAGTTCGCCGGCCTGGGTCATCCAGCTCTCCCCGGCAGTCGCGACGGCGCCCTCAGGCTCGACCGAGCGCAACGTGGCTACACCCAACTCAGGGTTGTAGTGGCGTGATTCGAAATCCTGCCACACGTCCGGGTGCGACTTGTTGAGCTGATAGCCGTAAACGCCGACCGCCGCGGTCACGAAGAGGGCGCTGACCAGTGTCGCCATCCAGAAGCGGACGAAGACGATGCCCAGCACGCCGCCGACTACTCCAGTAATGATGGCGCTGATCCAGGGTTGAATCGCGTCGGGCGCGAAGTGATACCCGGCCCAGGCCGCAAGCGTCGCGACGGCGCCGACGGCGAGACTGGGTGTAAGCTTAGCGCCGCGCGCGAGCATTGTGATTCCGAACAGCGCGGCGACGCCGAGCCCGACGGGGGGCGCCCACGACCAGTTGGCGTTCAGGCTTGTCCGCAGGGTGTTCATGAGGGCGTCAATAAACGACGTCGCGTCCATCTTGGGTTACCTCAGTTGCGCGGGGCGAGTTCGCGCCACGCGTCGATGTTCAGCCCGAAGCGCACGTCAATCGGGCCATAGGCGGGCAGGGTCTGCCCGAACAACTCGAACAGCCGCCCAAGATCATTCAGCTTCTCCGACGCTGAAATATCCACTTTGTATTCTGACCCCGGCGCGAGCCCCCAGTTGATATAACTTCCGGGGTTAATCGTAATCAGCTTGATAAACGACGGGTCTTCGGGACCGCCCGCATTGCTGACGTCGATCGCCTTGATCCACGCGTGAAACGGCAATCGCCCCGCGTGCAAGGCCCGGTCCAGAAAAT
>JAGQOO010000222.1 GCA_020427345.1 Phycisphaerales bacterium | reverse complement strand
AGCCGTCTGGTAAAGGAGATTCCAAACTACGCGGCGGCCCCTCAGCACATTTTGAACCTGCCCACACCCGAACTACCAGCATTCGACTGGGACAAAAACCGTCGGCGGTGCATGTTTCAAATGTCTGTCTTCTGTCGGATGTTGTTCTCGTGCCTCGTCGATGCCGACTTCCTGGCGACGGAGTCGTTCATGTCGCCCGATCGCGCATCGGATCGTGTCGCGACGCAGTGGCCCATTGCTGACCTGGCCGCGCGTCTGGACGGGCGCCTCCAACAACTCACCGCCGCTGCTCCGGATACGCCTGTCACGCGAGCACGCGCGGAAGTGCTCTCCCGCTGCCGTGAAATGGCGACGTCGGCGCCCGGGCTGTTCTCGCTGACGGTTCCGACGGGCGGCGGAAAGACATTCTCATCCCTGTCATTCGCGCTTCGGCATGCGCAGGCTCACAATCTGCGCCGCGTCATCTATGCGATCCCGTTTACCAGCATTATCGAACAGAATGCCGACGTGTTTCGAGGGGTGTTTGAGTCGCTCGGGCCCTACATCGTGCTCGAACACCATAGCAACCTTGACCCGGATGACGATACGCGCTGGGGGCGGCTGGCTGCGGAGAACTGGGACGCGCCACTGATTGTCACGACCAACGTGCAGTTATTCGAGTCACTGTTTGCGAGCCGAACGAGCCAATGCCGCAAGCTGCACCGTATAGCGCGCAGCGTGATCATTCTGGACGAATGCCAGAGCCTGCCGGTCGAGCTCCTCCGCCCCACTTTGGTGATGCTTGACGAGTTGCGCCGCAACTATGGATGCACGATCGTGCTCTGTACCGCGACACAGCCCGCGATCGAACTCCGAGACGGCTTTCCGATCGGCCTGAGCGGAGCGACGGAGATCGTGAGCGATCCGCCGGCGCTGTATGCGTCGCTCCGGCGGGTAGAAGCGCACAACATTGGAAAGCTGGACGACGATGCGCTGATCGAGCGCCTTGCGAGACACTCGCAGGTATTGTGCGTTGTCAATACGCGCGGACATGCCGCGAAACTGTTCGGCGCCGGTCCGGCGGCGGGCATCGGCGACGGGTTGTTTCATTTGAGCGCGCAGATGTGCCCGGCGCATCGTTCCGACGTGCTGGCGGAGATTCGCGCGCGGCTGTCCGCGCAGCCGCCATTGCCCTGCCGCGTCATCAGTACGCAACTCATCGAAGCCGGCGTCGATATCGACTTTCCCGTCGTGTACCGCACGATGGCGGGCCTGGACTCGATCACGCAGGCGGCGGGCCGCTGTAACCGTGAGGGCCGGCGGGAACGCGGCGATGTTTATATTTTTGAAACGGACGAAAAGCCGCGCCATCTGCGGCAGGCGCCGGACCATACGCGCGAAGTCGCGAAACAGCACGATGACCTGCTCTCGCTTGAGGCGATGCGACAGTACTTCGAACTGATGTACTGGTCCCGCAAACTCGAGTGGGACAAGAAGGACATCATGCCGATGTTCGCCTACGGCAGCGACGGCCTGCACTTCCAGTTCCGCGAGGCCGCGCAGGCGTATGAGTGGATCGACGCCGCACAGCACGCCATCGTCGTGCCGTACGGCGAGATTGGGCGGAACTTGATTGATGAACTGAGACAAAAGTCGAAGCCGCCAGGCCGCGAGTTTCGGCGTCGGCTGCAGCGGTACACGGTCACTGTCTACCCGCATATCTTCATGCAATTACAGCAGAATCAGGTGATTGCCCTATGCCACGAGTCCATCTGGGTGCTTGCCAACGCAAATGCCTATGATGCGCATCTTGGCTTACGCCACGACCAGTCAGGGTTTGAACCCGATCAACTGGTGATCTGACGAACCCATTTCGAAAGGAGGATTGCAATGAACACGGCCATCGGGCTCCGTGTGTGGGGCGACTTTGCCTGTTTCACGCGGCCCGAAATGAAGGTCGAACGCGTCTCGTATGACGCGATGACGCCGTCCGCGGCGCGCGGCGTCCTGGAAGCGATTTATTGGAAGCCGCAGATCCGCTGGGTGGTCCGGCGGATTCACGTTCTGAACCCCATTCGCTTCACGAACATCCGCCGTAACGAGGTGGGCCGCAGAATTCCGACCGGCACGGTCAGCAAGGCGATGAAGTCGGGCGAGGGCGCGCTGGGGTTGTACATCGAAGAAGAGCGACAGCAGCGGGCCGCGACGATCCTGCGCAACGTCGACTATCTGATCGAAGCGGGTTTTGACCTGCTCGACGCTTCAGAGCCGGCGCAGAAGCACATCGAGATGTTCAAGCGCCGGGCCGAAAAGGGCCAGTGCTTCCATCGTCCGTATCTCGGCTGCCGCGAGTTCGATTGCCAGTTCGCTCTGCACGGGGGCGATATGCCGGTCAGCTTCTACGCGGAAAACCCCGAACTCGACCTTGGATACATGCTGCACGACATTGACTTTGGCGATGCCATGACGCCGCATTTCTTCCGCGCCGTCATGCGCAATGGCGGGATCGACGTGCCGGCGTTCACGGCCGCGGAGGTTCACGCATGATTCTTCAGAAACTGGCGGAATATTACGACCGCCTCGAACGCGATCCGGAATGCGACGTTGCGCCGTTTGGGTCGAGCCGACAGAAAATCAGCTTCGAAATCGTTGTTACGCCGCAGGGCGAGCTGGCGGCGGTTGGCGACCAGCGGCTGGAGCGCAACGGGAAGTTGCTCCCCCGCCTGCTTGTCGTTCCGGGGCAGGCCAAGTCATCGGGCTCGGGACTCAATCCCGGGTTCATGTGGGACAACGCCCAGTACATGCTGGGTTTCAAGGTGGACGACCCGAAGCCGGATCGCACGATCAAGGCGTTCGAGGCGTTTCGCGATCGGCATGTCGCGCTCGAGTCAGAGATCAACGATCCGGCATACTCGGCTGTGTGCCGATTTCTAAAGACGTGGACTCCGGAACGTGCTTTGGAAATTGCTGATCTGGCTGGACTTACATCGGCGTTCGGGGTTTTTCGCGTGCAGGGCCCCACCGAGTATATGCACGACCGCCCCGCGGTCCGCAAATACTGGCTGACCCAGATCGGCAGCGCCGACGCGGACGCGCCGCTTGCCCCTTCGCTCATCAGCGGCGCCATGCAGCCAATCGCGCGTCTGCATGAACCGAAGATCAAAGGCGTCCGCGGCGCTCAGAGCTCCGGCGCCACGCTGGTTTCGTTCAATGGTGACGCGTATGAGTCGTATTCCAAGTCGCAGACCTTCAACGCGCCGGTCGGCGTCGAGGACGCCTTCAAGTACTGCACGGCGCTCAATCGGCTGACGACTGCCGGCGATCGCCAGGTGCACCTCGGCGATACGACGGTTGTTTTCTGGAGCGAGTCGCCGACCTCGTTCGAGCAGGACTTGCCGTTTGTGTTTGAAACGGTCGAAGAAGCGGAAGACGCCGGGACGGTCGACAAGCTGCAGGGCTTTTTCGGTCGCCTGAGACGCGCGGCCGCCGGGGTCGAAGTCGAGGAGGGCAAAACTCCGTTCTACGTTCTCGGTCTCTCGCCGAACGCCGCCCGCATTTCGGTGCGGTTCTGGATGGCGGGGACCGTGCAGCAGTTCGCGGAGCGTCTTGGGCGGCACCTGGCGGACATGGAGTTAGGTGGCGCCCCGCCGAATATGCCGCCGAGCACGATACAACGCGTCATCGACCAGACGGCGCGCGAGCGCGCCGACATTCAGCCCAATGCCAGCGGCGCCCTGCTCCAAGCGGTCCTGTCCGGCGGCCCGTATCCACGACCCATCGCGGCGGCGATCCTTCGGCGCATTCGAGTCGACGGACAAACCACCGGTTGGACGGGTCACACGCGCGCAGCATTCATCAAGGCATATCTCACGCGGGAATACCGCATCAAGAACCGAAAGGAGAGCATCGCAATGGCGCTCGATGAGAATTGTCCGCGCCCCGCGTACCACTTGGGTCGGCTCTTTGCCGCCCTCGAAAAAACGCAGGAAGACGCGCTAGGAACGGATCTCAATGTCACGATCAAGGATCGCTTCTTCAGCGCCGCGTCGGCGAACCCGGTTGCGGCCTTTCCCAGATTGCTGCGGCTGCACGCGCATCACCTCGACAAGCTCGGCTCGGACAAGCGCGGTCTGAAGATCGCGCGTGAGAAGCTGATCCAGCAGATCTGCGACCGCGTCAACGCGGCCGAGGGTTTTCCGACGCACCTGCCGCTCGACGAGCAGGGTCTGTTCTTCCTCGGCTACTACCACCAGCGCACCGACCTGTTTACTTCCAAGAAAGACAGCGAAACCCCCGACGACACGGAGAACTAACCCATGAGCAATCCGATTCAGAACCGCTACGACATTGTTTACCTGTTCGACATCACCGACGGCAACCCCAACGGGGACCCCGACGCCGGCAATCTGCCGCGCGTCGATCCGGAAACCGGCCAAGGGCTTGTTACGGATGTATGTCTGAAGCGCAAGGTGCGCAACTACGTCGGCCTGCGGCACGAAGAAAATCCACCGCACGAGATTTACGTCAAGGAAAAGGCCGTGCTCAACAACCAGCACGCCCGCGCGTATGAGGCCGTCGGTGAGAAGCCGGAAAAGCGCAAGATGCCGAAGGATGAAAAGAAAGCGCGGGAAATTACCGCGTGGATGTGCGGGAATTTCTTCGACATTCGCACGTTCGGCGCCGTGATGAGCACGGATGTCAACTGCGGACAGGTGCGCGGCCCGGTGCAGATCGGCTTTTCGCGCAGCGTCGATCCGGTTATCTCCGCCGAACACGCCGTAACGCGTTGCGCGGTCACCACGACCGCGGAGGCCGAGAAGCAGCAAGGCGACAACCGCACGATGGGCCGCAAATTCACCGTCCCCTACGGCCTGTACCGCGGTCACCTCTACATCAGCCCGCACCTCGCCGAGCAGACCGGGTTTTCGACCGACGACCTGGCGCTGCTCAAGGAAGCGCTCGGGCAGATGTTTGAGCACGACAAGTCGGCGGCTCGGGCCAACATGCGCCCCGTGCGCTGCATTGCCTTCAAGCATGACAGCAAACTCGGAAACGCACGTTCGGATCAACTCTTCGCCCGTGTGAAAATCGCCCGCAAGGATGAAGGCGAACACGCGAAGCCACCCCGCGCGGCGGCGGACTACGACATCCGCGTGGATGAGTCGGATCTGCCGAACGGCGTGACGGTTGAGTATTGGGTGTAGCGAACCATCGCGATCGGGGCGCGGGTTTGCGCCCGCGCCCCGTTTTGTGGAGCGTCTCATGTTCACCGAAGACGACCTCCTGCCCATCTCCGCTTTGCAGCATTTGTTGTTCTGCGAGCGGCAATGCGCGCTGATTCATCTGGAGGGGCTGTGGGCCGAGAACCGCTTGACGATCGAAGGCGGCCATCTGCACGCCCGCGCTCACGGCGAACGCAAGGGCCC
>JAGQOO010000221.1 GCA_020427345.1 Phycisphaerales bacterium | reverse complement strand
GACCCGATAGTCAGTCACGTTCGATTGTCTGTCACGTTCGATAGTCAGTCACGTTCGATAGTCAGTCGTTCGATAGTCAGTCACGACGGCGAGGATCGGCCAGGTCCCGGCTCGGCCGGCAGGATGCCCTCCCGCTGATGTCAGTCGCTCGAAGAAGAGAGTAATTCATGGGACGTTATCTGGGACCGGTCTGCAAGCTGTGCCGTCGTGAAGGCATCAAGCTGATGCTGAAGGGAATCCGTTGCGAAACGGCCAAGTGCGCCATGGAAAAGCAGTGGCGCAACAAGCCGCCGGGCATGCATTCCTGGCGCCGCCGCGGAGCGGGCGACTACGGCATCCGTCTCCGCGAAAAGCAGAAGGTCAAGCGCTACTACGGCGTTCTCGAGAAGCAGT
Organism: Phycisphaerales bacterium; assembly: GCA_020427345.1. Lineage (GTDB taxonomy): Bacteria > Planctomycetota > Phycisphaerae > UBA1845 > Fen-1342 > DSPM01. The sequence goes on along the minus strand of JAGQOO010000221.1, from coordinate 5,013 downwards.
TCCGCCGTTACTTCGAGACGGCTGAGCGCGCGAGAGAGAACACCGGCGTGGAGCTGCTCCGGTTGCTGGAGCGCCGCTTGGACAATGTCCTGTACAAGACCCGCCTGATCGCGGGTCGCCGCGGCTCGCGCCAGGCGATCGCCCACGGGCATGTCATGGTCAACGGGCGCAAGTGCGACATTGCGAGCTACCAGGTGAAGGTCGGGGACCGCATCTCGATTCACCCGCGCGAGAAGTCGCAGAAATACGCCAAGGCCCAGATGACGCTGCTCGAAGGCGTGCCGTATCCGCCGCAGCAGGGCTGGCTGGAAGTCGACACGACCAAGCTGCAGGCGACGGTGATCGCGCTTCCTTCGCGGGACGACGTCATCATCCCGGTCGAAGAGCAACTGGTCGTCGAGTTCTGCTCGCGCTAGGCGCTGCGACATACTGAACCAACTGACGCGTTTTGTTACGAACCGCAACCAGCTGAGAGACGAACAACGATGCGAATTCGATGGCGTGGCCTGGAACTTCCTACGCGGGTGGTCAAGGATGAGAAAACCGCTACCGCGACCTACGGGTCTTTCGTGGTCGAGCCCTTTGAGCGCGGCTTCGGCACGACCGTAGGCAACAGCCTCCGCCGTATTCTGCTGTCCAGCCTTGAGGGCTCGGCCGTGACGCACGCCCGCATCGCCGGCGCCGATCACGAGTTCTGCTCCCTCAAGGGGGTCTACGAAGATGTCACCGACATCATCCTCAACATAAAGTCGCTCGTCGTCGATCTCGACGCCGATCAGCCCCGAACGATGCGTGTCGACAAAAAGGGCGCGGGCGAAATCAAGGCGTCAGACTTCCAGTGTGACCCCTCGATCCGCGTGATCAACCCGGATCACCACGTCGCTACCCTGACTGAGGATGTCCGCTTCGTCGCCGAACTCACCGTCAACAAGGGTCGTGGCTACGTCCCGGCGGCGGAGAACATCGACGAAAACATGGAGCTCGGCGTGGTCGCAATCGATTCGCTTTATTCGCCCGTCACCCGCGTGCGTTATCGCACCGAAGAGACGCGCGTCGGCCAGCGCACGAACTATGACCGCCTGATCCTCGAAGTGTGGACGAAGGGCACCCTCACGCCCGAGGACGCCCTGGTCGAGGCCGCCAAGATCATGCGCAAGCACCTCAACCCGTTCGTGCAGTATCACGAAATGGGTGATATGTTCGCCGCCGCGGGCTCCGCCGCCGATCGCGGCCCGCTTACGGCGATTGATGACGAGCTCCGGGGCAAGCTGGAGCGCCCCATCGCCGAGCTCAATCTGTCCGTGCGTTCGAGCAATTGCCTCGAGGCTGCCCAGTTGCAGACGGTTGGCCAGTTGGTGCAGATGACCGAGAATCAACTCCTCGCGCTACGCAGCTTCGGAAAAACGTCGTTGGATGAAGTGACTGAGAAACTCAACCAGTGGGGCCTCTCGCTCGGCATGTCGTCCGCCGAGGTCGGTATGGCCCCCGCTCCGCTGTAAGGAATCGCGATCATGCGTCACGGCGTATCCGGAAAAAAACTCAGCCGCACCCGCGAACACCGGCTCGCGCTGCGCCGCAACATGGCCCAGAGCCTGTTTGAGCACGGCCGCCTGCGCACCACGCTGCCGAAGGCCCGCGTCGTCCGCGTCTTCGCGGAAAAGCTGATCACCCTCGCGCTCGATGGCAGTCTCGCCGCCCGCCAGCGCGCCATCGCCATGATGAATGACCGCTCCGTCATTCCCGCTGAATACCGCCAGGACTACGACGCCTTGTCCGACGCGAAGCGCGCCTTGACGCTCCGTTCGCGCTCAGGCCGTCGCTATCGCGCATCAACCACGCGGCCCGGCGTCAAGTTCACCGCCGAGTCGATCGTCCACCGCCTCTTCACCACCGTCGCCTCGCAGATTCGCGAGCGCAACGAGAAACGGGGCTGTAGCGGCGGATACACTCGAATCATCAAGCTCGCCGATCGTCGCCTTGGCGATGCCGCCCCGCTGGCCATCCTCGAACTCGTCTCGGCGGAAGACGCGCCGCGCAAGCCGATGTCCGACAAGACGCCGCGTAAGCGCCGCGCACGCCTGCGCTACGACTTCTACGCCGGCAAAGATGGCCGTCGCCGTCGTCGTCGCGGCGCCGAAAAGTCGCCCGCTGCGGCGGCTGAGGACAAGGCGGCCGACTAGCGACTTGGAGGCGGTCGCGATGAGCGCTGCCGGCTCGATCTTCACCCGCATCATTCGCCGCGAGATTCCCGCGCATGTCGTCTATGAAGACGACGCGGTAATCGCGTTTCTCGATATCAATCCGCTCGCAGAAGGGCACACACTTGTCGTGCCGAAGCGCGAGACCGAACGCATTGATGCGCTCGGCGCAGTCGATCTCGCAGCAGTCGGCCGCGCGCTGGGCGTCGTTGCCGGCAAGGTCGTTGCCGCCATTGGGTGCGAGGGATACAACATCCTGCAGAACAACGGCCCGGTGTCCGGCCAGGAAGTGCCGCATGTGCACTTCCACATCATCCCTCGCGCCGCCGGCGATGGGCTCGGCTATCGCTGGAATCCCCAGAAGGTCACGCCCGAGTCGCTGGCCGCCCTCGCCAACCGCATCCGCCAGGCCGACTAGCCGCGAGCACAGCGGGCAAGGCGCCCCGCGAGCGTCGTACGGCCTAATTGGTTTGGGTGGTACGGGCGTCCCGCCCGCGTCGTGGCCGAACTGGATTGGGTGGTACGGGCGTCCCGCCCGTACGGCGCGCCACCAACGCGACATGGCACACGGGCGCGCCCACACGTTCGCGTCTCCATTCGACGCGCCCCGCGCATCGCCTTATCCTCCACTGCGGTCTCGGTGTTTCCGCGCAACGTCGCGCGTTTCTGCCTGCCAACAGCCGTCCTCAACATGCTGACGCTCGACAACATCAGTAAGCGCTTTGGATCCGTCATGGCTTTGCAGCCGCTTTCGCTGGAAATCCAACACGGGACGACGCACGCCCTCATCGGCCCCAGCGGCTGCGGCAAATCGACGCTGCTGCGCCTGATGGTCGGCCTGATCACGCCGGATACCGGGCAGGTGATGCTCGACGGCGCCGCGCTCACGCCCGCGACGATCCGCGACATCCGCCTGCGCATGGGCTACGTGATTCAGGAGGGCGGCCTGTTCCCGCACATGACCGCGCGCGGCAATGTCACGTTCATGGCCCGCCGCCTGCGCTGGCCGGGCGACCGCATCGACGAGCGCGTGGCGGAGCTCGCGCGGCTGACGCATTTCCCCGACGCCGCGCTGAGTCGATATCCGGCGCAACTTTCCGGTGGCCAACGCCAGCGCGTCGGATTGATGCGCGCGCTGATGCTGGATCCGCAGGTGTTGCTGCTCGATGAGCCACTCGGCGCGCTCGACCCGATGATCCGGGCCAGCCTGCAAGGCGAATTGCGCGATATCTTTCAGTCGCTCAACAAGACCGTCGTGCTCGTAACGCACGATCTGGCAGAGGCGGCCTATTTTGCCGAGAAAATCGTGCTGCTCCGCCGCGGCGAACTGCGCCAGATCGGCACGATGCGCGAGTTGATCGACGCGCCGGCGTCCGACTTTGTGCGCGAATTCGTATCCGCCCAACGCAGCCTCGTCGAAACACTCGAGGACGCGTCGTGATCGGCGCCGCGCGAACCCGTCGCGACGGCACACCAATTGGTACCGCCTTGGGTGGGGCAGGCATCCTGGCCTGTGTCTTGTGCGCCGCGTCCGGCCACGACTCCGCGATCGCACAGGAAACGCCGATCCGCGTCGGCTCCAAGTCCTTCACCGAATCCGTCATCCTCGGCGAAATCGCAACTTCCGTCGCGCGGGTCGCCGGCTACACCGCCGAACACAAGAGGGGCCTTGGCGGCACGCGCCTGCTGTGGGAGGCGCTGCTATCCGATCAGCTCGACATCTATCCGGACTACACCGGCACGATCCGCGGCGAGATCCTCACCGACGCGAACTTGCGCCACTTCGACGACATCCGCGTCGCGCTCGCCAAACAGGGCATCGGCATCTCGCACCCGCTCGGCTTCAACAACACCTACGCGCTCGGGCTGACGCGGGCGCGCGCGCGCGCGCTCGACTTGCGCACGATCTCCGATCTCCGCGATCACGCGGAGCTGCGCCTCGGGCTCACCGAGGAGTTCTACGAGCGCAAGGACGGCTGGCCCGTCGTGCGCGCGGCCTACGGCCTCGCGTTCGCGTCGGACCGCCTGCGCACGCTCGACCACGACCTCGCCTACGCCGGGCTGCTCGCGGGCGAGCTCGACGTCATCGACTTCTACTCCACCGACCCGCAGATCGCCGCGCACGGGCTGACGCTGCTCGAGGACGACCGCGGCGTGTTCCCGCGTTATGACGCCGTGCTGCTGTACCGCGCGGACCTCGAGCGGCGCGCGCCCGCGTTCACGCGCGCGCTCACCAGCCTCGAGGGACAGCTCAATGACGGGACCATGGCCGCGCTCAACGGCCGCGTGCAGCGGGCGCGCGAGCCCGAGGCCGCCGTCGCGGCGTCCTTCCTCGACGAGCGCCTGGGGCTGCGGGTCGAGCTGCGCGCGCCGACCGTGGCCTCCCGCCTGCGCCGCCGCGCCGTCGAGCACCTCACGCTCGTCGGCGTCTCGCTGCTCGCGGCCGTGCTCGTCGCGATCCCGCTCGGCGTCGTCGCGGCCCGGCGCCGGCGCGTCGGGCAGGTCGTGCTCGCGCTCGTCGGGGTCGTCCAGACCATCCCCTCGCTCGCGCTGCTCGTCGTGCTGATCCCGCCGCTCGGCATCGGCGCGGCGCCGGCGATCGTCGCGCTGTTCCTGTACAGCCTGCTGCCGATCGTGCGCTCGACCCACGCCGGCCTCACGACGATCGACCCGCGCCTGCGCGAGGCCGCGGCCGCGCTCGGGCTGCCCCCGCGCGCGCGCCTTCGGCTCGTCGAGCTGCCCATGGCCGCGCCGTCCGTGCTCTCGGGGGTCAAGACGTCGGCGGTCATCAACGTCGGCACCGCGACCCTGGGCG
>JAGQOO010000220.1 GCA_020427345.1 Phycisphaerales bacterium | reverse complement strand
CTGCCCGACGCTCATTCCGCGTAACTACCTCAAACTGATGAAGCCCGGCGCGGTCATTGTCGATGTCGGCGTCGATCAGGGAGGCTGCTGCGAGACGATTCGACCGACCACGCACAGCGAACCCACGTACATCGTGGACGACATCGTGCATTACGGCGTCGCCAACATGCCCGGCGCCGTCGGCCGAACCAGCACGTTCGGGCTTACCAACGCCACGATCCCATATCTGCTGCGCATCGCGCGCCAAGGCTATCGCGCGGCGACGGCGGCGGATCCCGGCCTCGCGCTGGGCGTCAACGTCGAGCGCGGCCACGTGACCTATGAGCCGGTCGCCGAGGCGTTCGGGTTGCCGTATAAGAAGTACGAGGCGGCCGCCTGAAATCTTGAGTCGCCGACAGCGAATACGTCGCCGCGTCGTCTTCTGTGTGGGTCTCGTCGGCGCGGACGGGACTGAGCGCGACGGCGCGACGGGCGCGAACCTGGAGATTCCCTGAAGATGAAGATTCGCTGGATTGTCGTCCTCGGCGCCGTGCTGATCTTGATCGGCGGTTGGCAGGTGCTGCGTAATCAGCGTTTCCCGAATCCGTTTGATCAGCCCAAGGTGGCGGAAATCACGCGTGGTGACGTGCGCGTGCCGATTACCGCGGCCGGGTTGATTGAGCCGAAGCAGCGCATTGCGGTCAAGTCGGAAGCGTCCGGCGAGGTGATCGAGTTGAACGTCGAAGCGGGGGATTTTGTCCGACAGGGCGATGTGCTCGCGCGCTTGGATCCGGAGGATGAGCAGCGCAATCGCGATCGGGCATCCGAAGCGCTGATCCGTGCGAACGCACAGCTTGAACAGTCCAAGGTGGCGCTGGCTGACGCAGAAAACAGCGTCCTGATCCGGCAGAGCACGGTCAAGGAACTCGAGGCCCAGCTGGAGTTCCTGGAGCAGGAGTTTGTCCACGCGGAGGACGAGCGTCAGCGCGGGATTCAGTCGGAGCGCGGGTACGTTCAGGCGAAGACCTCGCGCGACCGGGGAAAGGCGCAGCTGGATGGCGCGGTCGCGGCCGTTACGGCCGCACAACTTGCGGTCGACAACGCCAAGGTCACCATCAAGATCCAGGGCGCGCTCGTCAATGATTCCGAGAAGTCTCTTGAAGATGCCGACGAGCGCCTCCGGGAAACAACCATCGTCGCCCCGATCGACGGCCTCGTTACCGAAGTCAGCGTTCAGATCGGCTCACTCGTGCAGGCCGGCACCGGCATTGTCGGCGGCGGCACGATTCTGTTGACGCTTGCCGACGTTTCGAAACTCAAAGTCCTCGCCCGCGTCGACGAGGCCGACATCGGCCGCGTGCGCGACATCGCGCCGATCGACGCGCTGCCCCAAATGCCCGGCTACCAGGAAGCGATTCGCCGACAGCGTGAGAAGGAAAGTAATGATCTCGCCGGCCGCGTCGGCGATGTGAAGCTGACGGTCGACGCGTTCCCCGAAAACACGTACGCGGGACGCATCGAGCGCGTCGAGCCACAGGGCAGGCTTAACCCCGGCGTCGCGATTATCCAGTTTGATGTGCACGTCGAAGTCACGGACGACGATCGCTACGAACTGCCGCTCGGCACGCAGGCACAGGTCGAGTTCACGGTTGAAAGCGCGCTGGATACGCTGCGCGTTCCCGCCGAGGCCGTAAAGTCCTTTCAAGGTCAGCGTGGATTGTGGCTCAAGACGAACCCGCCCGCTGGGAGCAAGGAGTTCTACGGCAAGCAGTTCGTGCCATGCCAGTTCGGCATTTCAGACGGCGCTTATACGGAGTTGATCCGGGCCAATGATGACAAAATCGATCTGAAACCCGGGGTTGTTGTCTATACCAAGCTGCCGCCGGAAGATGAAAGCTAAGGGAACCGCGCCGTCGTGTCTGCCCTGATCGAGGTTCGCCAGCTCCACAAGCACTACCCCATGGGTGAAGAGGTCGTCCGCGCCCTCAATGGCGTCGATCTCAACATCCACCGGGGCGAGTTTGTCGCCATCACCGGGGCGTCCGGCAGCGGTAAGAGCACGCTGATGCACTTGCTTGGCTGTCTCGATCGACCGACGAGGGGATCCTACAAACTCGACGGCCGAGACGTCAGCCGGCTGTCCGACAGCGCCCTCGCCGAAACCCGCAATCGTAAGATCGGATTCGTGTTTCAAACCTTTAACCTGATCAATCGCACGTCGGCGTTGGACAACGTCTGCGTCCCGATGTTCTACGCGCGCGAGTTCAACGGCCGCGTCGCCGCGATGAAGGCGCTCGAGCGCGTCGGCCTCGCCCCCCGCGCCGGACACAAGCCGAGTGAGCTGTCGGGCGGCGAACGCCAGCGCGTCGCGATTGCGCGCGCGCTTGTGAACGATCCGGTATTGCTTCTCGCCGACGAGCCGACCGGCAATCTCGATTCGCGCACCGGCGAGCAGATCATGGAGTTGTTCCATGATCTGAACCGGCAGGGGGTCACGATCGCCCTGGTGACGCACGAGCCGGACGTCGCGATGCAGGCGCAGCGGGTCATCCAGATGCGCGACGGCGAAATCGTGTACGACCGCCCGACGAGCGAACTTACGCGCGAGCAGACGTCGACATCCCACGCGAAACTGACGGGCGCGCCCGGGATCATGCCGACCCCGCCCCGTGCCGCTACGGCGCTCGTAGCGTCGCGTTTTCTGAAAACGGCTGGCGCAGGGCCGGCTTCGGCGCCAGACAGCGGCGAGGCAAACGACGGGCCAGCCGTTCCCAGGGGCCGGCTCGCAGTCGCCGGCGGGGCGACGGCAGCGTTGGTGTTCGCGTTGTTGGCATGGATTGGCGCTGGCGTGGCTGTTGTCGCGTACCGCTCAGTCAGCGCCCTCACCCCGGCGGAGTGGAAGGCGAACCCGCCTAAGCCGTTTTCTCCAAACGACTTACCAGCCGGAATGGCCGGCTGGTTCGGCCTGCTTGTACTTGGTGCCGGTGGTGTGCTCCTGTTCGGCGTCCTCGCGATGGCGCTGTCGGTCGCAGCGAAGCGGAAAATCCGCCGAAGCGCTTCGCCTTTGGTAGGGGAGGGACGAGCCGTTTGGGCCTTCAGGCTTGGGATGCTTGCGATTTTGGTTCCGCTTGGTGGACTGGCTTATGTTCGCCTGGCGTCCCCAGGGTGATTGGCGGTTCGCTCAGACGCAGTTATACTCTCGCCTCGTGGTCGCCTGCCGGTCCGGCGCTGAGAAAGCCGGCTGGGCGATAATAAGTTGTCTGGCTCGTTATCAATCAGGCTTTCGTGGTGCTCCGGCTCGGCCGCTGGCGCTACTGCGGAACGCCCATGTAATGGAGATGGCCGTGATTCCCAAGCAGGATTTGATTCAGTCGCATCGTCGCCATGATGGTGACACCGGTTCTGCGGAAGTGCAGATCGCGTTGCTGACCCACCGCATTCAGTTCCTCACCGAACATTTGAAGACGCACAAGAAGGATCACTCGTCGCGTCGCGGCCTGCTGAAGATGGTCGGGCGACGATCGTCCCTTTTGAAATACCTCGCGGCGACGGATCGCCCGCGTTATCTCGACACGATCAAGAAGCTCGGCCTCCGCAAGTAGCGGGCCGCGCTTGTTGTGTTTTCACATCGCACATCGCCGGCCGCCGAGTCCCACAGTGGGGACGGCGGATGATTAGGTATTGGTCGGCATGGCGCCGACGTTGAGAGGTCGGAACATCGAATGACGGATTTCAAGATCACCAAGCTCGAACGCGAAATCGGCACGCAGGTGCTGTCGATCGAAACCGGGAAACTCGCGAAGCAGGCGCACGGCGCCGCGCTCGTGCGCTACGGCGATACGGTCGTGCTCGGCACTGCCGTTACCGGCCCGCCGCGCCCAGGCATCGACTTCTTCCCGCTGCAGGTGGACTATCGCGAGAAGATGAGCGCGGCCGGCCGATTCCCCGGCGGCTTCTTCAAGCGCGAAGGCCGTCCGTCGGACAAGGAAACGCTGACGATGCGCATGATCGATCGTCAGATCCGCCCGCTCTTCCCCGACGGTTTCTATGACGAGGTCCAGTTGCAGAACTTCGTCCTCGCCAGCGACCTCAAGACTGACCCCGACACCATCGCGATTGTCGCTTCCGCCGCCGCCCTCGCCATCGCGCCGCTGCCTTTCCAGGGGCCGGTCGCCGGCGTGCGCATCGGCCGAATTGATGGCGACTTCATCATCAATCCGACCCGCGCCCAACTCGAATACTCCGATCTCGACATGATCGTTGCCGGACATATGAAGGGCATCAACATGATCGAAGTCGGCTCGTTCGAGCTGACGGAAGATGTCGTGCTGTCGGCGATCAAGTTCGGCCACGAATACGGCATCGTTCCGATCTGCGAGATGCTGACCGCGCTGCGCGAGCAGGCGGGCAAGCCCTGTAGCTGGACGCCGCCGGAGAAGGACACGTCGTTCGAGGACGGAGTTGAGAAGTTCGTTTGGGAGAACTTCAAAAAGGCCAAGACGATCACCGGCAAGCAGGAACGCGGCGACGCGGTCAGCAAGGTAAAGGACGCCGCTTACGAGAAGTTCGTCCCCGCCGACAAGCCGGCCGAAGAACTCAAGCATTCGCGCGACGATGTTGCCCGCGTGCTGGACAAGGTCGAGAAGAAATACGTCCGCGAGCGCATCCTCCGCGAAGGCGTCCGCTCCGACGGGCGCAAACTGGACGCGATTCGCCCGCTGTACTGCGAAGTCGGCTTCCTGCCGCGCGTGCACGGCACGTCGCTGTTCCAGCGCGGCGAAACGCAGGCCATGGTCTGTACGACGCTCGGAACGTCATCCGATGAGCAGATCATCGACGAGATGATGGAGGAGTACAGCAAGAAGTTCCTGCTGCACTACAACTTCCCGCCGTTCTCGGTTGGCGAGACGCGTCGCATCATGGGCCCCGGCCGACGAGAGATCGGGCACGGCGCTTTGGCCGAACGCAGCCTCGTCGCGGTTCTTCCTTCTCCCGATGACTTCCCGTATACCATCCGACTCGTCAGCGACATCCTCGAATCCAATGGCTCCAGCTCGATGGCCTCCGTCTGCGGCGGCACATTGGCGCTGATGGACGCGGGCGTCCCGATTACCGCGCCGGTCGCAGGTATATCGGTCGGCATGGTCGAAGACGGCGATGACTATGTCCTGCTCGCCGACATCCTCGGTGAAGAAGACCACTTCGGCGACATGGACTTCAAGGTCTCGGGCACCCGCAAGGGCATCACCGGCATTCAGCTCGACCTGAAGACCCACGGCCTCACGTTCGATCGCATCGACGCGACATTCAAGCTCGCCAAGAAACTCCGCGAGCAGATTCTCGACTTCATGGCCAAGACGATCGACAAGCCGCGGGCCGAAATCAGCCAGTTCGCCCCGCGCCTCATCACGCTCCGCATCAACCCGGACAAGATC
>JAGQOO010000021.1 GCA_020427345.1 Phycisphaerales bacterium | reverse complement strand
CTCGGCTGCCTTCGGCGCCATCACGGCCGGTATGGACGACCTCGGTCTGAATGACGGCAAGTACGTTTTCGACATGCGCGTCAACTGGGACGTGGGTGATGACTGGACGACCTCGGGTGTCCGCGTCGACGCCGTGAACGGCGCCGCGCTGTCGTATCACTACCAGACTCTCTTGGACGGCAACGGCAACCCGACCGACTCGAGCAACGCCGGTCCGGGCTCCACGCTGGCCACCGACCGTTTCGCGACGTTCTCGTCGACCCCGGCCCCGCAGAACTCGAACGGCCGTTTCAACAGCGACTACACGGCCAACCTGGCCGGTCGCGCGTTCCCGGCCGGCGTCGTCGGCACGGAAGTTCGCTCGGCCTCCGAGTTCAACGTCGCCCTGTTCAACACCTCGACTGACAATGGCGCTGGCTTGGACCGCTACGTCCATCGTACGGCTCTTGACCTGTCGGGCGTCGCCGGTTTCGACGGCGGCTCGGTCTACTTCTCGCAGACCGGTCCGGCGGGCGCTGGCGACATCCTCGTCGGCACGCTGACCTCGGGTCACGGCGCCGTTTCGCAGGGCACCAACCTGACGGTGTTCGACGGCGAATTCTACGCCACGCCGGAGCCGGCTTCGCTGGCCCTGCTGGCCCTCGGCGCCCTGTTCATCCGTCGTCGCTAAGACCACGGTTCTGAACCGCTGAACTATTCGCCCGGGCGGGTCCCTTGGACCCGCCCGGGTTTTTTTTGTGCGCTGGAGGTGAAGGCAGTTGGAACGAGGGACAGCTGGAAAATGGGTTTCCGACACGGGCGGCCAGGTTCGGCTGAGCGCGTAATGGGAGTCGATTGGAGCTAGGCGGGGCCTAGGGGCGATCTACTCGTCGAACTCGTCGCCCTTGAAGCTCTCGCCGAGGTACGTCTCGCGCACGTGCGGGTTGTTGATGATCTCCCGCGGCGGGCCGTCGCAAATGACGGCGCCCTTGTGGATCACATAGCTGCGATCCGTGACCTTGAGCGTCTCGCGCACATTGTGGTCCGTCAGCAGAATCGCGATGCCGCCCGCCCGCAGACGCAGGATCTCGCGCCGCAGATCCTCAACCGCCTTCGGGTCAACTCCGGAGAAAGGCTCGTCCAGCAGGATCAGCCGCGGATTGGTGATCAAGGCCCGGGCGATCTCCAGCTTGCGCCGCTCGCCACCGGATACTGTCTTGGCGGGGTTCTTCCGCACGATGCTCAGGTTGAACCGCTCCAGCAGCTGATCCACCTTCTGACGCCGTTCCCGGCCGCTCATCCGCATCGTCTCGCAGATGGCCATCAGGTTGTCCTCGACAGACAATCGCTGAAACACGCTGGGTTCCTGGGACAGGTAGCCGATCCCGCGGCGCGCCCGCTTGTACATCGGCAGACGCGTGATCTCGCGATCCTGCAGATAGACCTTTCCGCCTTCGGGCCGGACCATGCCGACCGTGATGCGAAAACTCGTCGTCTTGCCGGCCCCATTGGGTCCCAGGAGGCCCACGATTTCGGCTTCATCGACGTGATAGCTGACGCGGTCCACGACCACGCGGCCGCCGTATGCTTTGACCAGACCTTCAGCGCGCAAGAGCATGTCAGTGAGCGCGCCGTGTTGATTGTGGATAACTTGTGGGAAACGCCGCCAGTCGCCATCCCGGCGCCGATGGATTTGCGGAAACGCATAGGCCGTAACCGTGCACGCTGACTTGGAGAGACGCGGGTGGTTGTGGCCCTAAGTCTTGTGATGACAGTTGTTTATGGCGCGACTGCCAGCGATCGCCTGGTGTCGCGAAGTCGCGGCCGACGCCCTGTTGAATTGCCGGCTCTCGCATAAAGAAACGCTCATATGCCGCAACGGCGTTTGTTGACAACTGTTTTCAGCGCGTTCAGCGGATGACGCGCGCCCGACCCACATCCAACATGGGCGGCAGGCCCCGATCCGCAGGCAGCAGGCCGGGAAGATATACAAAAAAAGCCCGACCGACAATCTGATCTCGCCGAACCGTGCCGAGCGTATACCGCCCGGCCCGCAGGTCGTTGATCAGATGCGGCCCGACTTCGGTCCATTCGCGCGCGTCGCTGCTGCGCGGGCTGTTGTCGCCGAGGACGAAGAAGTCGTCTTTGCCCAGCGCGAACGGCGCTCCGGGGGTCGCGCGGCGCGTCCGCCCGGGCGAGTCGCGCGTGTAATGAACGTCGCGGTCGATGCGCAGTCGATGCAGCGTCAATTCGAGATCGCACGCGATCAACGTCGGACGAATTGGCGCGAGGCGGATGTGGTCGCGCAGCCACTCGAGCTTCGGCGCGTATTGCGCATCGGTTGTTGCGACGCGCTCGCGTTCGTTGATCGACAGGCTCACGCGCCAGTCGACATGGGCGAACTCGACGCGGAAGCGGCTCAACCGCCCGCAATCGGCTTGGCCGATCACTGACTCAGGTCCGCCGTTCGTGGAGCGCGCAACGACAACGCGCCCATCGCGATGCACACGCGCTACAAACACGTCCTCTTCGCGGGTCAGTTCTAACCCCAGCCACCCGACGCCGTCCTGAAACTCGACATCGGCGACGATGCGCATATCACCGGGCGCCGCCCCGGTATTGCCGTCGTTGTAGCCGTAGTTGTCGCGCAGTTGCGCGAGATCGCGCGGTTCGAACGTCAGTTCGCCGGGAGCGCCGCTATCGCCGGAAAACCGGACTTGCCGCGTTGTCATCCCTGTCCACTTCGGTTCCTCAGCATCACACTTCCACGGCGATTCCGTGCGGTCGTTCGGCTCCGAAGACAGGTAGCCCTGATCGAACACGGGGAACCACAACGCGCTCTGCGCGGTCGCGGTCTTGCGGCAGATTGAAACGTCGGCTTCGCCGGGGCGGCGCACAAACACGTCGCCGTCGATGATCTCGATCTGCTCGCCGGGTAACCCGACCAGTCGTTTGATGAAGTTCTGCTGTGGATCGGTCGGGTCGCGAAACACGATCACGTCCCAGCGTCGCGGCGCCATGCCGGGCAGGTCGTAGAGCCACTTGTGCACGAGAATCCGATCGCCGGCCTTCTGTTCCTGCGGGCGGGTCGGGTATCGCAGGCGGCAATTCGGGCAGCGTGTCGCGTCGGGCAGCGGCCCCGTCGCCCCGATGGGCCCGTAGTCATACTGCCAGCCGCAAAACGGGCATAGTTGCGAGCCGTGTACGCCGACCAGCGACGGCGCCATCGAACCGGTTGGAATGATGAACGCTTCGACAAAGAACGCCCGGAATACGAACGCCAGGATCATCGCCGTCAGCACGATTTCAAACGACTCGATGACCTGACGAGCGATCGCCGGTTCGTCAGCGGGGTGGACCGCTACGCGCTCGGAGTTTTCGCCGGTGTCCACGGTCACGCGCCGGCCCCGGATCTACTTGACAAAGCGAACACGACCCGCGTCCGGCAGGAGCGGTCGGTTGCCGGCCAGCGGCAGCGGCATGAACCCCGGCCAATATACGAAGAACGCGCGGCCGATCATCTGATCCCGCGGCACCGTGCCGGCGTGATACTCGCCTGCCTGAAACCGCGCCTGCAGGTGCGGCCCGATCTCGTCGCGCTGCGTGTTCCACCACCGGCTGTCGTGACTGCGTGGACTGTTGTCGCCGCAAACGAAGTACTCGGTGTCAAACAACCGCAGCGGGTATGGCTCAACGGCATTGCCTCGCGCAATCCGCGCTTGTCGCGTCTTATAGTGAACATCGCGCGAAATCAGCACGTGTCGCAGCGACACATCACAGTTCTCGGCGACAATCTCGATCGCCTGGCTGGCGCCCGCGCGGATCCGCGCCTCCTTCGGCGTAATCGTGTATTGCTCGTCCGTCGATGCGAGCTCGGCGTCGCCGGCGCGAACGATCACGCGATAATCCGCGTGCTCGATCGAGAAACGGGTCGGATTCCGTGGCGCGGGGATGCGTGTCTCCGCCCACGTCTGGCGTTCGAGTTCGGTATCGGACGCGTCATTTGTCATTTCCGCGCCCCACTTGGCGTGTTCAAGCGTCACGCGGCCATCGCCGTAGAGGCGGGCGTAGAAGCGATCATAGCGCTTGCCGATCGCGAGCTCGACAAACCCATCGCCGCGAACCTCGGCTTCGGTCGACAAACGCACATCGGTCACGAGGTCGGGCTGGATGTTCTGTATCCACTCGTTCGGCGCCGCCCGGGCAGGCACGTAACGGTATGGTCCGTTGTAACCGTAAATGTCCGTAACTAGCCCCGGCTGAAAGCCGTCGGGGTTGGTCACGAACCGCAGCGCGGCGGCGGCCCCGCCCTTATAGCCAAATTCGCGCGTGTCGAGGCCGGACCAACCCTCGCCGGTCCGCTCCGCCCAATGCGGAAAGAACGCTCGCTCCGACGGACCAAAGATCGAACCGGATGGTTCGCGCGGCGGATAGTCCTGGTTGAAATACGGCATCCACAAGGTGTCCTGGGCATAGCGCGGCTTTCGCGCGATGCGAAGTTGCTCCTCACCCGCCGGCGCTACGAACAGGTCGCCATCGATCAGTTCGATCTTCTCGCCCGGAAGTCCCAGCAGCCGCTTGATGTAGTTTGTCTGGCCTTCGCTGGGGACTTTGAAAACGACAACCTCCCAGCGCTTGGGAGCGAAGGGCCCGCCGATGTCGTACGGCCAACCATGTACGACAATTCGATCGCCCGGCTTCTGTGAAACGTCAGCGGGCGGGGTCGGCAGCGGGAGGCTGGTCTGCTCCAGCGTCTGCTCATACCGGCAGTTCGGGCACTGCAACACGAACAGGTTCGTCGGGTAGTTTTCGTCGAAACCGACCGGATACTCGTACCCACAGTTCGGGCAGGCGTTGACGCCGTTGGCGCCATACAGCGTCTGCGCCATCGATCCGGTCGGGATAATGAACAGCGGCAGGAAAAAGCTCTTGAAAACCAGCAGCCACACAAACAGATCAACAAATGACGCGATCTGGGCCAGCGCAGGCTCTTTGGAGGGCCGTTTGGGCTGGGGGGGAGTATTTTTTTTCACGCGGGCTTCCAAGCTCCGGCGGCGTGGGGCGTGTCTTACCCCTGACCGTGGCAGGCTATCGATGTAGAATACTACGGTCAAACCGCTTGGGGGTTCCCGGCTATGGGGCCGCCTCGTTGAACAGGGGAAATCAGAATGATGTACGGTAACAACCGAAAACAGTGGGCCCTTTTGTTGATTGGCGGCGCGGCCCTGCTGCAATCCGGGACATGCGGCAGCGTCCTCGACACAGTCCGCCTCGCGTTTGATATCGTCAGCGTCTGGGTGTAGCCGCCATCGGAAAGGACAAGCCGGAAATGAACCACTGGCTCGTCAAGAGCGATCCGGACGACTACTCGGCCCATGATCTGGAGCGGGACGGCGCGACGACCTGGGACGGCGTCCGAAATCCCGTTGCGCAGCGACACATGCGTGGCATTCGCGCCGGCGACGCGGTTTTCGTTTACCACACCGGCAAGGAGAAGGCCATCGTCGCGCAGGCCGAGGCGACTTCCGACGGCGGAGATAGCGCGGATGGGCTGGCGGCGGTTGGACTGAGGTTTCTCAACTGGCTGGATCAGCCTGTGACGCTGAAGGCGGTCAAGGAAGATCCGAGCTTCAAAGACTTCGCGCTCGTACGGCAGGGGCGATTATCGGTGATGCCCGTAACGCCGGACCAATGGAAGCGCCTGCTGAAGCTGGCGAATTAGGCAGTTGCTCGCGCTTACCGATCTGCTCGATCCGCGACCTGAGTCGGACCCGCCGGTTACCCCGATTTGCGACTCGGTTCGAATTCCCGTTAATCAACTGGGGCGGCGCGTGGCGGAGTTGCCCCCGGCGGGGGCAGGGCTGCGTGTGGCTGATATCGGCCGCGAATCATTCGAGGCGGTCGACTGGCTGATCGCGAACGACCGCCGCGCGGCGGTGACGACCGACTTCCGTCTTGCTGATTCGTCCCTGAGCGTTTCGACGAAGCGCCGATTGTGGCGGCCGGCTGCCTTCGTGGAATCGGTCGTGACGCGACTCGAGGCCGAGCGTCGCCGCGACGCTCACGATAGTCCCGCCGCCTTGATTGGCGCGGGTGTCGATCTCGCGTGCGGCGTCGGGCGTGACGCGGTTTTCGCGGCGTCCGCCGGGTTTCGAATGCTCGGTGTTGATGTGCTACCTGACGCGATCGAGCGGGCCGACGCGCTCGCGGAGCGGTATCTGTTGGATCCCGCCGCGGCGAGATTCGCCACGGAAGATGTCTGTCGCTTTGTCACGGAAACCGACGAGCGGTTTGATCTTGTGATCGTCGTACGATTTCTTGATCGAGCGCTGCTGCCCGCGATCGCCCGATTACTCCGGCCCGGCGGTTCGCTGGTCTACGAGACGTTTACGGTTCAACAACGACACCGGTATGACCGTCCGAAGAACCCGTCGCATTTGCTTGAACCCGAAGAGTTGCGCCGCGCATTCGGAGCGTTGGATATCGAGCACTACGATGAAGATTGGCGCGAATATGGGCACACCGCCCGCCTCTGGGCGAGGCGATTCTGAACGCCTTTATCGCCCGAACAATCAAACCCCCTATGGCCAGACCTCCGCGCCCGCGACCTGCCAGCGCACGTTCGCCAGCGCCGCTTCCGCGTCCTCAAAACGGGCGTATCGCCCCACCAGCACGACGTGCAACGTGCGATGTCCGCGCTCCTCCGGGCGTGTATACGCTTCGAATCCGAGATTGCGCAGCGCCACCGCCGCCTTCTCCGCCACACCGGGTTCGTTGTATTCCCCGCATTGAATCGCGAAGTGGTCCGGACGGGCGTCGAGCCGGCGCTGTGCAAACTCCGCAAACGGACTCTTCGGGAACTCGCGCACAATTCGTGCGCACTCGGCCCGAGCACTATCCCATTTCCCTTGGCGTTCTTTCGCGCAGACGACGCGATACAACACGGCGTCGACGGGCGGCGGCTTGGGCGACACCGCCTCTTCAAGCGGACCGATCAGTTTCTCCCAATCGCTCGCTTCGTCCGCTCGAGCGGCGCCGCCGGGCATTTCGGCAAGCGCGGCCACATAGTGCCGTTCGGCGTTTTCCCAATCGTGCGACCCAAACGCAAGCGTGCCGAGGGCGGAGTGGGCCTTCCAGCGGTCATTACCTTCGGGGTCTTCGGCGCACGTCGTAAGGTCCTGCCGCGCCTCGTCGGGGCGACCGAGTTGGGCGTGCGCCAGTCCGCGCGTCAACCGCGCGTCCCACCGTGTCGCCGAAGGTGGCGCGTCATCGACGACCTTCGTCGCCAGGCGGATGGCGTATTCGTACTGTTGATCCTTGTATGCGGCCTTCGCGTCCTTCAGTGTCTGCATCTGCTCGGCCGTCGCGTGCGGCCCGCAGCCGATGATCAGACCGGCGGTGATTGCCGCGACCAGCCCAACGGCAAATGCGCGAACAGGACGACGCCGTCTGTTTGATATGCTCATGGACTGATCATATCGGCCCAAGCCCGGTCGCGCGCAGTGCGACCTTCACGACACCTTTGGCGCCAATGTGCCGCCGCCCACTTTACATGCCACTTCCGCTCGTCAGAATCCCCGCATGGACGAGATGTACCACACGCTGACGGATGTGGTCGTGCTGTTCGGAGCCGGGCTGCTGGCCGCTTGGGTCGGGCGGTATCTGCGGGCCCCGGCGGTGATCGGCTTTCTACTGGCCGGCGTCGCGCTGGGGCCGAACGCGCTGCACTTGCTGGAGCGCGAGCGGATCGAGTTCTTTGCCGAACTCGCGCTGGTGTTGTTGCTGTTTACGATCGGGTTGGAATTGTCGCCGGCGCCGCTGTTGCAAGCGGGCGCCCGGCTGGCGATCGCGGCGGTCGGACAGATCGGTTTGACGGTGGTGATTTTCGCGACCGGCATCGCCGTTTTCACGGATTGGGGTCTCGGCGCGGCGGTGTTGTGCGGAATCGCGATTTCGCTGTCGAGCACGGCGATTGTGCTGAAGCAACTCAGCGACGCCGGCGAAACCGATTCGCCCGCCGGCGGGTTGATGACGGGCATTCTGCTGATTCAGGACGTGTTCGTCATTCTGGTGATGATCGCGCTGCCGCTGTTCGCGCGCGAAGCCGGCGTGTCGTCCGGCGATGTGATGATCAAGTTCGGCGTCGGCTTCGCGGTGCTCGTTGTCGCAACGGTCCTCGCGCAGCGCCTGTTGCCGCTGCTGGTGAGAGAGATTTTCCGGCGCGGCGGGCAGGAGCTGATGACGATATTCGCCGTCGCGATGGCCTGCGGCGGCGCGTGGCTGGCGGGGTTGGCCGATTGGTCGTGGCCGCTGGGGGCGTGCGTCGCGGGGTTGCTATTGGCTCAAACAGACTTACGGCATCAGCTGTTTGCGGAGATATCGCCGTTTCGCAGCGCCTTTAACGCCCTGTTCTTTATCTCGATCGGCATGCTGGCGGATCTGCACTTCGCCTCGCGGCACGCAGGCGTGATCGTCACGGTCGTTGTCGTGATTCTTCTGGCGAAGTTCCTGATCACGAGCTTCGCGTCGCGCCTGGGCGGGTGGGCGCCGCGCATCGCGATCACCGCCGGACTGGGGCTGTGCACGGTCAGCGAGTTCGGTTACGTGCTAGCGGCGGAGGCGGCGCGGCGGCACTTGTTGACGCCGGAGATCGTGCGGCAATTCGTCACGGTGATTGTCGGCAGCATGCTGCTGGGCGGGCCGCTCGTGCCGCTGGCTGGGCGGCTCGGTTTGTGGCTGTCGCTGCGGCTGGGATTGACCGGCGACGGGCCGGCGCGGGCGGAGGATGGGCATCCGCGAGCGGACGTGATTGTCGTCGGATATGGCGTGAATGGCCGCAATCTGTCGCAGGTGCTCAAGGCGACGGCGATTCCGTGCGTGGTGATCGAGTTCGGGCGGACGCTGGCTGAGGCGGCTCGCCGGGATGGCGCGCGGGTGATTGTCGGCGACGCGACGCGGGCCGAGATTCTGGAGCATGCGGGTTTGCGCGGCGCGAAGGCGCTAGTCGTTGCGATCGCCGATCGTGAAGCCGCGCGGCGCGTGGTGGCGCAGGCGCGGCAGGCGCGGTCGGATCTGTACGTGCTGGCTCGCGCGCGGTTTATCGCTGACTTGAACTCGCTGTATGCGGCAGGCGCGGATGACGTTATTCCGGAGGAGTTTGAAACGTCGATCGAGATTTTCGCACACGTGCTTGAGCGATTTCATGTGCCGCGCAACGTGATTGATCAGCAAGTGACCCTCGTTAGGGCGGGGCGCTATCGGATGCTGCGCGGCTTGCGCGACGATCACGCTACGCGAATGGAATGGGCGCAGGCGCTAGAAGCCGCCGTAACGGAGACACACTTTCTTGTCTCGGGCAGTCCGGCGGTGGGGCGGACGATTCGCGAGTTTGACCTGCGAGCGCGGACAGGGGTGACCATCGTCGCCATTACGCGGAATGGAAAGCCCACGGCAAACCCGCCGCCCGACTTCCGTTTTGAGGCCAGTGACGTGTTGGTCCTTGTGGGAGGACACAACGCCCTGACCAAAGCGCGCGACCTGCTCGCTGCTCCGAGCGGAGGCGAAGAGGACTAAGAAAAGAGGGCCGCGCGTTTGCGCGACCCTCAGGAGCTTTCTCAGCCGATGATCGGCGAATCAGCCGCCGCGGATTGTGTCCGATTTCTGCGCGATCTGCCGCGGCCACGGTAGGTTGCCAGCGAGTTTTACGCGCATTTGCAGCAGCGCCGTTTCCAGTTGCGGATCAACATCCGGCGCCTCGTACGGATCGGAGCGCAGCCACTGCAGATCGGATTCCGACATCAACTCCTCCTCATCGGAATCGTCCGGCGTGTCGTCTCGCAGCGAACTGATGTCCGCCGCGACTGCCTCGCCCTCGGGCTTGGCTTCGGCTTCATCCGTGCCGTTCTGAATCACGTAGGCCTGATTCTGGCGCTCGATCACTTTGATCATTTCTTTGGGCATGAGTTCGACCTTCCAATCCGGGTCGATGCCCCACGTTTCGGCGTCGGCGTTTGCCTTGTGCGGCGTGCGGCCACTGGGCTGGATGTGATAGAGCGCCGTCGTGAGCTTGAGGCGCGCGTCGACATCGCGACCAAACCGCGTCGCGAGATTCATCACGCGCTGCACGCTGCCCTTGCCGAACGTCCGTTCGCCGAGGACAACCGCGCGATCGTGATCCTGCAACACGCCGGAGAGGATCTCCGACGCGCTGGCGCTTCCGTCGTTGACGAGAACGACGAGCGGAAGATCCGGGTACTTCGCGCCGCCGGTGACGCGGTGCATGGCCGTGCGCTCACGCAGGCCTTCGGTGGAGACGACTTCACCGTGGTCGAGGAACGTGCTGACAGCGCTGATCGCGATGTCGAGCAGGCCACCGGGGTTGTTGCGCAGGTCAAGGATCAGGCCGCGCATACCCTGCATGTCGGCGTCGCGCAGCGCCAGGTCGAGTTCAGCCTGCGAATTCGGGTTGAAACCGGTCAGCTTGATGTAGGCGATGCCCGCCTGCGGATCGAGCATGTAATCCCACTTGTCCTGCGATCCGTCGATGCGGTGCACGCCACGGGTGGTCGTCAGTTCGATGCGGCTGCGCGTCAGCGGGAAGTCGATATAGCGCCCGGTCGATGGGCGGAACATCGTCAACGTGACTTTCGTTCCTTCCGGACCGGTGATGTTGCGAACCGCCTGATCAGTGGTCCAGCCCTTGGTCGTTTCGCCATCCACGCGGACGATCAGGTCATCCGGACGCACACCCGCCGCGAGTGCGGGAGAGGCCTCCAGCGGCGTCACAACCTTGAGCCGCTTCGTGTCTTCGTCGACGCCGAGTTGGATGCCGACACCGTAGAACTGGCCGACGAGCATCTTCTCAAACTCACGGACGTCGGCCGGCCAGACCATGGATGAGAACTCGTCGAGCTGCTCCATGGCGCCTTCGGTAAACTCGACGACGAGCAGGCCGGTCGGTAGTTCGACGGTTTCGCGGTTCACGCGGGCGATGTCCTGAAAGAGCTTCTCGAGGTCGCGGCGCGTGTAACGGGTCGTGCCGTCGAGCCCGTTTCGCTTCTCACGCAGCAGGCTAACGAACGACTCGCGCATGTTCGGGCTGCCGAGCCCGGGGAAACGCTCGAACATCTTCGGCGTTGTGGCGAGCGTCAACAGCGAATCCAGCGCGCCCTGACCCATCTTGAGGAAGTCGGGTTCTGTGTAATAGTTGTCGTCGATCCGTCGCAACGCGGTCAGCAGCAGGTCCGGCGCCACATCTTCCAGGCGGCGCTGCACGTCTTCGTCGGAGTCGTAAAGCGTATCCAGCCGGGCGTGACGGGCGGCGGCCTTGCGGAAGTCGCGCACGCCCTTGTCCTTCGGGTCAATTGCGGCGGCCGTCGCATAATACGCCCAGGCGGTTGACCATTTTTCCTCGGTCATCTTCTCCTGGGCGACTTCCAACGCCCGGCGTTTCAGTTCGATCACCCAATCCTGCTTGGGGAATGTGTCCTGATCGTTCGAATAGGCGCGGGCTTGATTGGCGAACCGCAGGGCGACGTAGACCTTGCCTTCGTCCAGCGCCTTGCGACCTTGCTCGACCATCCAGTCATAAGTGTCCTGGCGCAGCTTGTCGCGCTGTTCCACGACCGACCGGTATTCGCTGAGCCAGTCTTCCGCGTGTGAGACGCGGTCATCGGCTCCGGCCTGCTTCAAAACGGCAAGGGCCGTTCTGCCGCCGTCATAATCGCCCCGCAGGATCGCGCCGAACGCCGTGTGAACGTCCTGCTTCTGCTGCGCCATCGCCGCGGCGGCGGTGGACATCAGCAAGCCGATCATGCCCAAGCGCTTCGAGGTCCTCAGCATCCTTTTCCTTTCCAGCATGAGAGCCGGCCTCGGTGAGACGGCCGGTGTCGCTATTATACGACGACCCAACAGGGGGGACGCCGGTCAGTATTTCGCCCCAACCGGCGACGTGGCATGAATGGAAGCTCTCCGCTCGCGCCCTGTCCCCCAAGTGTACGAAACAGTTCACGGATAGTTGCCTGTCCGCGAAAAACCGCCCATATTGGCGGATCATGCAGCAAACAGCCGCTATCCCGGCCCATAAGTCACAGCCCCGCCGCTATCTCGGCGTCGATCCCGGGCTCCACCGCACGGGGTACGCCGTGCTTGAGTCGTGCGCGTCCGGCCCGCGCGTGGTCGAGGCGGGGGTAGTTCGGCTGGAGCGGGGCGCGTCGCTCGCGGCGCGGTTGGGCGAACTCGACCGATGTCTCGGCGAGATCATCGCCACCCACACGCCGAACGTCATGGTATGCGAAGAGCTGTACGCCCATTATCGCCACCCGCGCACCGCAATCCTGATGGGCCACGCCCGGGGAGTTATTCTGGCGCTGGGCAGTCGATATTCGCTTGACGTAATGAGTATCGCCGCGACCCGCGTGAAGAAACTGCTGACGGGCAAGGGACATGCGGGCAAGGCCCAGATGCAGCGGTGCGTGACGATGACGCTTGGCCTCGACGCGATTCCCGAGCCGAACGACGTCGCCGACGCGATGGGCATCGCATATTGCGGGTTGCACTCAGAACTCACGACCAGCCGGGCCGCTGCGTCCGGCGGCGCCAAACGCGGCCGTCTGAACGGGGTGATGCGATGATCTGTCGCATTACCGGCGTGCTCACCGATGTTTCACCGGCCACCGCGGTCGTGGAAACCCACGGCATCGCGTACGAAGTGTTTATGCCGGCGGTGTCGTTGCGATCACTGCCGCCGCGCATCGGCGAAGAGTTGACTCTTCACACGATCCAGCACATCGACGGCAATCCGGCGTATGGGGGCATGAGCTTTCGCCTGCTGGGTTTCCTGAGTCCGGACGATCGGGCGTTTTTTGAGGAATTGACCCGGGTGAAGGGGCTTGGCGCGCGGAAGGCGCTACGCGCGATTGATCAGCCGCCCGCGCGGATCGCGGTGGCGATCGAGGCCGGGGATGAGAAGTTCCTGGCGTCGCTGCCGGAGATCGGTAAGCGGACGGCGGCGCAGATCGTGACGGATTTGCGCGGCGAAGTAACACGCTTCGCGATCATCGCGGACGGCGTCGCGGCGACGGAGGCGATACCGGCGCGGAAACTGACCGACGCCCAGAACGTGGCGGCGCAGATTCTCGTAGCATGGGGAGACCGGCCGGCGGACGCGGAGGCGCTCGTGCGGCGCGTTGTGTCAGAGAACGCGGAGTTGGATGAGCCGGACGCGATTGTGCGCGTGGCATATCGGATGAAACAGCGGGCGTAGCGCCGCGGCTCCTCCCGTCTATGCTTCAGACTGAGCCGCCGCCTCCAAGGCGACCGGCGCGGCTTCCGCCCGGAGGGCGGTCGACGCTTGCCACGGGCTTTAGCCCCTGGATAGGAAACCTTAGCGCTTGCCGGCCCGGAGGGCCGACGTGCGGGATCGTTCGTTCGTCCTCCGGGCGTAGCAGAAGGGGAGGATAGCCCTCCCGGGGCTAAAGCCCCCTGGCAAACACCGCTTGCCCGCCGGGCAGGTACTGTGCATACCCACCCGCGCTACAGCGTCAGATTCCGCCCCAATTCGCCTTGCTCAAAGAAATGCGCCCTTCGCATGTCCACCGCCATTTCCGCGGCTTCGCCTTCGGGCATTCGGACGCGGCCGTCGATGCGGGCCACGATGTGGTCGTGTTTGCTGGTCGCCAGTCGCACGTCCATTCGATCGCCCAGCGGTTCCGTTACGCGGACCGTCGCGCGCAGCTTCGCCAATGAACTGCCCGCGCCCTCCCCGCCGGCGGGCGTCAGCAGTTCGGGCCGCAATCCGAGCGACATCGGCTTGTCGACGAACGCCTGCAAGCGCGAAGCGTGTTCCGGCGCGATCGCCAGTTTGTTGTCGCCTTCATCGAACAGCAGCCGATCGCCTTCACGAACGATCCGGCCTTCGAGGAAGTTCATCGGCGGTGTGCCGAGGAAGCCGGCGACGAAGCGGTTGACGGGGTGCTCGTACACTTCGAACGGCGTCGCAACCTGATGCACGACGCCGTCCTTCATAACGACGACGCGATCACCGAGCGTCATCGCTTCTTCCTGATCATGCGTGACGTAGATTGTTGTCGTGTTGACACGACGGTGCAGGCGCTTAATTTCGCCGCGCATCTCCACGCGCAGCTTTGCGTCGAGATTGGAAAGTGGCTCGTCGAACAGGTACACCGCCGGATCGCGCACGATCGCGCGCCCGACCGCGACGCGCTGCCGCTGCCCGCCGGAAAGCTGCTTTGGCCGGCGCTCCAGAAGCGGGGTGATGCCGAGCATTTCGGCGGCGGTCGTCACGCGTTTGCGAATCGAATCGTGCTCGGCCTTCGCCTTGGCCCGATAGCCGGGTGACAGGACGGATAGTAATCGATTGCCGTGTTTGCGACGCAACTCCAGCGCGAACGCCATGTTGCGATAGACCGTCATGTGCGGATACAGCGCGTAGTTCTGAAAGACCATCGCGATGTCGCGGTCTTTCGGCGCGACTTCGTTGACGACGCGGTCGCCGATGCGAATCGTCCCGCCGCTGATATCTTCGAGGCCCGCCACCATCCGGAGCGTGGTGCTTTTCCCGCAGCCCGACGGCCCGACCAGCACGACGAACTCGCGGTCGGCGATGGTCAGACTGACGTTGTCGACCGCCTTGACCGGGCCGGGGTAAATCTTGGAAACGCTTTCAAGAACAACTTGGGCCATGTAGCTCTCGCCGCGGATTGGGACTTTCGGATCGCGGAGTGTCGGGGGCGGCGCCGCGGGCGTCAAGGCGGCTTGGCAGGGCATTATCGGGCGGCGATGTTTTCAGTTCTCGGCGAAAGGCGGCATTTCCGTTGCGGCTCGGGAGGCGTTCCGCTAGCCTTATCCTCACAGGAGGTTCCGTCGCCACCCCGGCGGCGGACCAGAGGCTCACTACAACCTAAGTCTCAACAGGAGAGGAACGAATGCTTCGTAGTATTTTGAAGAGCGCGCCAATGCTCGGCGCGCTGGCCGGCGTCGCTGTCGCCGCGCCGGTTCTGGACGGCACGCGCGACGCCGCCTATGGCGCGCCGCTGGCTGTTCAAAGCGTTGAAACGCAATTCGGCGACAATTTCAGCGAGTTGGATGCGGGTTATGCCCGTATCGAGGCGGGCACGCTGTACGTCATGCTGACCGGTAATCTCGAAAACAACTTCAACAAGCTCAACATCTTCATCGACTCGGTGGCGGGTGGTCAGAATGTGCTCACCTCGTCGAACCCGTCGAATGACGGATGGGCCGGCAAGCACGCCGGCATGCGGTTCGACGCCAGCTTCGCGGCTGACTACATGCTGATCCTGCGCAACGGCAACGCCGGCGGTGATCGCTTCGACATCGACTTCGCCATCGTCGGCGGCGCCGCGGGCGACTTTGAGGCCGCCGGCGACGTGTTCGGCGGTTCGCAGCAGGGTTCGAATGCCTCGGCACTCCCGGGCGTCGGCATCGGCGTGGCGTTCAACAACTCTAACGCCGCCGGCGTGCTCGGCGGCACCGGCGCGGCCGATCCGGTCGCGGCTGCCGCCGTCACGACGGGTGTTGAGCTCGCGATTCCGCTCAGCGCGATCGGCTCGCCCGTGGGCGACATCAAGATCAGCGCGATGGTCAACGGCAGCAATCCAGACTACCTGTCGAACCAGTTCCTCGGCGGCCTTCCGGCCGGCACGGGCAACCTCGGTGGCGACGGCAATGGCAACTTCACCGGCAGCCTGTCGGGCATCAATCTGAACAATTTCGCCGGCAATCAGTACTTCACGATTCCGGAGCCGGCGAGCCTGAGCTACTTGGCGCTGGCCGGCCTGCTGGCGATTCGCCGCCGCTAGGCGATTCCGTTTGCATCAAGTGACTTCGGCCCGCTCGCCCGTCTTGGGTGAGCGGGCCTTCTCTTGCGCATGCCGGTCGTGATCTGGATTTCACGTCGCCCTAGGCGGCCGTGTAAGAACGGCTCGCGATTATCCTTGCAAGGGCGTCTGGGATATGATCGTCGTCAGCCGTCGTACGACAGTCGGCCGTCTTCGATCGCCTCTTCGCGGTCGCGGGCCTTGCGGAGTTTGCTCCACTCGTCCGACGTCAGCAGCACTTCGCGGGCCTGGCTGCCCTTGTACTCGCCCACGATCCCGGAAGTGTACATCTGGTCGATCAGACGCGACGCCCGGCTGTAGCCGATCGTCAGTTTGCGCTGCAACAGGCTGACCGAGCCGCGTTTGCTTTCGACGATGATCGATACGGCTTCGTCGAACAGATCGTCGCGCTCGCCACCGCCGTCGTGCGCGGGGGCGCGCACGCGCAGCAACTCCTGCGAGTATTGCGGCTGGCCCTGCGTGCGGGCGTGCCGGACGATCGCGCGGAGCTCGTCGTCGCTGACGAAGGCGCCCTGCGCGCGAACGAGCTTGTGCGTGCCCGGCGGCAGGAACAACATGTCGCCCTGACCCATCAGCACTTCACCGCCGTTCTGGTCGAGCACGATGCGCGAATCGAGCCTTGACGCGACGCGGAACGCCACGCGGCAGGGCAGGTTTGACTTGATCAGACCGGTCACGACGTTCGCCTGTGGGCGCTGAGTTGACACGATCAGGTGAATTCCGACCGCGCGGCTCTTCTGCGCCAGTCGGCTCAGATAGAACTCGGTTTCCTTCGCGCTGGTCATCATCATGTCCGCCAACTCGTCGATGATGATCACGATGTACGGCAGGTGGACGGGAACGCCGGAAAGGTCGTCCTCCGCGCCGATTTCCATCCGCTCGCGCAGGCCGGCTTCGCCAAGCGCGTTGTACGAGCGGATGTCCTTTACGCCGGCTTCGGCGAGCAGGGCGTATCGTTCATCCATCTTGGTGGTGGCCCAGTCAAGGATGCCCTCGGCTTTGCTCATCTCCGTGACGATCGGGCACATCAGGTGCGGAATGTCCTTGAACAGCGCGAGCTCGACGACTTTCGGGTCGACCAGGATCAGTTTCACTTCGTCCGGCGTGCGCGTCAGCAGGATCGACATGACAATCGACGCGACGCACACGCTCTTGCCGGAGCCGGTCGTGCCGGCGATAAGCATGTGCGGCATCTTGGTCAAGTCGCTGACCAGCGGCTGGCCGGCGGCGTCTTTGCCGAGGAACAACGGAACGGCCATTTTTGGCGCGCGGGCGAAGCTGAGCCGCATCAGATCCTTGATGCGCACCTTTTCCTTGTTGATGTTCGGGACTTCGATACCGATCGTGTTCTTGCCCGGCAACGGCGCGACGACGCGCACCGCCGGCGCCTTCAGCGCGCGGGCCATGTCGTTCGACAGCGACGCGATCCGCGCGACCTTGATACCCGGCGCAAGGCGCAGTTCGAAGACGGTGATCACCGGGCCGGTCTCGATCGCGACCACCTCGACCTCGACCCGGAACTCCGCCAGCGTCGTCGCGAGGATATGGGCCTTTTCGCGACACAACGCTTCGATCGACGACTTGTCAATCTCCTCCGGCTCTTCGAGCAACTGCAATGACGGAAGCTGGTAGTTGCTGAGCGCGGTATCGCGCGGAATTTCCACGTCGCGCGAAGCGGCCTTCGGCGCGCCGCCGCCAATCTCCCGCACAGCCGGCCCAGCGGCGGCCGGACGTTTCGCGGGGGGCGCGCTCTCGTCTTCCTCCTCTACCTCTTCTTCATCCGCGTCAGCTTCATCTTCATATTCGTCGTCTTCCTCGTACTCCTCGTCTTCGTCGTATACCTCATCCTCGTCGTATTCTTCGTCGTCTTCAGATTCGTCGTCTTCGTACTCCTCGCCGTCTTCGGGCTCATCCTCGTACTCGTATTCGTACTCGTCGTCTTCGTCCGTTTCTTCCTCGTCTTCTTCGACCGCCGCGCGCGCTTTTCTTGCGGCCTTCGGCGGCTCGGCGGTTTGCGCCAGCGCGCCGGCTCCGGCGGTTACGAGCCGACCCGACGCGTTGGCCATTTTCGCCGCGAGCGATGCGCCGGCGGAGGCGATGCCGCCGGCCTGCCGCGCGATCTGCGGCGCGGTTCTGCCGACGGAGGTGAGAATGCGGAACAGGCGTGCGAGCACCTCGTCCGCCGCCAGTGTCAGGCCGACCATTGCACAGCAGGCGAGGATGATGAGCGAGCCCGTAAACTGGAGTTGGGCCATGAGCAGGTTGGCCGCCACCACCCCGAGCACGCCGCCCGCTCCGGTGACGAGCAGCGGGGCCTGATCGTCCACGAGAATCGCGCCGGTCGCGCTCGCGGACGCGACAATCAGCGCCACGCCCACGAATCGCAGCCACAAGTCGCGCATCGGCAGGCGATAGATCCACGCCACAAACGCCAGGGACAACATGACGACCAGTGGGATGAAGCCGACGCCAAGGTAGTAGAAGCCGGTATGCGCCAGCCACGCCCCGATTGGTCCGCACAGGTTTCGCGGCGGGGAATTCAGCGGCCACACGCTGGAAGACGGCCAGTCGGCGGCACTGAATGACAGCATCGACAGCCACGCCAGCAACATCGCCACCGACAGAATGGTGACGGCACAAAAACGCAGCGCGGGATTTCGATTGGGGGGGGGATTGGACATGCCGTCATCCATGACTGGCCACGCGCCGCCTCCTGCGACTCGATTATGGCGAAGTGTACCCGGCGGGGGGCGTGCGGCAAGTTGCAGGCCCCTAGCCGCGTCGATGGCGCACACAAAAGCCCGCTCCCCCTTTCGAGAGAGCGGGCCGCGATTAGCTGGCAGGAAGGGCGAGCCGGGCTACGACCTGCCAGCCACTCCACACGCGTGGAGATTCCGTTGGTAAGCCCCCCTAATTCCGCGTAACCGGATGGACGACCCCAGAATTCCCGGCCGGTCAGAAAAAATCACGTTGCCAGTTCACCGGCCAGAACGAGGCGGGCAATCGTGAAGTAAATCAAAAGGCCGGTTACGTCAACAATCGTCGCGACCAGCGGGGCGGAAGCGCTGGCCGGGTCCAGCGCCAGCCGCTTCAGCACGAACGGCAGCATCGTCCCGACCAGGATGCCCCAGGTCACCACGCCCACGACGCTCGTTGCAGCCACCAGGCAGACCCGGACACGGACGTCGAAGCTGGGGCCGACCGCCGATGGCATGAGCGCCGTCCAAAGCGTCATTCCGACCAACGCGATTACGCCGAGTGACACCCCAAGCAACAGACCCATCCAGACCTCGCGCCAAATCACCTTCGCAATGTCGCTCAAAGATACTTCACCAAGCGCTAGTGAGCGCACCAGCAGTGTCGCTGCCTGCGATCCGGAATTGCCGCCCGAACTGATAATCAACGGCATCAACGCGGACAGCACGGCGAGATGCGAGATCATCGGCGAAAACGCCGCGACCGCCTGCGCCGAGAAGAAGCTGAGCACGAGCAGCAGCGCGAGCCAGCCGATCCGCGCGCGCCAGAGTTCGATCACGCTCGCCTGGGAGTAGGGCGTTTCCAGCGCCTCGGCGCCACCGAGTTTCTGAATGTCCTCGGTCGCCTCTTCGCGAACGACATCGACGATGTCGTCGACGGTGACGATACCCTTGATCCGACCCTCTTCGTCGACGACCGGAATCACCATCAGGTCCGTTTCGGCGAAGCGGGCCGCGAGTTCTTCCTGGTCGGTGTCCTCGCGAACGGTGATCAGGTCCGTCATCATGACGTCACGCACGAACGCGTCCGGGTTCGCCGCCAGCAGCTCGCGCAGCGAAATCACGCCGATGAGCTTCTCGCGATCGAGCACATACGGGTAATAGAAGTTCTCCGCGGTTCCCGTGGATTGGTGTCGCAGGTAAGTGATCGCCGCGTCAACCGTGATGTTTCCCCGCAGCCGCAGATAGCGCGGGTTCATCAGACCGCCGGCCGCGTCCTCCTCATACGCCAGCAGGCCGGTGACTTCTTTGCGCGTCGCCGCGTCGAGCAGGTTCAGCAGGGCTTCGCGCTCCTCGCCCTCGGTTTCCTGTATCAGGTCGGCCGTGTCATCGGGCGCCAGCCAGCGCAGCCACAATCGGCGTTCGCCCTCGGGCAGTTGTTCGAGCAGCCAGAGCTGATTGGGCGCCTCGAGCGCGCCAAACACGCTCTCCGCTTCCGCTCGCGTCAGTCGTTTGAACAGCGCCACCTGCTGATCGGACGGCGGCAAGCGGCCGACGATCCATGCTCGATCGCGCGGCTCCAGCGCGTCGAAAAGCCGTTCCGCCTCTGGTTGATCGAGGTCGCGAAAACCCTCCAGACGGTCCGCGTCTGAAAGCAGCGGCCACACCTCGATCAGATCGCCCGAAGCCAGAATGCTCATTCCGGTTCGCCCTTACACGCTCGAATATTGCGAGTGACGGTCGTGTTCTATTCGCTCGTTCGCTCGCCGGTGATTCCGGTAAGTCACTGGTTGTATCGTTTTTTCCCGTTGTTGTCGCGTGATATGGCGTTGGCGGCCCGCGTTTTATCGCACGCCGGCCGGGCGCCGGAGGACGAAGGTGGCGATTCGCGCGGCTCCGCGCCTAGCGTTCAGTAGAGGGGACCGACTCGCACCGGCCGCCGACGTTTCGCATCGCGTCGTCGCCCAATTTCCTTTGGAGGAAAGAAGCCATGCGCGAAGTCATGCGCGTGTTCGCCCCGGCCTCTATGCCGGCGGTTCGATGGGAGTCGTGCCATTGGTTCCGGGCCCGCGACGCCGGCCGGCTCGCCGCGCCGCGCGATTCAGCGTGCGATGCCTACTTGAGTTCGTGCCCCCAGCGGGTCGATCCGCTCTTGGATTGCGGCGCCAGCATCGACCCGCTTTGGCTGCTGAACGCCGGCATCGAGGACCGCGTTGACCGCGACCACGACGGCGTCCCCGACGCCTGGGACAACTGTCGGGGCGTATTCAATCCATCGCAGCGTGATACGGACGGCGACCGGATCACCGACGCCTGCGACACTGACGATGACAATGACGGTATGGTGGATTCTGCGGATTTCTGGCCGCGCGACCCGTCGCGTCCGCTCTATGCGGCAAAACGCGACACGAAACGGCCCCGCGAACTCGCGACTGCGTCGCGTCGCGTCGCGAACGCCAGACGTGAGTATCAGCGTCCATTGCGGCTGACCGACGTCGGCGCGCGGATCGATCTGCTGGCGTAACCGGCGTTAAGTTCGCTCCGAGGCGGTTGACGCGTTGGCGTACCGCTAATAGCCCTACGTCGATGTCGTCGAAGTCATGCGTCAGCGTCGGACGCGCACGCTCTCCATTGAGATAAGGCGTTCGCGCAGGCGCAGGTGGCGCTCGTAATGCCCCCTGGCCCGGATGTCGTAGATGACCATGTCATCGTCTTCAAACATCGAGCGATGCAAGATGTGCAGCTTGTCCTCCTTGAACATCCGTTCCAGATCTTTGAGGGAGACGGTTCGATCGCAGGCGATGCGATAGTTCCGCGTTTCGCGCCGCCGCGAAATCGGCCGCACGACATGTTGAAAAAACAGCAGTACCGATACCGTGATTGCTCCGCCGATCAATGCGATTTCAAACATCCCAAAGCCGCACGCCATGCCCACCGCGGCGACGAGCCAGATCGCGGCTGCGGTCGTCAGCCCCTGGATTTTGCCTTTGTCGCGAAGAATGGCCCCCGCGCCGAGAAAACCGACGCCGCTGACGATCTGGGCGGCGATGCGGGAGCGGTCGACATTTGCCCCGCTCACTGACTCCGACACCATCGAAAACACGCAAGCGCCGGCGCAGATCAGGATCATCGTGCGAATGCCGGCCGCTTTCGAGCGCACTTCTCGTTCAAGGCCAATGAGCGCGCCGATCAGGACCGACAATCCGACCCGCGTCAACTCCTCCCCATACATCCACCCCACTGTCAGCATCCGCCTACCTCCACCGCAGAATCTTCTGCCTAGCGGCCCTGTTTTGACGCGGTCGGACCAAACCACCACGCCTCGCCCGCGGGTTGCTCGATCATCACGCCGCGCAGGTAGCGCACCGCCTTCTCAAAACCCTCCTGCACACTCATCAGGCTGTCCTCATGCTCGATGCTGATGACGCCGTCATAGTCGTAGCGGCGCAGCATGCTGATGAACGGCTTCCAGAACTCGTCGCCATGACCGTAGCCGCACGTGCGGAACACCCACGACCGCCCGCGCAGATCGCCGTAGCTCTTTGTGTCGAGTGTGCCATTCAGGCGCGTGTTGTGCGGATCAATGCCGGTGTCCTTACCGTGTACATGGAAAATACAACCGGCTTCGCCAAGCACGCGGGCGGATTCGACCGGATCAATCCCCTGCCAGAAAAAGTGCGACGGGTCGAGATTCGCGCCGAGTTGCTTCCCGCATGCGTCGCGCAACCGCAGGATCGTCTCCGGGTTGTACACACAGAAACCGGGATGGGCCTCAAACGCGATGCGCACGCCCTCCGACTCCGCCTGTTTGTTCTTCTTCGACCAGAACGGGATCAGCACATCGTCCCACTGATACCGGAGAATCTCTCCATACTCTTCCGGCCACGGACAAGTCACCCAGTTCGGCATCTTGTCGCTTGGCGATCCACCCGGGCAGCCGGAGAAATTGATCACGACATTCGTGCCGAGCTTCGGCGCGAGGCGCACCGCGATGTCATGTGATTCCTCATCCGCCTTCGCCCGCGCGCGATCCGGGCTGACCGGGTTGCCATGCGTCGCCAGACCGATGATCTCCAGCCCGCGCCGCGCGACGTCATCGCGAATACGCTGCTGTTCAGCGGACGACTCCAGCACGGCGCGCGGATCAAAAAAAGGCGTGCCCGGATAGGCGCCCACCGGCAGTTCGATTGCGTCAAGGCCGATGTGCTTGCAATAGTCGAGGGCCTTTTCCCATCCCATCGCGCCGAGCCCGGCGCCCATTACGCCCAGTTTCATGCGTCCTTCTCCGATCGAGCGGCTTCCCGCGTTTTGATCACGACTTCCGATTGCAGCGTCCGATGCACCGGGCAGCGTTCCGCGATTTCAATGAGTCGCTTGCGCTGCTCCGCCGTCAGGTCGGCCCCATCGAGCGTGATGTCGCGCTCGATCCAATCCACCGCGCCGTCCTTCGATTCGCAGTCCGCACAGTCCGCCGCGTGAACTTTCCTGTGCTTCATACGAACCGTGACGCGGTCGAGCGGCGCGTCTTTTCGATCCGCGTACATCCGCAACGTCATAGATGTGCACGAACCGAGCGCCGCAAGCAACAGATCGTACGGCGTCGGCCCGGTGTCGTCGCCTCCCGCAGCCCGTGGCTCATCCGTCGTCAGCCGATGCTCGCCGGCGACAATATCGTTCATAAACTTGCCAAAGCCGGATTCGCGGACAATGACCGTGTGCGGCACGGCTGTCTGCGTTTCCGCTTCAGCCGGCAAATAGCGGCTCGCCCACGCCGCGATTACTTCGGCGACATACTCGGCGTCCTCGACGTTGGACAGGATGTGATCGGCGCGATCAAGCGACACAAAACTCTTCGGGTGTTTGGCCTGTTGGAAGATCTTCGCGGCGTTGTCGATCGAGACCGTCTCGTCCGCCACACTGTGCAGAATCAGCAGCGCTTTCCGCAA
The DNA here is from genome assembly GCA_020427345.1 of Phycisphaerales bacterium. Taxonomy (GTDB): domain Bacteria; phylum Planctomycetota; class Phycisphaerae; order UBA1845; family Fen-1342; genus DSPM01. Next base: position 453 of record JAGQOO010000021.1, on the reverse strand, counting down.
GTTCGCGATACGGCGCGACTGCGGCTGATCGGCGATGTCGTCGAAGAACTGCTTGCGCAGCCGATAGGGCCGGCCGCCGATATTCACCGTCGCCTCGCCCGCGGCCATCGCCTGATCACGGGCGGCGGAAAGCACCGCCCCCAAGTGCCCCGGATCGGCCGGCGAGTTGATCGTGACAACGCCGATCGCCTCCGGGACATGCTCGGCCGCGGCAATCGCCGCCGCTCCACCCATGCTGTGACCGATGAGCAGCGCCGGCGCGGCCAGGTTGTCGCGCAGCCAATCGGCGGCCCGCGTGAGGTCTTCGACGTTGGTTGAGAAGTTGGAATCCGCGAAGTCGCCTTCGCTATGGCCCAGGCCCGCGAAGTCGAACCGCATCACCGCGAATCCGCGCTGCGCAAGCCCGCGTGCGACCCGCACGGCGGCATTGAAGTCCTTTGTGCAGGTGAAGCA
>JAGQOO010000219.1 GCA_020427345.1 Phycisphaerales bacterium | reverse complement strand
AGTCTCGACATACACCCGAATGGTGCGGCGATACGCCTGCTCTATTCGCGCGCGAGCGCGAATGTCCTGGCGTAAGACACCGAACAAGAACGGTCGCAATGGTCGATCGCGGTCATACTTCCGAAAGTCCCCCGGGGTCAGCAACCGTACCGCCAGATCTTGAACGAGGTCTTCCGCAACGCCCCAGTCCCCGATCCCCAGCCCCCGAAGTCGCCACGCCGCGTAGGCGCAAAGCTCCTCCCACGTCTCGTTATCTAGGGCGCCACAGCCAACTGGCACGCCCCCATCAATATTCTGCATCCGGTTCACGATATGCTCCCTGATACGGGTGGGGTGACCCTGTTGGTTCACGCTATAAGTAATACGCAAGTGCGCCCAAGAAAATCGGCGAATTGCGCTTTCGACGGGCCGTCGTGATGGAATACAGGAGCGGACCGCTTGGATACACGTGATACTGACTTGCGGTTAGTGCACGATCTGCTGAAGGACTTACGTAAATACCGCATCTTTGCCAAGACTGTCGCGCGAGCGTTCGACATTGATGAAACGCAATTTGGAAGGCTGCGGCGGCTTGGACCGGTTAAGCACTGTCGAGGCAACGACGCTTGGAAGCGCCTTGTTCTTGAAATCCGACGCGATCGCGCCGGGCTCATCTGGCGACTGCGTAACCAGTTTCCGGCCGAATACCGCGTGCAGCAGGTCGCCGACCCCGAGCATCACGACGGACCCAGCGTCCCGAGGGACGTTCCTGGCGAGGCGGTCGGCGCTGGCGCGCGAATCGACGTCATGGCTTCCAGAGAAGAAGCCATCTTAGTGAATCAGTTTCTTGTTCGACACGCTATGCACGTCTCGGCCAAGGCAATGGCGCTCCGATTCGGGATTGGAGAGGGTCAACTCTCCCGCTGGCGCAAGACGGGCCCGGCAAAGGCTTCTCGCGCTCTTGTCGGCTGGAAACGCATGGTCCGAGAGATCCAGCTCAATCCCGACCGTTTGATCGAGGCCTGCGGCGGCAGACTCCACGAAGGGACAGCCGATCCTGACGCGCTGCTCCAGGTGGCGTTTCAGTATGCGCGCACTGATCGCGTTGCATCTGCCCTTGATACGGCACTCACCGCCCTAGAATCGGCCTACGCGAGTCGCCCTTCCGACGCCATTCAGCTGATTCCCGCTGTGCTCTTTCTGGCCCATCGCCATACACTTCCCAATCGACTCCTGGATGTGCTCAAGTCCCGAATTGCCCCGATCCTGGCGAACCTGCCGAGCAAGCCATCCGCACGCGACCGACTTGCGCGCCGTGCCGCGTTAGGGCAACTCGGCGCCATTTTGAACGAAGGTGGGGCCCACGACCTTTTGGCAGACCTGGCAGAAAGTGGTTCACTGCGCTCGTTCACACTGACGCCGCGGGCCTTCGCCTGGTGCGGCCCTTACTTCATGCGGATCGAAGCCCATCGACTGGCCTGGCAAGACCATAGCATCGCCCACGCGCGTGATGTTGCCGAGTTTTCGGGCCAGATTGGCGATTCCGCGCCGAGTCGTCGATCGACCGCCTTTACCCTGAGCGAGATTCACCTCGCGTGCGGGCAGACGCAACGATCTTGGGAAATCGTCGAGGAGCACTACTCGCAAATCCGCGCTAGATTGTCCGGGGTGAATATCACGCCGGCCGGGGAGATAGCGCAGCGACTCGAGAACTTTAGCGGCGATGTGGCCATCTTCCTGTTGGCAGTTAGGTGCAAGTTGCAGGTCTACCAAACAGCATACGCCGATTTCGAGGAGGATCTTGCATATCTTGAGGCGGCGCTGGGGCTACGCAACGACTCAGCAGATCCAAGGCGCGTCGTGCGTCTTACATATAAGGCGCCCGTTCTTCCAAACAGTGTATCCGGCCCAGTTCGAGAGCGTTTCGAGAGTGTCGAAGCTCTCTGTCGTAAGCCCCCGCTCCCGTCGGAAATGATCAGGTACGTGTCCTCGCTCGGCCAAAAACTCGTCGTTTGACAGAACCGAGGAACGGCGGGCTTGCCCGCCGGGCCGCTCGTCACCACTCAATCCGCTCGATGATCGGCCGGTTCTCGCCCGGGTCCGCCCATTCGGCCTGGTCGGTCTCGCGGAGCCAGGGTACGCGGTGGCGGGTGAGGCCTTGGAACAGGCGCAGGTTCGGACGGGTCTCGGCGTTGAGGTTGCGGCCGCGGATGGCGAACGCCTTGCCGCCGGCGTGGATGAGAATGCCGTCGGAGGGATTGAACTCCAGCCGTTCGATCCAGTTGTAGCCCAGCGCGAGGATATTCCCGTCGCGCTTGCGGAGCTCGAGCATCGGGGCGCGGTCGCGGACGCCGCGCAGGAAGCCGAAGGCGCCGTAGTCCTCGGCGTCTTCGCCTTCCGGCGCATCACCGGCGGCTGCGACGCGGCCCGCGTACTTGTCGAGTATCTTGTCGTTCATCCGCGTGTGCGCTCCTGTCCACGATTTCGGGCAGCGTCCATCGCCGCCACCGGCAACGGCCGATTCGGGTTCAGCACCGCCGCGCGGCGCAGCCGGTCGCGCTCGAACTCGGTCGCGGTCGGCCGCTCATCGGCGCCGCTGACCGCTTCGAGCAACTCGGACTTGTCATCGGTATAGATCACAGCCTGTTCACGTGCTCGCGACACCGACACATAGAACTGTTGCGCGGATGACGCCGGACGGCTGATCGCCGATTGGCCGATGAAGACGCGATCGACCGTCTTGCCCTGTGAGGCGTAACTGGTCGAGACATAGCCGTAATCGATATGTCCGAAGTCCTTCGATAGTGTCCAGCCGTTGGCGAGCACGATGTCGCCGGCGCGGTTGAAGCCTTGCACGGTGAAAATCCCGCCATTGTTCAGACGGTGGTCATCGGCGGACTTGCCGTTGCGCGTAACGCGAATCACCTCGCCCGGCGCGACCGCCATTGCGCGCGGGTGATAAGCCGTGAACGACCGCGCCGCCGCGTACGGAACCGCCTCCTCCCCGACGACGACACGCTCGCCGCGCCGGTATGGCCCGGCGTTCTCATGGAAGATCAGAACATCGCCCGGGAAGTAGTTGACCGGATCGGCGCGTTCCGACTCGGTCAGGTTGGCGTTCTCAAGGACGGTGAAGATGCGCTCATCGCTTCCGAGCAGCTTGTCAGCTTTCAGCGATGAGCGTATCTCGCTGGTGATCCAATCGCCTTCGAGATGCGTTGGCGACACGACCAGCGCCGTCTTCCCGGCGCGGACGGCCTCGACGTAATCGCTCGCCAGGCGCTTGTAACGCTGGTCGGATGAGACCTCGCGGATCCAGCCCAATGCGTCGAGTTCGCCGAAGCCCTCCTTGATGTTGCCCTCGCTCAACGCCTTGACGGCGCGCTTGTAGCTGCCGTGCTGACGGCGAATGTCCGTGAGCTCGGCGGGCTTCAGACCCGCTTCCTCTTCGAGGAGCTTCAAGGCCGCGCCACGGTCAACCGAACCGTGCTGGCGGCGGTCGCCGGAGAGGATCAGCCGCGCGTCGATGCGATCGACCAGCTCGAACAGCCGGGCCATGTCGCGCGACCCGACTTGCCCGGCTTCATCGACCCAGATCACCTGGACCCGAGCGTCGTCCTGAAGCGCCGTATCCTTGAGCAACCGCGCCAGCGTGTCGGCGTTCTGGAATCCCTCGCCGCGCAGGACGCCGCGGCTGGCTTCGGCCGATGGGGCGAAGGCGAAGACGCGCCGGCCGCCGGCCTCGATGCCCTCGACGGCTTCGGACATCATCGCAGTCTTGCCGACGCCCGCTGCGCCGCGAATCAGGATCACGCGGTCATGGGATGACAGCACGTGCTGGGCAGCGCGGCGCTGACCGTCGCTGAGCCAGTCACGCTCGAAACGATGTTCCCCCAGTGCGAATGGCGCACAGGTTCCCCGGCCGTTGCGCGCGAAGTCAAGCATTCGCCGTTCTTCGTCGAGCACCGCCGGCGTGGTGACAAACGCGCGTCCATCGCGCTCGGAAGCCAGCAGCTTCGCCTTCGAGAACGCTGACAGCGTCTGTTCCACCGAGGCGGCGCCGTAGGCGCGCTTGAGCGCTTCGGTCTGGGCCGTGCGTTCGGGCAGGACGCTGCTGCGCTCAAAGCAGTGCGACAAGGCGCGCTCAACCGCCCTCGTGGCGGCGACTGCCTCCGCCTTGCGGTCACGCGCGGCTGGTTTGGTCTTGATGGACGCGATGGCACTGCGTTCAGGGCCCTCCAGCCGGTTGCGCCACTCGGCTTGCAGTTCCGGCATGGTCAGATCGGTCGCCTTCTTCTCGCGGGTCTTGGCGCCGAGTTCGTCTTTGCGGGCCGGGTCGGTGATGCCTTGCGCGCGGGCTTTGGCTTCGATCAAGGCCGTGCGGCGCGAGAAACGCTTCAGGGCCGAGGTCGGCACGCCCGCGACTTCCCAGCCGTGACGGGTGCGCTCCACGCCGTAGCCGAGATCGACCATCTTCCCGGCCAATCGGGCATGGAACTTCGCCTCGAAGAACGGCGCATCGCGCTTCAGGTCGGCGAACTGGGCCGCTTTCCAACGATGCTCGGCGTCGTCCCACGTCGTATTGAACACGAAGCAGTGGGCATGAAGGTGCGGGTCAGGAATGCCGCTGACGGGCCTTGCCGTCAGGTGAACGAATTCGCCCCAGACCAGGTTGCCGCTGACGCGATCCTCGTTGCGGCCACTTGCGCGGACGCGCGTCTTGGCCTCGGCCTCGATGTCGTTCATCGTCTCGTTCACAGCTTCTCGGAAGGCGGCGATGATGCGTTCATCGCCATTCAGCGCGTGGAGCAGGCTCACGCTCTTTGGCACATGGAAATTGAAGTCGTAGCCGATGCGGCGATTGGCTTTCTGCCGCGCGGTCAGTGTGTTGCCGGTCTCGGGATGGCGGTTGTCGCACAGCGCGTCCCATTCGCGCTGGTTGACTGTGCCCGAGAGTCCCAGCATCGCGGCCGCCTTGCCGCGCCAGACGCCGGGCAGCTCCTGCGTGTAGTAATCGGCTGTCGAGTAATAACTCTTCGCGCCGCCGGCGCTGCTGTTCTGAATGATCCGGAGCATACTCATAGTATGACTCACGAATGGTAAAGATGTGGTAATAATTAGGGGCTAAGCCTGTCTCAGCGCGGGACAGCGCGGCTTCGCCTGTCTACAGATGGCGTTGCTGAACTGATCACTTCCGACTTGCGCGTGAGCGCGATGCTTTCCGGCTTTTGAATTCAATCACGATCTGCGCACGAATGTCGTGTGCGCGTCAATGACTTGCGGCGGCGCTGCTCGTTGGCGGCGCGTGGAGCGGTCGTTTTGAACTCGGTCGCGGCGCTTGGCGTTCACCGGCTCCTTTTCGGCGCGTGCGGGCCGTCCCTCAGCCCGGGGTGAAGGGAACGGTCCCTTCCGCGCACAAACCGAAAAAGGAGCCGCAGCATGAACGCCAAGCAAGCCCGCGACATCACCGAAACCGCCCTGAACGACCTCGCCGCCGCCCTGGAGCAGGGCAAGAGCGCCGCGTTGAC
>JAGQOO010000218.1 GCA_020427345.1 Phycisphaerales bacterium | reverse complement strand
GGCGTCACGGCGCTTCGGGCCTGCCTTTCCTGGTGGGCTGGCGGACTTTCGCGGCTGACCCGGCCGACCAGATCCGCGTCGGTCGCCGGAACGGCTTTTTCGGGGTGGAATCGGGGGCATCGAGGGGTTTTCGCCGGTTTTACTGTTTCAGAAGTTCGCGGGTGCGACCCGCATGCGGACGGCGGGAGTCGAACCCGCACGCCTTTCGGCACAGGAACCTAAATCCTGCGCGTCTGCCAATTCCGCCACGTCCGCTTCAGAGCACTACATACAACAATAAGCTGTCATCGGCCGGCAGACAATTTGGCGACTTTTGCTCAACTCGCCGGACCTGCCGATTCGATGGCGTAGTTCAGGCGAGGATAGGGCTTCGGAACCGCTTCCGGGGCCGCCGATCGGGGTCGTGACGGGCAGAGGCGATTCCGGGCCCAACTTGACACCCCCAACCGCGCCGCCTATCCATCTTGGCGAGGCGAACGGGTCGGTCGGGAGGTCCAGCGGGTCGAGGCGCCGTGCTGACGGGTGGCCGATTTCGTCCGTAACCGCCTGTTCAGCAAATGGTTAGAGAAGGAACACGATGGCGTCCACAAAGGACAACGGTAAGACGCTGGTGATTGTCGAGTCGCCCGCAAAGGCGAAGACGATCAACAAATATCTCGGCGGAAAATTCGTCGTGAAGGCGTCGATGGGCCACGTGCGCGATTTGCCGCCGCACGATTTTGGCATCGACCTCGGCGACAACTTCCGCCCGACGTATGAGATTTCGCGCGGCCGGTCGAAAGTCGTCACCGAGTTGAAGAAACTCGCGGAGAAGGCGCCGGAAGTCGTGCTCGCCACTGACCGCGACCGCGAGGGAGAGGCAATCGCGTGGCATTTGGTTGAGGCCCTGAACCTGCCGGGTGAGAAGATCCGCCGCGTCATCTTTAACGAGATTACGAAGTCCGCGATAAGGGACGCGTTTGAGCATCCGCATACGCTCGACCTCGACCGCGTCAACGCCCAGCAGGCGCGCCGCATTCTTGATCGCATTGTTGGATACGAACTCAGCCCGTTGTTGTGGAGCAAGATCGCCAAGGGGCTTTCGGCCGGGCGCGTGCAGTCGGTCGCTGTTCGGCTGATCGTCGAGCGCGAACGCGAAATCCGCGAATTCGTTCCCGAGGAAAGCTGGAAGATCGTCGCGTACCTCGCGGCCGATCCGGCGAAGTCGACAGACCTGACAAAGCAGTGGCGGAAGTTTGTTTCGCCCGACACGACGCAGAAGGACATTCAGCGCTGGTTGAGCGATCACGCCGGATTCAAGGCCGAGCTCGTCGAGATCGGCGGCAAGCCGTTTGACGCGAAGGACGTCGAAGCGGCGAAGGCGGCGGCCGAGGCGTTGGGTTTCGTGACGGATGAGGTCCGCAAGCAGCCGTGGAAAGACTATCCGCACCTGAACCTGGAGCTCGTCGACCTGGTTGGCGGCTTCGGCGGGGCAAGCGCCGCCAAACTGCGCGTCTCCGATCTGACGACGAAGCGAACGCAAACGCGTCCGCCGGGGCCGTTCACAACGGCGACTTTGCAACAGCAGTCGAGCACGCAGCTGCGATTTGCCGCTTCGAGAACGATGCGCGTTGCGCAGGCGTTGTACGAAGGCATCGACATCGGCTCCGAAGGCTCGGTCGGTCTGATCACGTACATGCGAACCGACTCGACGAATCTGTCGGGAGAATCGCTAACGGCGGTGCGTGACTTCATCGATCGTCAGTACGGGGCGAATTACAAGCCGGAGAAGCCGAACTTCTTCGGCAAGCGTCAGGAGCGGGCGCAGGAGGCGCACGAAGCGATTCGTCCGACCGACCCGACCCGCACGCCCGAATCGCTGAAGAAACACCTGAACGCGGACCAGTTCAAGCTCTATGACCTGATCTGGCGGCGTTTTGTCTCTTGCCAGATGAAGCCGGCCGAATGGGATTCGACATCGGTCAGCGTCGCGTGCGATACGAAGCTCGGCGAGGCAAAGCTGAACGGCTCCGGCCGCAAGCTGGTCTTCGACGGCTTCATGAAGGTCGCGGGCGTTTCGAGCGAAGACCTGATTCTGCCGGAACTCAGGGTCGAGCAGCCGGTGGGTGTCATTGATCTGGCTCCGAAGCAGCACTGGACATCGCCTCCGCCGCGATACACCGAAGCATCGCTCGTGAAAACGCTGGAGTCGGAGGGTATCGGCCGCCCGAGCACGTACGCGTCGATCATCGAGACGATCGTCGATCGCGGCTATGTGGAGCAGGAAGATCGCAAGTTCTTCCCGACGTCGCTGGGCGAGCTCGTGACCGACAAACTCGTCGCCCACTTCCCGAAGATCATGGACATCAAGTTCACCTCGCACATGGAGGATGAGCTCGACAAGATCGAGGAATCGCATCTTGATTGGGTGCAGGTGCTGAACGAGTTTTATGAGCCGTTTTCGGATCTGCTGAAGTCCGCCGGCGCGGAGATGGAAAAAGTCCGCAGCCAGCCGAGCGACTATACGTGCCCGGAATGCGACGCGCCGATGGTGTATCGCTGGAGCAAAACCGGGCGTTTCCTGTCGTGTTCGCGCTACCCGGACTGCAAGGCGACGATGCCGGTCGCGCGGGATGGCAGCCCGCTGACCCCGGACAAGGCCGCTTCAACGTGCGAGCTCTGCGGCAAGGCGATGGTGGTGCGACAGTCGCGCACGGGCTCGTTCCTCGGATGCAGCGGATATCCGGAATGCCGCAACACGATTCCGTGCGACGAGAACGGCGTGCCGTTGCAAATGATGGACGAAGAGGAATTGCAGCGGCCGTGCGAAGCCTGCGGCGAAGGCACGATGGTCGTGAAGTGGAAGCGCCTGTCGGCGTTTCTCGGCTGCGATCGTCATCCGAAATGCAAGAACACGGGGAAAATCCCCGAGGGCGTGGCGGTCCGCCGCAAACCCGCGCCGCCGCCGGAAGTTGCGGGCGTCGCGTGCGAAAAATGTGGTCGCGCGATGGTGATTCGCGTCGGGCGCACCGGGCGTTTTGTGGCGTGTTCGGGCTATCCGCGCTGCCGCACGACGCACCCTGAGGACAAGCTCGAAGAGATCAAGGCCAAGCAGAAGGCGGAGGGCGTCGAGGTTCCGCCGCTTGAAGAAAAGCCGTCGAAGAGCAAACGCGCACCTGCGACGAAGGTCGACGTTTCAAAACTCGGCGAGCCGCCGAAGGGCTTTGCGTGGACGCGGACCGGTCGGCCGGTCGTGGAAACGATGCCCGAGGAAGGCGAGTTGAAATGCCCCGAATGCAAGTCCACGATGGAGCTGCGCCGCGGGCGGTTCGGTCCGTTCTTCTCATGCACGAACTTTCCGAAGTGCAAATTCGTTTCGAACCTGCGCGGCCAGGCGAAGAAGGACGCAGAGGAGATGATGCCCGGACCCGAGAAGGCCAAGCCGATTCCGACGGACCTTCCGTGTGAGGAGTGCGGTCAGCCGATGCTGATTCGCGAGAGCCGGCGCGGGAAATTCCTGGGGTGCAGCGCGTATCCGAAATGCCGCGCGACGAAGGAAATGACGGACGAGCTCGAGGCGATGCTGGGCGTGGCGACGAGCTAAGGGCAGGCAAGGCGCCTGCCCCATCACTCCGGCACGATGCGGGCGCCGCGATCCTCAAACGCCTTGATCGCCTCGATAAACGCGGCTCCGAATTTCCGTCGCTTTGTCTCGCCCACGCCGTACACGTTCAGGAACGCGCCGGGGCTCTTCGGCTTCTGCCGCGCCATGTCGCGGAGTGTCGCGTCGGAGAAAATCACGTATGGCGGCACGCCGGCTTCATCCGCGATTTGCCGGCGCAGTCCGCGCAGCGCTTCGAACAGCCCCTCGCTGACGCCTTCCCACGACGCCGCGTCGCCCTTGCTGCGTTTCGCCACGCCGCCGACCGGCTTGCGCAGGCGCACGTCGCGCTCGCCGCGCATGACTTCCCATGACGCCGGATTCAGCCGCAGCACAGGCAGCTCATCGCCGTCACGAGTCAGCAGGTCCTGCTCGACGAGTTGGTACACGATGTCGGTGAGCGACTTTTTTTCGAAGTGCTTCAGCAGGCCGTACGTGCTCAGTTCGTGATGCCGGAGGGCCTGCACGCGATCATTCCGCGCGCCGCGCAATACGTCGACGACATGGCCGATTCCGAACGACTCGCGCGTGCGGGCCACGCACGACAGCACCTTCTGCGCGACGGTGTTCGCATCGCTGAGTTCTTCGACTTCACCGAGGCAAACGTCGCACGCGCCGCAGGACTCAGAATCAAACCGCTGCCCGAAATGCTCGACCAGCATTCGATGCCGGCAGCGTACCGCGTTGGCGTAGCCGCGCATCTCGCGCAGCAGCTTGTGTTGGGCGTCGAGCCACTCCGGCGCCCCGTCTTCCTGTTCCTCCAGCGAGCGGGCCAGCAGCGATTCCCACCGCAGCGCGTCCGCCGGCGAGAACAGCAGCAAGCACTCGGCTTCCAGCCCGTCGCGCCCGGCGCGGCCGGCTTCCTGCTGATAGTGCTCGATCGACTTCGGCATTGCGGCGTGAATCACGCAGCGCACGTCGCTGCGGTCGACGCCCATTCCGAATGCGACTGTTGCGCAGACGACATCAATCCGCTCGTTCGCAAAATCCTCCTGCGTGCGCCTGCGCTGGTCGGGATTCAGTCCGGCGTGATAGCAGGCCGCTTTGAACTTCGCCTCGCGCAGCGCGTCCGCCAGCGACTCGGTCTCCCGCCGGCTGATGCAGTACACAATCGCGGCCTGGCCGGCGTGTCGGCGCAATGCGTCGATGATCTGCGGGCGAGCCTCGAGTTTCGCGCGAACGCGATAGGTCAGGTTCGGGCGATCAAACGAGCCGACCAGCACGTGCGGCTCGCGCAGTTGCAGTTGGTCAACGATGTCCTGGCGCACCTGCGGCGTGGCCGTGGCCGTGTAGGCGTGCAGGCTGGCATCGGGAAACGTCGAGCGCAGTCGCGCCAGCCAGCGGTATTCCGGGCGAAAATCATGGCCCCAATGGCTGATACAGTGGGCTTCGTCGATTGCGAACGCGCGCACGCCCAGCGGGTTGATCAGCCGCAGAAAACGGCCGCTCAGCACGCGCTCCGGCGCGACGAACACCAGCCGCGTTCGACCCGCCGCGATCTCCTTTTCGGCGGCTACGCGCTCGCCGTCGCTCATGCCGCTATGCAGCGCGACCGCGGGATAGCCGTTGGCGCGCAGCGCGTCGACCTGGTCCTTCATCAACGCGATCAGCGGAGATATTACGACATCGGTGCGTTCCGTGATCAGCGGCGGAACCTGGTAGCACAGCGATTTGCCGCCGCCGGTGGGGAGGACGACCAGCGCGTCGCGCCCTTCGATGCCGGCGCGGATCGCCTCGGCCTGCAGCGGGCGGAGCGACGAAAACCCCCACACCCTGCGGATGGCGTCGCGAATCGCGTCGTCGCCGGCGCGCGATGCGGGGGGCTGTGAGAGCATTCGCGATTCCGACTTAGCGGCGGATGCGCACGACCCAAC
>JAGQOO010000217.1 GCA_020427345.1 Phycisphaerales bacterium | reverse complement strand
CGCCCGCTTTGCGGGTATTCAAGGGTGGAAAACGTGCGGAAAACGCCCGGCGCCCCGGACGACCGAATGTCAAGAGACGTCGAAAAACGGACCATCGCAAGTGCGCGCCGTGGAAACGCGGACGCGTATCGGGACCTCGTCGACGCCTACAAAGACCGGTTGTTCGGGTTCATCTGGCGGATGGTGCGGAACCACCACGAAGCCGAGGACATTTGCCAGGCGGCGTTCGTCAAGGCGTATGAGTCGCTCGACAGTTACAGCGAAAAGTACGCCTTCAGCACGTGGTTATTTACGATCGCGTACAGGCTATGTCTGAACCATCTTCGAAAAAAGAAAGCCCTTTCCGGCGAGACCGACTTCTCCGGCTTCAGCACCGACGAGAGCGCGGCGCCGGCGCGTCTGGCGAGCAGCGAAGAGGCCGAGCGCCTCAAGGAGCGCGTCTGGGAAGCGGTGAGCGAACTGACGCCCGCGCAACAGACGACCGTGCTCATGTTCTATCGCGAGGGCAAGAGCTGCCAGGATATCGGGCTGATGCTCGGCATACCGGCGGTCACAGTCAAAAGCCATTTACATCGGGCGCGAGCCCGTTTGCGGGAATTGCTGGGGGCGGAAGTCGAGCGCGACTGGAGCGCAGCTCCGCATATCCTGCGATCCGCTTCCGCGTGAGAACGGCGATGAACTGCGTCGAAATCGAACAACTCATGGACGCCTGGCTCGATGGCGAACTCTCCGGCTCGCTGAAGCTGGAGTTTGACGCGCACCGCCTGTCGTGCGCCCGCTGTCAGAACATGCTGGCCATGCTCGAAGCGTGCCAACACGTCATCGCCGATGACACGCCACCGACGCCGTCATTCGACTTCACGGATCGCGTCATGGCGCAAGCCGGCGCGCCGCGCACGTTGAAGCTGGAACGCGCTCGTTGGAAATCGCGCTGGGTGGCGATGGGCCTCGCGCAGGCGGCCGCCGTCGCGGCGTTCGCGGTGCTGTGGTCGGGCGGCTTCAGATCGGCCAAACCGGCTCCATCGGTCAGCGCCGCCGGCGAAGTGGAGCTGACCAACGCGATTCACTACATCGTTGGCGCGGGCCGCGGAGTAGCGGATGGGCGCGGCCTCGCGTTCTGGGGGGATGTGCGACAATTGGCCGCGTCGGCGGTCACGCCCGAAGTGGTTAACGAAGTCGACCGGTTTCTGTCAGTCAGCCCGGTGACCCATCTGCTAGAGGCCCTCGCCCCGGCCGATTCTTCCATCGAAACGCCGGCGGCTGAATCGGATGGCGCCTTCTCTCTCTAACGGCGCCGTCCCACTGAAAGGCCTGAGACCCGTGAACGCGCATCGACGCCTCAACGCGGTTTCTTTGCTTGCGACACTGGCGCTTTCCATCGCGCCGCAAGCCGGCGCCCAGAATGATGTCGACAAGTCTTCCTTCGCCAAGCTCGTCCCCGCCGACGTGGGGCTGTACGTCGAAGCCCGCCTCGCCGAAGAACTGATCATTCAACTGACCGAGCCGCATATCTGGAGCGGCCTCGCCAATCTGGTGGGCCAACCGGCGACGCCGGACGACGTCGAGGAATGGCGCCGTCGGATTCGCGCGACAGTGGGGATGGAGCCGGCACGCGCCGTCCGGGCGCTGTTCGGCGAGCGCGTGGCATTTGTCGCGGGCAGCCCCGATCGCGCCGTCGATCCCGTCGTATTGTGCCGCCCTTCCGGAGTGGAAGCCGACGACTTTCTCCGCCGCCTCGGCCGGAAAGACTCGCAATCGCTCAACCCGGCGGACCCCAAGGGGCCGGTCATCTGGGCGCTGGGTGGCAATCTCGGCGTCGTGTCGATCGGCAATCGTGCGATGGCCTTTGGCGACATCGCGACCGACGCGATGCTGCGCCGCGTGGCGACATTCGCGCTGAAGTCCGACCCGCGCGAGTCGCTCATGGGCGATGATGTGTTCCGAAAGCTCGCGCAGCGCGCCGATGAGTCCGAGGCGCATGCGATCCTGTTTGCGCGCCTGAACGCGATCAGCACCGCGGCGCCGTTCACGGCGCTGGCGCCGTTTCGTGACGCGTCCGCGATGATGGTCACCATGCGTGAACAGCGCGGCGTCATGCGTTTCACGCTGGTTGGCGACCAATCCAAGGTCGACGCCCCGCCTGAGCGCGGCCGATCCGTGGAACTGCTCGGGCGTCTGCCGCGCGCGTCGCTCGTGGCGTGGAGCCGCTCGATTGACTACGCCGCGCTCAAGTCAGCATACGAAGCGTTACCGGAAAGGACGCCTGTTCGGCAGATCGCAGCGCAACTGAACCTCGACGGCGCGGAGATACTCGGCGCCCTCCGCGGCGATACGTGCGTCGCGATCGGGCCGGGCGCGCCGGAAGGCGACGCCCCCCCGCCGCCGGCCGTCGCCGTGCTGCTGCGAGCGAACCCGCGCCCGCTTACGGACGCCCTAGACACGTTTGCCAATACCGCCGTGCCGCTGTTCAACATTGCGGCGCTGCGGCGCGGCACACCGCCACTCGTAGCTCCGACAACCGAGCGCATTGAAGGCGCCGAGGTCACGTCGTTCGAGCTGTCGGGCGTTGCGGATCTGCTGAACGCGTCCGCTTTGCGAAAAGTCACACTTTGCTGGACCGCGACCGACGACCTGCTGATTGTGGCGACGGACCGCGCGTGGCTTCGCGAAGTCCTCGCCGCGCAGCGCTGCGCCACGACTTTGTCCGACGCCTTCGACCGCGCGGAGCACAAACTCTCCTCGCGCGGAGAGACGACGATCTACGCCAACGCCGGCGGCATCAGCGACCTGGCCCATCGCTGGTTGCGCCATTTGCAAACCACGGCGCCTGACGCGATCGAGGGAGTCTGGTGGCCGGCGCCGGGCGCCGGTCGACCACGCCTCGGCATCGACGTAAACGAAAACACCGAACGCCTGCGACTCGATGTAACCAAAGTTGCTGCGGGGTTGCCTTGCGAGGGCCGGCTCCGCGTGGGCGACGCGATTGTCGGCGTTTCCGGAAAGCGCTTCACCGAAAGCCCGATCGCCGAGATGACCGCGGTCGTCGATCACCCACCCGGTAGATGGATCGAGTTGCTGGTCGAGCGAGAAGGCGGCCTGATCACACAGCGTATTCCGATGCCCGGCATCGATCCGATCGACGCGCTGAAGCGGGTCGCGGCGCTCGGGGGCGTCGTTCGACAGGCGTTCTATCAGGACGAGCCAACCCCCGAGGGACCGGTGGGAAGCCTGACGATCGAGCTCCAGCGCCCGGGCTCATCGCATCCGCCGGAGCCACATACGCCGCGCCAGCCCGACCTTGCGCAGGATGCAAGCGGGAAACCGCAAGGCGGATGACCAACCAGCGCCTCTTCCAGGCGCCAATCGCCCTACTCGGCCGATAACGCCCGCAACTGGACCCAGTTCTCGATTTGTTACGCGAGTTCCGCAAATCCGTCGCCGATACCCCAGCATCGCGGTGGAACCGCTCGCGGCCCGTGCGCCGCCTCGATGCGGGAGTTCCGACGGAGAACGGCAGTGAAGACTTTGCTCATCACAGGCGCGGAGGGGTTCACCGGGTGGCGCCTCACCCAACACCTGGAGCAGCGCGGGTATGACGTAATCGGCGGAGTCCGAAACCGGGCGCGCAAGCTCGCCTTCGAGCGCCGCCACGGAAAGGCCCTGGTCTGTGACGTCAGCGACGCCATCAATGTGGCCCGCGTCGTCGCCAGCGCCAAGCCTGACGGCATCATCCACCTCGCCGGTCAATCGCGACCCTACGCCGCCGCGGATGAGCCGCTGACGGCGTATCAGTCGATTGTGTCAGCGTGGGCGAATGTGCTTGACGCCGCGCGGCGAATTGTTCCGCGTTGTCACGTCGTGCTCGCCAGCGCGTGCGACGTGTACGGCGACACCGCGAATTCCGGGCAACAGTTGAAGGAAACGGACGCGACCAACCCGACGACGACGTTTGGCGCGTTGAAGTCCGCGGCGGAGCAGATCGCGGGCACGTTCTTCAACAACTACCACCTGAACATCACGATCGCGCGACCTTTCCACTACACCGGGCCGAACCAGTCCGACGCCTTTTTCCTCGGCAATGTGGCCCGCATGCTCGCGACGTGGGATATCTCAGAGCAGGGCACGAACATGCAGCTGCCCGACCTTGACTGCGAACGCGACATGCTGCACGTGCAGGATGTCGTCGAGGCGTACACGCGTTTGCTCGAGGACGGCAAGCCGAACGAAATCTACAACATTTGCTCAGGCAAGACGGTGCGCGTCGGCGAAATGGTGCGCCACCTCGTCCGCCTGAGCGGCAAGCCGCTGACAGTCAGCGAACTGTCGACGAGCGAGGAAAATCAGGTCAAGAAGCTGTGGGGCGACAACAACAAGCTTCGAAGCGAGTTGGGCTGGAGCCCGACGCGCACGGTCGAACAGGCGTTACTCGACCTCTACAAGGGACATCAGGCCGAGGCCGCTCCGACGCACCGCTAGCCACCAGCGCCTGTCGCGCCACCGCGACCGAGTGAGGGAAAATGCACGGGGCCGGCGCCAATCAGCGCCGGCCCCGCGTTGTTCATTTGGAACCTCGAGAGAAGCTAGCCCCCGATGGGCGCCTTTTCGGGCGTCGCGCGGCCTCCCGCCTCTTCCGACATCGCGGGCAGCGGCGAAATCACGCGACAACGCGGTGAGCGAATGTCCAGCACAATGTCGTAGCAGAAGAATCCGTTCCGCGCGACACGAATATCGATGCGGCCGGGAAACTCATTATCGAAGTCGTTGTTGAACCCGCTGTCGAACGCCGTCGGCGGCCCGCCGTCGATGCTCAACGCAAGCTGCATTTGCTCAATGACCCCCGCGAAACCCGACACCCAGATGTAGCGACCGACACCCTGGAACGTCGAACTCGGTGGATCAAAGTCCGACGAGCGCACGCGCAGCCCCATATCCACCACCGCATACTCAATCCACGTGCCATAGTTACGCAGCTCAACCAGCCCATACCGCCCGGTCAACGGAGACGAGGCCAGAATCGGGCAAAGGCACGGCGGCAGGCAGCCTTCCTGATAGTTGCTCGGTCGCTCAAGGCAGTAGCGCTGGACTTCGTTCACCGGGACCGGCGACGCGTCAATGCCAATCGCGATGTCATAGCACTCCAGCCCGTTGACGCTGATTGTGACCCCGTCGATCGTCGGGAAGTTGTTGTCGAAGTCATTCGCTCCGCCGCGGAAACGCTGCGGATTACCATCCACATTCAGCTCGAGCTCAAACTCGTGCAGAAAACCCGCGACGCCCGAGATTCGGCGATAGTCACCGCCGCCGGTGATGTGAATGTCGCGGTCGCCGAACGTCACCCACCAGTTGACGTCGGCGACGCGGTAGTTGCTGGTCGTGCCGGATGTGCCGACGTACGTCAGCACAAACGTCCCGCGAATGTCACCATCCGCGATCAGGCAGCGGCACGGCGGGAAACAACCTTCCTGATACGTGGCCCCGTCATTCAGGCGATAGAGCACCGAGCGCGCCGCGCTCG
>JAGQOO010000216.1 GCA_020427345.1 Phycisphaerales bacterium | reverse complement strand
GGTCGTCGTCGCGATCATGGCGCTCCTGATCGCGATCCTGCTCCCGTCGCTGCGGCGGGCGCGGGGCGCGGCCATGCGGACGCAGTGTGGGTCGAACCTGCGGCAGGTCATGATCGGGACGAAACTGTACTTCGACGAAACCAGCGGCCGCCTGCCGCGCGGCACAAACATCAATTACACATTCGGCGGGCAGTTCGGCGCCGGCGGCCCGGCTTATCAGGTCGGACGTGATCTCAACATGTACCTCGGCCTTCCCTCACTGTGCGGATACGTTGATACGCCGACGGGCCGTCAGGTCGGCGAACGCGTTGCGACGGTTTTTGAATGTCCGTCGGATGAAGGCGCGCCCGGTATTCGGCCGGACAACTTCACGTACTACGGCACGAGCTTTCAGGCGAACAATTTCGTCATTGGCAGCGGCGACCTGCGCCCGGTTTCGGGCGATCCGCTCAACGCGGTGTACTTCCAGCTGCGCCGCCGCATGCCGGACATGATGTTGTCGCAGGTCGACGTTGATCCGTCGCGCCTGTGGATGTGGGGAGACGGTGTGTGGCACACGACGCTCAATCTTCTGTCTTATGAATCAGTCACATGGCACGACGTTTCTTGTTCGCACAATCTCGCCTTTCTTGACGGGCACGCGGCGTTTGTCCGATTGCATCGCGGCAGGCGCGTAACCGCGGAAGCGTGTCAGGTTCCGTTTCGTGACTTGGCGGCGATGTCGGAGGAAGCGCAGGAAGCGCTGGGGCCGATCGAGGAGTGCCCGTAGCCATGACCTCGCCGGCATCCAACACGCCGAAGCGGCTGATCGAGATCGCGCGCGAGATGGCAAATGATCGCGCGGAGCCGGTGACGATCTCGGTCACGCGGGCATCGGGCGTGGCCTATGAAATCCGCGACGCGATTCCGACGTTTCCGGGTTACTCAAATGTGCGCCCGCTCGGGCAGGGTGGGCAGGGCGTAGTGTATCGGGCGAAACAAGACGGCACCGGTCGCGACGTCGCCATCAAGGCGCTCCGGGCGGGGCCCGCCTCAGAGCCGGATTCGCTGCGTCGATTTGAGCGCGAGATTGAACTCGTCAGCGGACTGCGCCATCCACACATCGTCTCCGTGTTCCACACGGGTTGGACGCTCGACGGCGAGTTGTTCTTTGTGATGGACTTCGTCGAAGGTCTGCCGCTGCGCGCGGCTGTTCAGTCGGCGGACTTGTCGCTCGAAGACGCGCTGCGCCTGTTCAGCAAGATATGTGACGCCGTGCAATTCGCTCACGGCCGTGGTGTGATTCACCGCGACCTTAAGCCGGGGAACATCCTCGTTGACGCGCAGGGGGAGCCGCGCATTCTGGACTTCGGGCTGGCCCGGGCGTTGGGGGATCAGAACGACCGCCTGACGCTCACGAACGAGGTGATGGGCACGCTGGCATATATGTCGCCGGAACAGGCCCGTGGTGAAATAGACGCCATCGACACGCGAACCGACGTATATGCGCTCGGCGTGATCCTGTACGAAATTCTGACGGGGGCGCTACCGTTTGACCTAAGTGGCGGGATGTGGGAAGCGCTGCGCCGCGTCGCGGAGGGCGATCCGGCGCCGCCGACATCGAGATGGACCGAAGCCGGAGTTACACGGGTCACCTCGCGGCGCTTACGTCGCGGCGGCTGCCCGATTGATGACGACGTGCAGACGATCATTCTCCGCGCGATGGCGCGCGATCCCCAACGCCGCTACCAGGGCGCGGGCACGCTGGCGGATGATGTGCGGCGCTACCTTGGCGGCGAGGCGATCGAGGCGAAGCGCGACAGCAAACTGTATGTGCTGCGGAAGACGCTGCGCCGCAACATGGGGGCCGTGCTGGTCGCGCTGAGCGTGCTGACGATCGGCGCCAGCGCCGCGTCTGTCGCCATAACGCAGTGGTTTGACGCGCGGCGGGCGGACAAGGTGGCCGCGCGCGAGTCGGCGGACGCGCAAATGGAAGCCGATCAATGGGTGACCATCGCGATGCCGACGATTCGTCGCGCATGTTTCGCCGCCATGCTCGCGGACTATCGCGCCGGGCACGACGCGTCCGCCGCGTCATGGGCACAGCGCTTGCGCGAAGCCGGGCCGTCCGCGGAGGCGAAGGCGGCGGAATATCTGGCCCGCGAAGCCGCCACGCAGCGTGACCAGGACGAGTTGTTGAAGTCAATGGATGTCGATGAAGGGCGGTTGGTCGCGTGGCTGGTGATCGGCGAGCGCGCCGCGCGCGCCGGCGACGAGCAAGCGGCCCGGGAGTCTTTCGAAGCGGCTCTCGAGTTGAGCCCGTCAGAGTGGTGGCGCCCGATTGTGCTGGATCGAGTCGCGGGGGCGGGATCGGAGTAGTCGATGGCGGAACCGCGCAGTGTGCATTGCGTTGGAGTTTGGTTATGAGAATCACTGCTCATCAATCAGCGTGTCGCGTCGACGCGCGTCGCAAGGCGCCCTGCGCGCTGGCGGTTGTTTGCGCGTGTTTGGCGACACTGAGCGCGAATGGCCAAGTCGGCGCCGACGCGTGCTCCGCCGCGCCTCTGATTTCCACTGGAACATATTCCGGCTCGACCGTCGGCGCGACCCCTGATGGGGTTGGGAGTTGCGAGGGGGTCAACCCCGGCGCGTCGCCGGATGTCTGGTATCGTTTTCAGCCGCCATGCAACGGCGTACTGTCGCTGGACACGTGCGGATCCGGTTATGACACACTTGTTTCCGTTCATACGGGTTGTCCGGGAAACACGTCGAATACCGTGGCCTGCAATGACGACTGCAACGGGATTCCATCGTGCGAGTCGCTCAGCAGTTGTCTGACGGCCAACGTGCTGGCCGGCTCGATCTATCGCATCCGCGTTGGCGGCTTCAGCAATCGCAGCGGGTCCTACGTACTGCATGTCGGGTTTGCGCCGAGCGGATCCGCGCCCGGCAATGACAATTGCGCGAATGCGCAGCTGACAATTGGCGGAACCTACGCATTCTGCACGAACGGCGCGACGACCGACGGCCCGAACAACGTCGCCTGCGATTTCTTCGGCGACAGCCAGGTCGGCAGCGACATCTGGTATCTGTACTATCCACTATGCACCGGCACGGCGACTGTCAATCTGTGCGGCAGCCTGTATGACACCAAAGTGGCGGCCTATGCGGGCGACTCGTGCGACTTCAGTCAATTACTCGCCTGCATTGACGATTTTTGCGGAGTTCAGTCGGAGATCACGTTCCCGGTGACGCTGCTCGAGCCGGTGCTGATTCGCGTCGGTGGCTACAACGGCGCGCAGGGCGTCGGCACGATGACGATCAGTTGCGTTTCGGCGACGCCACCAAACGACTTGCCGGCTTCGCCGACAATCGTGGGCGATCTGCCATATGGTGGATTCGTTGACACGAGCGCGGCATCGGCCAGCGGTTTCGGAAGCAACTGCGGACCGTTCGGCGCCGATGTGTTCTACACGTTCTTCCCGCCGGCTTCGTGTTTGTATCGGATTGAGACGTGTGGATCGAGTTACGACACAGCCATTCACCTGTACCAGCGCAACGGCACAGGCTACTTCCTGTTGAATTGCGACCTCGACGGCGGCGATCACGTGGCGTGCGAAGCGACCGCAAGCCGAATCGACGCCTTCCTCGACCACGATGAAGAGTATCTGATTCGCTTCGGCCGACAGGGACTGGGCTCCGGGGGCTACCTCGGCTTTCTGATTGACGTGCCCGCGCCGAACGACGTGCTGCTCGTCGATTCGGCGGCGATCGGCGGCGCGACCGGCCGCACCTGGTTCAACGCGATTCCGAATCTGAACGATGCACTGGCGATAGCGCAGCTGGACAGCAGCATCAACGAAATCTGGATCGCGGCGGGCGTCTACGTTCCGGAGGATCCCAACTTCGATAACTCCGGAACGTTCCGGCTGCGCAGCAATCTTGCCATCTACGGCGGATTCGCGGGGTATGAGTGCGACAAGTCGCAGCGCGACCCGATGGCCAATCCGACGTATCTGAGCGGCGACCCGAACGATGACCTGTCCGATGGTCCGGCGGCGGCGTTTCAAGCCCGCAAGCATGTGATCACCGCGACCGGACTGAGCAACGTCACGCTTGACGGCCTTGTGATTCGCCGAGGGAACGACGCCGATGCCGAGCAGGGCAGCGCGATCTACGCGCCGGGAGCGTCACTGTCGGTCATTGACTGTCGATTTGAATACGACGCCGGTCTGACCAGTTTCAACGAATCCACCAGCGCGATTTACGCGAATGGCGGCGCGTCGCTGGCGCTGGCGCGCTGCGCGTTCCGCGCGTGTGACACACCGGTCCGAGTTGAACAGGCCACACTGACCATGGCCGGCTGCGCGTTCCAGGACGGCGATTTTGGGACAATCAGCCTGCTGGATACAAACGCGACGATTTCGAACAGCACGTTCCTCCGCAATCTCGGGCCATTTCGCCCGGCGGTGATGTGGTGTCAGGGGACTTGTGACGTTCAGATGCTGAATTGCACGGCGATGTCCAACGCGACAGCGCTTAGCCCGGCGGCGATCGTGCTGAGTGATACGTCGCAACTGCTCGTGCGCAATTCGCTGTTCTGGGAAAACACCGGCGGGTTGTCCGGCGGCGACGCCATCTTCGCCCAGGATGATACGTCATTTACGGTCGAGTATTCGATTGTCCAGGGCGGGGAGGCGCAGACGTTCGCTACGGACAATGCGCAAGGAAGCTGGGCGATCTCCAACCTCGACGTAGATCCGCTTGTGACGCCGGATGGACATTTGCAGTCGGGCTCGCCGGCGAGGGACGCCGGCACGCTTGATTTCTTTGTCTTCGCGCAGCCGGATCGGGACGGCGAAGTGCGCGTCACGACGCTGCTCGACATCGGCAGCGACGAGTTCTTCGACGCGGATTCGGACGGGCTGCCCGACTATTGGGAGTTGCGCTATTACGGCGCGCCCGTCGCCGCCCCGCGTCGCGGCGATGATGACTCGGACACGCTCGAGAACATCGACGAGTTTGCGCGCTACGGCACCAATCCGAACGGCCAGGTGATTTACGTTTGCGTTGACGGCGACGACTCGCACTCCGGCGCCACGCCGACTTGTCCGACGACGCGTGGAACCAATGGACCCAAGCGCACGATCAGCGCCGCGATTGCCGCGGCCGACGAGGGGGCCTCGGTTGTGTTATTGCCCGGCGTGTTTGGCGCCGCCGGCAATACAGACCTCGTTTTTGACAAGACGATCGCAATCGTCGGCCGCGACGGCGCCGGCGCGACGAGCGTGGATTGCGCAGGCATGACACCGCACCGATTCATCGCGGATGGCCGCGGCGCCATTGTCGGGCTGACCATCACCGGCGCGCTGGCGGACGAGGGAATACCCAATGACATTGGTGGCGCTATCCTCGTCCCCGCACGGCGGCTGGCGATTGACGCCTGTGACATCTTTGGAAACCGGGCCGACGGCGGCGGGGGGATTGGGCTGAACGCGGCCAACGCGCTGATTCGTGACACGCGCTTGCTCGGCAACGTCGCTGACCAACCCGGACTCGGATCCGAACTGCTCCTGATCAACAGTACGCTCCGGGTCGACGGCGAACTGACCGTGAGCGGCGCCGGCGACGCCGTCGTAATCGGGCAGGTGTCGGGCGCCGGCGCGATCAAGGTCGAACCGGGCGCGACGTTGACCTTCGGCGCTGCGGGACTGGACCCCAACTCGCCATTCTTCCGCCGCTCCACGCTCGAGGCGGGCA
>JAGQOO010000215.1 GCA_020427345.1 Phycisphaerales bacterium | reverse complement strand
GTCTGCTGATGGGGCAGAGCGGCACGCTGCGCTTCCTGGAGTTCGGCGCGGAGACGCGTTCGACGCCGATTCGACTCACCGGCGTTCGCCCGTTCTGGCGACGCACGGCGCCGGATGACTTGCGCCTGGCGACGTCGGCGGACGGCGGCGTATCGGCCATGCAGCTGGGGTCGCGGCTGTGGCTCTTCCGCCGGGGTCAGTCACGACCGATCGCCACGCGCTGGAGCAATCGCCAAACGCCGGTATTGCGCAACATCGCGATGTCCGATGACGGCAAGTTGCTCGCGCTGCATAGCCGCACCGCGGTCGGCGATGCGCAGTCGATTTCCTTCGCCCGCATCGACGCGGACAAACTGATGGAAGCGCGCCCGGCCCGGTTCGCGCTGACACAGGACAGCCGAGTGCGCATCGTCGGCAGCACGATTCGCGCATTTGATTTCTTCCCCGATTCGGAAAACCTGCTGGTGGCTCGGGCAAATGGGGAGTTGTTGCTGATCAGCCCATCGGCTGATGGGGCAGACGCGCCAGATCCGTACGTGTGGCTCACCTTGGACGGCGCGCCCGCCGAACTCGCTTTTGATTCCGGCGGGAGCACGCTCGCGGTGGCGACGGATGACGGGGCGGTTCGTCTGTTCTCGACGCTCGACACATCTCCGCTCGGTGTTATCCGTCTGCCGGATGTCGTGTCATCGATGAGCTTTTCCCCTGACGGCGACATTCTGCTGCTGCGCCTCACCAACGGGTCACTGCTGCTGTATGACCTGGACTCCCTGACGCTTGTCGCCAACTGGGACATCAAAGACGGGTCGGAGCGCCCGATCGCGGCTTGGGTCGGCGATGGCGGCGGGATGCTGATCGCGGAGAACGACCGCGTATGGCTGTACGAGCAGGCGCGGGTTGACGCGGCGTTGCGGCGCGACAGCAACTTCGCGGGACTGAACCGGGCCCGCGCCCAGATTCAGGAAAATGACTTCCGCAATGCGTGGCACACCGTGGCGACGGCGCTGAGCAGCGACGCGCCGCGGCGTCAGGCGGCGCTGCTGGAGGTTGCGATCGCGGCGCTGCGACGACGCGGCGCCACCGTGCCGGACGCGTGGCTGGAGACGGTTTGCGAAGGCGCCGCCCCGTGCACAGTAATGGCCCTGGGCGACGCGGCATACGCGGGCGAGCGCTTCGATCTGGCCTTCCAGCTGTTGCGCCGTGCCAGCGTGTCTCTAAACGGCGCGCTCGACGCTTACACAGCATGGCGGCTCGCCGAATGCGCCTACCTGCTCGATGATTACCGCTACGCGTCAGATACGATTGGCGTAATCTCGCGACGAAACGACTTTCATCCGACGGACTTGCCGCGCGCGACCATCGAGCGTGTGTCGGCGCTGCGGATGATGGACAGCGGCGCGGCTGAGAGCGTGCTCGACGCCTCGCTCCAGAGTGACGTGTCGCCGGAGTTTCTCGATCCTGTCGCCAACATGGCCACAGAAGTCATCGGTAAGTATCTGCTCGGTCGCCAGGGGGAGTCACAATTCCTCGAGAATGTCCGCGCAGTGTTGAGCGTTTTTGCGGATCGCTGGTTGTATTACCTCGATGATGTGCAGTTCTTTACCGGAGAAACCGCACGCGCCCGCGGCGCAACTACCGACGCGCGCAGCCGGTATCTTGACTGCATCGACCTGTCGCGCGACACATGGCCGGCGAACTGGGCCCGCTATCGCGTCAATCACCTCGACGCCGCGCCGCGGAAGCCGGTTGAGGAGCATCAATGAGAGTGTTGATCATCGGCTCAGGCGGGCGCGAGCACGCGATCGCCCGGGCCGTTTCGAAGTCGCCGCGATTAACGGCGCTGTATGCGTTACCCGGTAACCCGGGCATCGAATCCGTCGCGACGTTGATTCCAGGAAAGGCGGATGACATTCCGTTGGCGCTCGAGGTCGCGCGAAAGGAGTCAATCGACCTCACCATCGTCGGACCGGAAGACCCGCTCGCCGGCGGCATTGTCGACGCGTTTCAACAGGCAGGCTTGCGCGTGTTCGGCCCGACGCGCGAAGCCGCTCAACTTGAGTCGGACAAGGCCTACGCCAAGAAACTGATGCGAATCGCCTCGGTGCCGACCGCGGATGCGCGCGTCTTCACGGAATACGCGCCGGCGCGGGCGTATCTGGCTTCACGTGATGAGCCGGTCGTGCTGAAGGCCGCGGGTCTGGCGCGCGGAAAAGGCGTGCTCGTGCTCGACGACCCGGCTGAGGCGATTGTCGCGGCCGAGCGGATCATGTGCGATCGCGTGTTCGGCGACGCCGGCGCGACGCTGCTGGTAGAGGAAAAGCTGATCGGGCACGAAGTATCCGTGTTCGCGATCGTCGATGGACAGTCGATCTACATGCTGGAATCTGCGCGTGATCACAAGCGGCTGCTCGACGGCGACGCGGGTCCGAATACCGGCGGGATGGGCGCCTACAGCACAGCCGACCTGTTGCCCGAGTCGATACTCCGCGAAATCGAAACCAAAGTCGTCGTGCCGATTGTTGACGCCGTGCACAGCGACGGCGCGCCCTTTCGCGGCGTTTTGTTTGTCGGGCTGATGATGACCGCCGCCGGGCCGAAGGTGCTGGAATTCAATGTCCGCTTCGGCGATCCGGAGGCGCAGGTGATCCTGCCGCGCATGCGGAGCGACCTGCTGGACCTGATCGACCGCGCGACCCGGGGCAAGTTGGACAGCGCAGCAGTGGATTGGGATCCGCGCGCGGCCTTGACGGTCACACTCGCCAGCCCGGGCTATCCCGATCAACCGAAGACCGGCCTTGAGATTGCCGGGTTGCCGATGGACGACAACCGGGACGACCTGCTGTTCTTCCACGCCGGCATCAAACGCGAGAACGGAAAACTCCTGACGGCCGGCGGGCGGGTTTTGAACGTGACGGCGCTGGGGGATAACCTTGCCAATGCCCGTGAGACGGCCTACGCGGCCATTGAGGGTGTGCGCTTTGACGGCATGCAGTACCGGCGGGACATTGGGATCGGACGTTAGCCCCCATCGCGCAGGCTGTTTGCCACACGCTAAAATCCGCATGCTGAACGAACCAACAACCAATACTGGAGCCGGCAACAATGATCTGCGTCGGTGACATTCACATTTACGTTTCGGACATGGCGGTGGCGATGCGGTTCTGGCGCGATGCGCTGGCGCTGGACACCCTCGACGAGGAATCCAGCCCGAGCGCCGGCTACGCGCTGCTCGGCTTCCCCGACGGCGGGCCTTGCTTACGGATTTTCTCCGGCGTGGACGCGTGGGATGACAACTCGAACCCGAGCGTGGGCGCGCGGCCCGGCCTCGGCTTTGACATCGTGACCGACGACTTCGACGGCACACTCGTCAAGCTTATCGAGGCGGGCGGGCGAAAGGTCGACGAGATCGAGGAGTACGAAGGCGCGCGGATTGTGACCCTGACCGATCCGGACGGCAATCAGTTCGAACTGGTTGAGGACGTCGAGTCGGACTAACGACGCGTCACGCTTCGGCTGGCTCTTCCGCGGCGCGGACCTTTCTCGGGTCAGCGTAGCCCTTGGCCTGGCAAAGGGCGTCGATGATCTCATCGAACTTGGCGACTTTGACGTTGTCGAGTCGGAGCTTGCGCTCGGCGCCGTCGCGGTCGTAGTACAGGTCGACCCAACCCTTCTTGTTGTAGTCGCGCAGGCTGGTCATCTCGCTGAACGGAATCGGATTGCCGCAGTAGGTGAGCCCGTTGTCGTCGACCGTCGCTCGCACCATCATCGCGCGAACAAGCCGGTACAACGGAAGGAGCATGATCACGCCGCAAATCCCCGCGAACGTGAACTGGGCGTTGATCTCTTCCTTTGTCTTGTACCAGGTCTGCCAGTCGATCACCGTCACGGCGCCAGCGCGGCTTTGCACGGTGCCGAGACCGTACTTGCTGACGTAGTAGTCCGTCGCCAGGCCGTCCGCTTCAACGGATTTGTCGGGCTGCCCCAGCCGCTCCCGGACTTCGCGCACGGTCCCGAGCTTCGCCTTCTTGGCGCCCTCAAAGTCCGGTTTGACCGGGACCTCATCAGTCTCAAGCGCGGCGACGACCGAATCAGGAATCGGGTATTGGACGAGCAGTTTGCGGGCCTCGGTGATGTTCTTGGATGGCCACCCGACCACGCCGTCCTTCACGAACCAGACTAGAAACGCCGCGAAGAACAGCGTCAGAATCGCGTAATAATTGCGGTCGCCCGTCGCCGGTCCGCTCTCTACTTGCATGTCGCACTCGCCTCCCGCCGAAGCAGTATGATGTCGAAAAGATCGGCATTATGATCCGGTATTGGCAAGTTGTCTTGCCTTCGCGCGGTTTTCGCGCGTAAGGAGGGTGTCGCCCGATGGCCGCCGAAGTCCATAACCGCCCCTGCGTCGTCATCATCCGCGACGGCTGGGGCGAGAATCCCGACCCGAAGTGGAATGACTCAAACGCCGTTTTTCTGGCGAAACCACCGATTGACGCCATGCTCCAGCGCGACTGGCCGCGCACGCTGATCAAGACCAGCGGCCTCGACGTCGGCCTGCCGGACGACACGATGGGCAACAGCGAAGTCGGGCACCAGAACATCGGAGCCGGGCGCATCGTCGATCAGGATTCCGTACGGATCAGCAAAGCCGTCAAAGATGGCTCGTTTTTCGCCAACGCCGAGCTTGTCGCCGCAGTGGAGCGCTGCCTGACGCGGAACTCGGCACTGCACATCATGGGCCTAGCCAGCGACGCCGGCGTGCATTCGCGGCTGGAGCATCTGTACGCGTGCGTCGAGCTCGCGGCCAAGCGCGGGTTGAAGCGCGTCTTCGTGCACTGTTTCACTGACGGGCGCGATTCGCCCCCGAACGCCGGCATCGATTTCGTCGCGTCGATCGAGCGGCGTTTGAAGGAAATCGGCGTCGGTCGGGTCGCCAGCGTTTGCGGGCGCTATTGGGCGATGGATCGCGACTATCGCTGGAACCGCACGGAGCGCGCGTATCGCATGCTGACCGAAGGCGACGCCGACGCGGCGCCTTCGGCGCGCGACGCGATTCAGCGGTATTACGACAATCCGTCGGAGCCGACGATGCGCGGCGATGAGTTCGTCACGCCGACGGTCATAAGCGACGACGGTCGCACGCCGGTCGCTACGATCGACAACGGCGATTCGGTGATTTTCTACAACTACCGCGGCGATCGCCCGAGGCAGTTGGTCCGCGCCTTCGTGATGGACACGTTTCCGTTTCGCGGTCCGGATCGGTCCGGCGCGGAGCGCGAGATGGGCTTCGAACGCCCGCACGGCAAACTCGACGTCTTCATGGTCACGATGACGGCGTACCAATCGGGACTTGGCGCGCACGTCGCGTTCGAAAAACCACCACGAATGGCGGACATCGCCGGCGCGTACATCAGCGGACTCGGATTGGGACAATTCCGGGCGGCGGAGACCGAGAAATACGCGCACGTCACGTTCTTTTTCAACGATTACCGCGAAGAGCCGTTTCCGGGTGAAGAGCGGCTGCTCGCGCAGTCGCCGCAGGTCAGCACGTATGACCAGCAGCCGGAGATGTCGGCCCGTCCGCTCACTGACAAGTTCATTGAGCGCGTCAAGACCGGCGTCGACGATGTGATGATCCTGAACTACGCCAATCCGGATATGGTCGGGCATACCGGTTCGATTCCGGCGGCGGTCGAGGCGTGCAAGGTCGTGGACGAGTGCGTCGGGCGCGTGCTTGAGGCAGTGAAGGCGGCGGG
>JAGQOO010000214.1 GCA_020427345.1 Phycisphaerales bacterium | reverse complement strand
CAATACGGCGCGCCCCACGCCGACGGCGGCAGCCCGCCGGCCAGCAGCGCCAGCACAAAAACCCCTCGCAATTCGCGCATATCACCCTCCAAAACGAGTTTCCGCCCGCGCCCGCCCCGAGCCGACCACCGACCCGTCCGCGCGGCGTCACCGATTTATAGGACGATACCAATCCGCCCGGCACAAAAACAGCGGAAATTCAAGGAAAAATCTGATTGGGTGAGGTCTAGTCGAACCTCAGTGAGTGTGAGGGGCCGTGGCGCAAGCATGCTTACGGCTGCGCCGAAAGCATGGCGCCCCGGCGCATTGCGACGTATCGTCTAGCCAAGCGCCCGCATTACCGCCTCAAACAGCCGTCCGTTTGTCCCGACGGCTTCCGGCCGACGGTGATCGACGATGCCGGTGAAGTCGGTCAATGTGCCGCCGGCTTCGGTGACACAGGGCAGCACGGCCGCCGTGTCCCAGATGTGCATGCCCGCGTCGACGACGATGTCCACGCGCCCGGTCGCCAGCAGGGCGTATGCGTACCCGTCCGGCCAGCCGCGATCGTGGCCGACGCCGTCGAGCAGACGCTGGTAATGTGGCTCGCGGCCGTTGCGGCGGTTCCATTTCATCGACGTGCATGACACGCGCGCTTGCGCCAGCTCGCCGATGTCTGACACGCGGGCGACGCCGTCATTCCACGCGCAGCCCTGACCGCGGGCCGCATGAATCGTCTCGCGCAGCGCGGGCATGTGAATGACGCCGGCCGCCATCTCGCCTTGCCATTCGAATCCGACCAGCACGCAATACAGCGGCACGCCGGAGATGAATGAAAACGTGCCGTCGATCGGATCGATGATCCAGCGCGCGGGTTCGCTGCCGGCGGTTTCGCCGTGCTCTTCGCCGAGAATGCCGTGTGTCGGGAACCGCCGCGCGATGCGATCGCGCAGCAGTTCTTCCGAACGCCGATCGGCGATCGTCACCGGCGAGTTGTCGGGTTTTGTTTCCGCCGACACGCCGCGCTGGAAGTAATCGAGCGTGAGCCGGCCGGCTTCCTGCGCGATGCCGACTGCGAAGGCGCGAATGTCCGTAAGCTGTTCCGGCGTCATTTCCCCTCGTTCGGCGGCTGCCGTTTCACCCAATCGGCGATGTCGTTGACCACTTTCACATCGACATGGCCGACCATGGAGTAATCCGCGGGCGTCGCTTTGCCCTTGCCGGTCATCATCAGGTGATTGAGGTCATCGTACAACCGGAATGTCGTGTTTCGTTTCTTCGCCAGTCGCTCGCGCCACAAGTTGAAGTCTTCGGTGGTGACCTGGTAGTCGCGGGCGCCTTGCAGAACGAGCAGCGGAGTGTCGAGCCGCGCCGCGACGGCGACCTGATCGGCGCGCGACAGGCGGTCCCAATACACGGCGGGGCAGTTCAGCACCGCGGGCGTCTCGTCGTCGACGCGGTTTTCCCGGCTCGCGGCTGCGAGTTCCTTCGACGCGTCGATCGCGGTCTGTTCGTCCGCGTCCACGTCGCCGTCCAATCCGCTGAGATACTCGAGTTGTTCGACGATGACCTCGCACAACGGCCGCGCATTGCCGGCCATCAGGATCGCGCCGGCCAAATGGCCGTCCTGCTCGGCGATCAGCGGCGCGGCCATGCCGCCAAGGCTGTGCCCGAGCACGAACACGCGGTGTTTGTCGATCTTGGGGAAATCGCGCATCGCCGCGGCGGCGGCGCAGGCGTCGTCGATCGTCTCTTCCTTCAGGGTCAGCGTATCGGGGTTGATCTGCGGACCGTACTTCTTTGTGCGCTTTTCATAGCGCACGACCGCCACGCCGCGCGAGGCCAGCCCCCATGCCAGATCACGAAACGGCTTGTTGCCGGCGATGGTTTCGTCCTGATCGTGCGGGCCGGAGCCGTGGACCAGCACGACTACCGGCCACGGGCCGTCGCCTTTCGGAATTGCGAGGGTTCCGCCCAGCGAGAACGCGCCGGTGGTGACTGTGAACGGGCTTTCCTCGAACTTGTCCTTGTCCGCGTAAGGCGGGGCCTCGTAGTTTGCGGCTTCGATCCCGCCCATCCACAGGCCGGCGAGGCGGTCGGCGGAATCGAGCACGACGTGCATGGACAGGATGCCGCGCTCGAAGCGGGAGCGAACAGTCACGGTCCGCATGCCGTTCTCGTCGGTCTTGAGGAGTTTTGCGTCGACAATCGAGCCGTATGCGCCCAACTGAAACTGGAGCTGGGACCATAGCTGGGCGGCGGCCTTGTCGTTCATCGCGGCCTTCATCTGGTCGGTTCCGGCGGCGACGAATTCGGCGAATGCGCCTTTGGGCAGCATTTCGAACAGGGCGGTGGCCCGAGCCTTGTCGGCGTCCTCGTCGGCGAGGCTGAGCGGCGTAAGCAGGCCGAACGCGCTGACAGCGACAGCGGCGTGGCGGAGGAGTCGGGACATGGAATTGCCTCCGGAGCGGGTTTCGTGGCCACCGGCCCGCGGTGGCTGCAGTAATGTATTGGTAATACCCTCATGCGGGCCGTTTTCACCACTATGAAACTGATTCGGTTTTGGAAAGCGGCGCAGCGGCGGAAGCGGCGCCGTCCGATGGATCCCCGGCGGTTGGGGGCCGGGCCCTTGCCCCCAAATCCGGCCCCTTGACGTCCCCGACCGGCATGGTATTCTGACCCGTCTCGGCTCATTGGGCCGGGGCAAGCGTGACGGCGAATCGAAGGAACGGAATCAGATGGCGGCTGAGCGGATTCGGATTCGGTTGGAAGCGTACGACCATCGCGCGCTGGATCAGTCGGCCCTCGAGATTGTCGAGCAGGCCAAGCGGACGAGCGCGCGGGTGTGCGGGCCGATTCCTCTGCCGACGCGCATCGAGCGGTACACGGTGCTGCGGTCGCCGCACATCGATAAGAAGTCGCGCGAGCAGTTCGAGATGCGGACGCACAAGCGGGTAATCGACATTATGGACCCGTCGGCCCGCACGGTTGAAGCGCTGAACCGTCTGGTTGTGCCCGCGGGCGTATTCATCAAGATCAAGGCCTAGACGGGACATACGCCGTCGAGGGTCTGACGCAGGTAAGGCGCCGGAGGTCGCACGCCCGGGTATGGGCGCGACCGGCGATGGCGCCAGGGCAGGAGTGTCGTCTCATGGTCCCAGCAATTCTGGGTCGGAAGATCGGCATGACGCAGGTGTTTGAGGCCAACGGCGAGCGCGTCCCTGTGACGATCGTCGAAGCCGGCCCGTGCGTCGTGCTACAGGTTAAGTCGACCGACACAGCGGATGGCTATTTCGCCGTCCAGCTCGGTTTCGATGATCAGAAGCCGCATCGATCGACATTGCCGGAGATCGGCCACGCCCGCAAGGCGAAGAGCGCCCCGAAGAAGTTCGTCCGCGAAATCCGCCTCGTCGAGGCCACCGACAAGCAGGTCGGCGATGTTGTCACGGTCGACATCTTCAGCGAAGGCGAAGTGAAGTTCGTCGATGTGGTCGGCATCTCGAAGGGCAAGGGCTTTCAGGGCGGCATGCGGCGTTGGGGGTTCGGCGGTCAGTCCTCCTCGCACGGCACCGAGCGTAAGCACCGCTCGCCGGGCAGTATCGGCGGCCGCGGTCAGAACCGCGGCACCAGTGGCGCCATCAAGCGCGGCAAGAAGATGGCCGGGCACACCGGCGCGCGGCGTCGGACCATTCCGTGCCAGCGGCTGGTCGCGGTGGATGGCGAAAACAATCTGATGTTGATTCGCGGCGCGGTTCCCGGGCCGAATAACGGGTACGTAATCGTCCGCAAGTCGAAGACCAGGCAGTAACGGGGATCCGGTTCATCATGCTGAGTGTTCCTGTTTTCAACGAATCCGGCCAGAAGATCGGCGACGAGCAGATCGACGCGACGATGCTCGGCGGCGCCGTTAACGCGCCGCTGCTCAAGCAGGCGATCGTGATGTATCAGGCGAACGCCCGTCAGGGCACGGTTCGCCAGAAGTCGCGCGGCGAAGTGGCCGGTTCCACGCGTAAGCTGTACAAGCAAAAGGGCACCGGACGCGCTCGTCAGGGCAACCTGCGGCAACCCGTCCGTGTCGGCGGTGGTCGCGCTTTCCCGCGTCGCCCGCTCGACTATCGCCAGGACATGCCGAAGAAGATGCGGCGTCTGGCACGGAATCAGGCCGTGCTGGCCAAGATTCAATCCGAGCAGGCCATCATCGTCGACGGCGTCAGTTTTGACGCCCCGCGCACGAAGCGGTTTGCGGCGATGCTGGGCGCGCTGAACTCGGAACGCGGCTGCACATTCGCCACAGCCGGCCGCGACGCAAATCTATACAAGTCCGGCCGCAATATTCCGAATACGAACATCATGGATGTCGCCGATCTGAACGCGTACTGCGTACTGGCTCGGCGACATCTGATTTTTACGCGGGACGCGTTCAACGCGTTTCGGCAGCTGGTGTCGGACGCGACTGCCAAGGCGGGGGCGTAGCCAATGGACATTTACCACACGGTGATTCGCCCGCTGGTGACGGAAAAGTCGACGCGCCAGTCGCAGACGGGCAACGACGAGCGCGGCGGCGCTTACTGCTTCGAGGTGCATCCCGAGGCGAACAAGGCGCAGATTAAAGACGCTGTCCAGAAGATCTACGGCGTCAAAGTGCAGAGTGTGCGCACGATTAATCGGCCGGGGAAGCTTCGCCGCTACCGGTTCCACTTCGGCCGCACGCGCCATACGAAGAAGGCGATTATCACGGTGGATCCGAACAGCCACATTGACCTGTTCTAGGGTGGCCTGGACAGCCGGAGACGAGCATGGGTGTTAGAAAGTACAAACCGACTTCCGCGGGCCGCCGACATGGCAGCGTGAGCGACTTCGCCGAAACGACGCATCCGCGTCAGAATCGGCGCGAGAAGTCGCTGACGCAGCGCTCTCGCAAAACCGGCGGTCGCAATCATCACGGCCGGATCACGTCGCGCCACATCGGCGGCGGCGCCCGCCGGATGTACCGCATCATCGACTTCAAGCGTCAGAAGGATGGCGTCCTTGGCAAGGTGCTGGAGGTGCAGTACGACCCGAACCGCACCTGCCACATCGCGCTGATCGAGTACGCCGACGGCGAGAAGCGCTACATCCTCGCGCCGATCGGCCTGAAGGCCGGTGACCCGGTCGAGAATGGTCGCGGCATCGAGCCGCGCGTCGGCGCCTGCATGCCGCTGGACGCGATGCCGATCGGCATGACGATTCACAATATCGAGATGACAGCCGGTCAGGGCGGAAAACTGGTTCGCTCGGCCGGGGTCGGCGCCACGCTGATGGCTCGCGAAGGCGACTGGGCCGTGATTCGTCTGCCGTCGGGCGAGCTTCGCCGCGTCCGCAAGGAATGCCGTGCGACGATCGGCCAGGTGGGCAACACTGATCATCAGAACATCAGTATCGGCAAGGCCGGCCGCAAGCGCCACATGGGTATCCGCCCGCGCGTTCGCGGCAAGGCGATGAACCCGGTCGCGCACCCGCTGGGCGGCGGTGAGGGGCGCACCGGCGGTGGTCGCCACCCGGTCTCTCCGACCGGCAAGCTCGCGAAGGGCGGCCGCACGCGTCGCGGCAAGGCCCACAGCAATCAGTTCATCCTGCGTCGTCGCTCGCCCGGCAAGCACGTCGCCGTTGGTAGTGGCAGCTAACCGGTAGGTCGCTCGATATGAGTCGCAGTATCCACAAGGGCCCGTTCGTCCATCCGAAGCTGATGAAGAAGGTGGACGCCCAGAACGAGGCCGGCACGAAGAACCCGATCAAG
>JAGQOO010000213.1 GCA_020427345.1 Phycisphaerales bacterium | reverse complement strand
CTGCTGAGCACGCACGCGCTCGACGAGATTGAAGTGATGTGCGATCGGATCGGTTTGATCCATCGCGGGG
Organism: Phycisphaerales bacterium; assembly: GCA_020427345.1. GTDB lineage: Bacteria > Planctomycetota > Phycisphaerae > UBA1845 > Fen-1342 > DSPM01. The sequence continues at coordinate 5,699 of JAGQOO010000213.1, read as the reverse complement.
CGATGATCGCCGAGGGCACGCTGAACGAATTGCGCATTACCGCCGGTCGGCAACGACTGAGCGAGATATTCCTGACCCTGGTGCACGCTGATGAACCGCTTTTCGCGGATTAACACAATCTGGCGTAAAGAGCTGATCGACACGCTGCGCGATCGGCGCACGCTGATCGCGATGATCGTCGTGCCGATGGTGCTATACCCCGCCCTGCTGCTCGGGTCGATGCAGGCCGTCGAGATGCAGATGACGTTTCTGCACCAACAGCAGTACACAGTCGTCGTGCCGGACGACGATACCGCCCGCTGGCTGGCGCAGCAGATCGACAGCGACCCCGCCCGCCGCGGCGACGCCTCCGGCAAAACGGCGGAAGAAGTGATCGAAGAAGCCGCCAAGGAAGATGATCAGCGCGCATTCGGTAATCGCGGGCCGGAGCCGGCGCTGGAGAAGCCGCCGCCATACATCATTAAGACATTGGCGCAGATGCTCGTTGTCCCGACACCGCAAGATAATGCGAAGACGCCTACCGGCCCCGAGACTCCGGACCAACAATGGGCGTCGATGATCGCGCGCCTCCGCGCCGTCGTGGACCTCGGCGCCGAAGCCCAAGTGGCGGTGGCGATGTTCGACCCGCCTCCCGGCCCGGATTCGGTCGGCTCCACCCGCGTCGCGATCTACTACGACGAAAGCGACATTCGCAGCGACATCGCCGCCAAGGGAATCACTGGCGTTCTCGAACGCGTCAACGTCTGGCGGGCGGAGGAGCGCCTCGGTTCGCGTGGTCTGGACCTGAGCTTTATCACACCGATCGCGGTGAACTCGGACAATATCGCAACCCCGCAGAAGATGGCGAGTTCGTCGCTCGGACAGATCATTCCGCTGATACTGATCATCATGACGATCACTGGGGCGATCTATCCCGCTATCGATCTGACCGCCGGCGAACGCGAGCGCGGCACGCTCGAAACGCTGATGGTCGCGCCCACGCCGACCATGGACCTGATCACCGGCAAGTTCATCGTCGTCACCATGATCGGAATCCTCAGCGCTCTGTTGAACCTGTTGTCCATCGGCATGAGCGTGTATTTCGGCGGCATCGGCGATCTGTTCTCGAAGGGGATGGGCTTTGTCCTGCCGTTGTCGGCCCTGCCGTGGATCATGGTGCTGCTGCTGCCTTTGGCGGTGATGTTCAGCGCCATGCTGCTGGCCGTGTGCAGTTTCGCCCGCAGCTTCAAGGAAGCCCAGAACTACATCGTGCCCGTCATGATGGCCGCGATGATTCCGGCCGTTGTCGGCATTCTGCCCGGCACGCGGCTCGAAGGGCCGATCGTTGTCATGCCGGTGGCGAATATCGTCGCGCTGACGCGTGAGTTGTTCCTCGGTCGCTTCGATTACAGCGCCATTGGTATTGTCGCGCTGTCCACTTCGCTCTATGCCGGAGCCGCCGTCGCGATCGCGGCCCGGCTGTTCGGGCAGGAAGCTGTGCTGTTCTCCGACGCTGGTTCGGTGAAGACGCTGTTCCAGCGGCGATTCTTCCGCCCGCAAAACGCGCCGAGCATCGCACAGGCGCTGCTGATCACCGCGCTGGCCTACACCCTGAACTACTACGTACAACAGAGTTTGGCGCGCACCGAGGCGCTCAGTTCCGGCGTGAACTTCCTTTACGCCTTCGGCATCACGCTCTTCGTCCTGATGGTGGTCGGCCCGTGGGCGGCGGCGCGCTACATGCGCGTCAATCCGCTTACCGCGTTTCGTCTGCGCCCGCCGAGCGCGCTCGGCGGGCTCGCCGCGCTGATGATCGGCCTCGGCTCGTGGGCGCTGGTTTTGCGCTGGAACGTGATACAAAGCGCGTTCTTCCCGATGGACCCAGCCGTGGAGCAGGCAATCAACGAGCAAATGCGTTGGATTGATGGGACGCCCATCTGGACGATCCTGCTATTCATGGCGATATTGCCGGCGGTCTGCGAAGAACTGTTCTTCCGTGGCTACCTGCTTTCCGGACTTGAAAGTTCGCTGAGTCGCTTCTGGGCTGTGCTCATCGCGGCCGTCGCGTTCGGTCTGTTCCATTACTCCGCATTTCGCATGATCCCAACTGTCAGCCTCGGCCTCGTGCTCGGATTGCTGGCCATTCAATTCCGCTCGATCTGGCCGGGAATGTTGGTTCATGCGCTGCACAACGGAATCTCAATCTGCACGGCGCACCCCGGCGCGGCGGGATTCCAGAATTGGCTCAGCCGGATCGGGAACAGTCAGGCCGGACCGTCGGACGCCCTGACGGTCGCCTGCGGAGCCCTCGTGTTGTTTGGTATCTGCCTGGCGCTTATTGCCGGAAAACCGAATCGCAGGCCAGTTCCGCCCGACATGCTCGCCGCTACGTCGCCCGAAGCGTCCTGAAGCGTCCTTGCGACCGCGCCGCCCGCGGATTACGCTTACCAGCGCTATGTTTTCTCGATGTTGCCGCTGTCGATAACCCCACCCGCGTCGGCGTCGTCGCGCCGCCGCGCTTTCCGCTTTACCAGATAACGCCCGGAGGCCGCCGTGAAACAGTTCTTATCCGCGCGAATCGCCGACATCACCCAATCCGAAATCCGCAACATGACGCGCGAATGCGAACGCGTCGGCGGCATCAATCTCGGACAGGGTCTTGGCGATTTGCCGACGCCGCCGCTCGTCAGCGAAGCCGCGATTCAAGCCATCCGCGACCGCAAGAGCACGTACTCCTTCCCCGAGGGAGCCGCGGAACTGCGCCAGATGATCGCGGACAAACTCAAGCGCGATAACGGCATCACCGCCGATCCGAAGTCGGAGATCACCGTCACGATCGGATCGTCCGGCGGTTACGCCTGCGCGATCATGGCGCTGCTGAATCCCGGCGATGGCATTTTGCTGTGCGAGCCGTATTACGGATATCACCTGAACGCGGCGATCCTGGCGGGGTTGCAGCCGCAGTTCGCAACGCTCGCTCCGCCGAACTTTGATCTCGACGAGGGTGTGATCCGTGCCGCGCTTCGGCCGAATACGCGCGCGATCGTGCTGTGCTCGCCGTCCAACCCCAGCGGGCGGATGTACAGCGCCGACGAAATGAAGGTCATTGAGAAAATCGCCGTCGAACGCGATCTGCTCGTCATCACTGACGAAATCTACGAGTACATCATCTATGACGGACGCAAACACGTTTCGGCCGCGACGTTGCCGGGCCTGCGCGATCGCACTGTTACGCTGATGGGGCTTTCGAAGACGTTCAGCATTACCGGCTGGCGCTTGGGCTACGCCGTCGCGCCGGCCGGGATGTCGCGGGCCATCACGCTCGCGAACGACCTGTTCTATGTGTGCTCACCAACGCCGTTGCAACATGGTGTTGCCGCGGGTTTCCAGTCGCCGCCTGAGTTCTACACAAAGCTGAAGTCCGACTATCAGCGGAAGCGGGACATCATCTGCGACGGCCTCGCGGCGGCGGGCTTGCAGCCGATTGTGCCGCAAGGCGCGTACTACGTCCTCGCCGACATCGGCCACCTCGGTTACGCCAGGTCGAAACAGGCGGCTATGGCGCTGCTTGAAACAACCGGCGTGGCCAGCGTGCCCGGCACGGCGTTTTATCAGGGCGAAACGGGCGAAAAGCTGCTACGGTTCTGCTTCGCGAAAGAAGACGAGATTCTGAAGGAAGCGTCGAAGCGGATTCGCGCATTCAAGGGGGCGCCGGCGCATGCCTGAACTGGCGTGTGAAACGCCACTGCCCGCCAGCGACGCGAAATTCGCACTGCGCGAAACCGCGCGCCTGTTTTACGATCGCGGCTGGGCGTTCGGCACAAGCGGCAATTACAGCGTCGTGCTGGATCGCGACCCGCTGCGCCTGCTCATTACCGCCAGCGGCCGCGACAAACGCGCTCTGAGCAACGACGACTTTGTCATCGTCGACGCCGACGGACACGCAATCGATCCCTCTCAGCCGCGCCCGTCCGCCGAAACGCTGTTGCATTGCGTGCTCGCGGCCCGGCCGAACATCGGGGCTGTGCTGCATACGCATTCGATCTGGAACACGCTGCTGTCGAGCGTCAGCGACGAAGCCGTGACCATCGCCGGTTATGAAATGCTGAAAGGGCTGGCGGGTGTCGAGACCCACGAGACCACCATCGCCATTCCCGTATTCGAAAACACGCAGGACATTCCCGCGCTGGCGGGCGAGTTGCAAACGCGCCTGGCAGGCGGGGAAGGCCCATCGCACGGCTTCCTGATGCGCGGGCATGGGTTGTACACATGGGGCCGCGATCTCGCCGAAGCGCGGCGGCACATCGAAGTGCTGGAGTTCCTGTTCGAAGTGGAAGGTCGGAGCCGATCGTTGTTCGGCGGCGCCTAGGAGATTCGCATGGCGACAGTTCGTATTCCGGAGCGCAATCACACCATCGACAACGCCGAGGAGATCGCCGCCTTTATCGCGCCGTTCGGCATGACCTATCAGCGATGGCCGTTGGAAGATCGCGTCAGTCCCGACGCGTCGGCCGACGACATCCTGGCCGCATACGCGCCGGAGATCGAAGAACTGAAGCGAAGAGGCGGATACGTCACGGCGGACGTGATCGACGTCAAGCCCGACACGCCCGGCCTCGACACCATGCTCAACCGCTTCAACAAAGAGCACCGTCACAGCGAAGACGAAGTGCGCTTCATCGTCAAAGGCTCGGGCTTGTTTCACATCCACCCAGATAACGGTCCCGTGTTTTCCATCACGGTGGAAGCGGGAGACCTGATCACAGTCCCCTGCGGCATGCGGCATTGGTTTGATCTGTGCGTCGAACGCCGTATCCGCGCGATCCGCCTGTTTCAGGATCCGAGCGGCTGGACGCCGGAATATGAGGCGAATGGCGCCCATGACCAGTTCGCGCCGCTGTGCTGGGGGCCGAACTACATCAGCGCGGCGCCCGAATTCAAGTCCACGATCACCGGCTGATGAGCGACACGCGCGTTGTACTGCTCGACATCGAAGGCACGATCGCGCCGATCGCGTTTGTGCATGAGACGCTGTTTCCGTTCGCGCGGGAGCGGCTGAGCGACTTCCTTGCGCGACATTGGGACGAACCGGCCGTGCGTGAAGCTCGGACGCAGATCGCGCGCGACGCCGGCGAGGGCGAGTTTTCCATCGAACCGCTCGTTGAGCATCTGAGCGCGCTGATGGACGCCGACGTGAAGGCGACCGGGCTCAAGATGCTGCAAGGGCTGATCTGGGAAGGCGGCTTTCGCGACGGCGTCCTGAAATCGCCGCTGTTCGAAGATGTGCCGCCGGCGCTGCGGCGCTGGAACGGAGAAGGACGCCGCGTGTGCATCTACTCCAGCGGCAGTATCGCGGCGCAGCGGCTGTTCATCGCGCATACCGAACACGGCGATCTGTCGCCGCTGATCGACGGCAACTTCGACACAACCACCGGCCCGAAGCGCGAGGCGGCCAGTTACGCGCAAATCGCGCGACATCTGGAAACCGCCGCCGCGGACATCGTCTTTGCTTCGGACGTCGTGGAAGAACTCAACGCCGCGGCGAGCGCGGGTATGCAGACGCGCTTGGCGATTCGCCCGGGCAATCCGACCCAGCCGGCGTCAGATCACTTGGCGATCAGGCGATTCGACGACGTTTGAACGCGATCAGACGCGGCGTGTGCCACGGCCGTCTCGGCCGTGGTTCGGTGGTCAGACCCCCACCGAGATGAAGCACGGCC
>JAGQOO010000212.1 GCA_020427345.1 Phycisphaerales bacterium | reverse complement strand
TATTGCGCGGGATCAGCGTCGTCATCACGCCGCCCAGCGTTTCAACACCCAGCGACAGCGGCGTGACGTCGAGCAGCACTACATCGGACTTGTCGCCCGACAGCACAGCGCCCTGAATGGCGGCGCCGACCGCGACGACCTCGTCCGGGTTGATGCTCTGATCCGGGTCCTTGCCGAAGATCTCTTTGACCATCTTCTGCACGAGCGGCACACGCGTCGAACCGCCGACCAACACGACTTCGTCGATGTCCTTGGCCGACAGCTTGGCGTCCTGAATCGCCTTCAACACCGGACCGCGGCAGCGCTCGACGAGCTTGCCGACAAGCTGCTCAAACTTCGAGCGCGTCAGCGTCAACTGCAGGTGCTTCGGCCCGCCGGCGTCCGCCGTGATGTACGGCAGGTTGATGCTGGTCTCCATGCTGCCGGAGAGTTCGATCTTCGCCTTTTCGGCGGCTTCTTTCAGACGCTGCAGCGCCATGGGGTCGTTGCGAAGGTCGATGCCTTCCTTCTTGCGGAACTCTTCCGCGAAGAAATGGATCAGTTCCTCGTCAAAGTCATCACCGCCGAGGTGCGTGTCGCCATTCGTGCTCAGCACCTCAAAGACGTTCTGATCGACGTCGAGAATCGAGATATCAAACGTGCCGCCACCGAGGTCGAACACCGCGATCTTTTGGTCTTCCTTCTTCTCCAGCCCGTACGCCAGCGCGGCGGCGGTCGGCTCGTTGATGATGCGCTCGACCTTGAGGCCCGCGATCTGGCCGGCCTCCTTGGTGGCCTGGCGCTGGGCGTCGTTGAAGTACGCCGGCACGGTGATGACGGCGCGATCAACGGTTTCGCCGAGATATCGCTCTGCGGTGGCCTTGAGGTCGCGCAGGATCATCGCCGAGATCTCGGGCGGGGCGTATTCCTTGTCGCCCACCTTCACGCGGACCAGCTCGTTCGAGCCGCCGACGATCGTGTATGGCGCCATCTTCTCTTCGTTCGACACTTCCTCGTGTCGGCGGCCCATGAACCGCTTGATCGAATAGACGGTGTTCGTCGGGTTGGTCACCTGCTGGTTGCGGGCGCGCTGGCCCACCAGTCGCTCGCCCTTATCGGTGAAGCCGACGACGGACGGCGTCAGGCGCGAACCCTGCTCGTTGATCAGCACCTTCGGCTGGCCGCCTTCCATGATGGCGACGACCGAGTTGGTGGTGCCGAGGTCGATACCGATGATCTTGGACATATCAAACTCCCTTCCGCGACCGCGTCGCGGGTGAAATCGCTCGTTGACTCCAAGTCCGCGCATGGCGAACCGGCTAGTCATTCAAACGAGAATGGCAAGATTGGTACCAAACTGAAGCCCCAACCGGCGGCTGAGCTATAAGTTGCTTTTCAGCATAGTGTTACGTGTTTTCTGGAGGCTGGCCTTCGGCCCGGTTCCTGCCATCATGGCAGCCCGAGGGCCTCGAAGATGAAATAGGCGGCCGCATTATAGGATCCATGCAACACGATCGCCGTGGTGAGCGCCGGCAGGCCCAGCCCGAGTTGCGGCCGGCGGAGTTCGGTGATCGAGCGGCGCCAGACCGCAAGCAGGCCCCGCGTGGCAACGGTGGTGCAGCCGATGTGGAGGGCGACACAGACCGTCCAGCGCCACAGGATGAGGAACACCGGCGGGTTGGGGAAGTAGATCGTCAGGTAAAGCACATTCTCGATCGCCGCGAACAAGCCGGCGGCGCCGATCGTCGCGGTCTGGATTTGAGATTCCGACCGAAACAGGTACGGGCGCGTCTCGATGATCATCGCCGCGACGCCAATTTTCATCGTCTCTTCAACCGCCGGACCGAACACAATTGCCAGGATCAGCATGCTCGAGTTCGCAACTGTGCCCGGCTCGGCGCCCATCAGCGCGGCGATGACGGCAAATGGACCACCGAGCAGAATCGCGAGAGTCGCGATCATCCAGCCCCTGGCGCTGCCGTCAGCAGCGAGCTTCTTCTCCAGCCAGGCGGAATAGCCCCGCGCGCCGCGCGGAGCGGGTCGATAGAGCGGGATCGCGCCACATTCCGGACACGGGCTGCCGAACATCAGGCCGCGCAGGTTGTAGCCGCATTGCTCGCAACTCCAATCCTGCTCAATCAGAGTGGGCGAGCTGTCGGCGAACATCGCCGGCTCTTCGAACACGCTGTGGCCGTCCCGCGTTTCAGTCTCAAGGTTCGTTTTCAGGCGGCCGGCGACGCGCTCGGAAGGGTCGGGCTTGGCGGGCCCGCCGCGAAAATGCGGTTCGTTTTCGATCGAATGCGGATCGCGCGACGCCATGACGTGGATCAGTGCGTCGACTTGCGCCGGATCGCCGTTCCTGACGCCAATACTTCGACGCTGGCGGCGGGGTTCTTGGAGTTGCCGCTCGTGATGTTCGACGTGTCATAGCGCACGTTCCAGACTTCGGTGGCGCCGAGGGCCCGCGCGCTTTCGAGCATGCGCAACGTCGCCTCGCGCCGGGCGCGCGTCATCAGTGTCTCAAGTGACTTCATCTCGCCGCCAACAATGTTGCGCAGGCTTGCCGCCACGGTCTTGAAGTAGTCGTTCGCGATAACGGCTTGTCCCATGACCAACTCAGCGTGTTCAACTGTCTCGGGTTGCGTGACTGCTCGCAGGTTGGCGACCCCGATGTCCGTTGACTTGCTCTCACGCCGGGTGAGAGAGGCGAGGTGGCTGCGCTCGCGCCACGTACCGATGCCGAAACCCAGGGCCAGGAAGAAAAGAAACGCGCCGAGACCAAACAGATCCGCGAATCCCATGGCGTATCCTCAGTCAATCGTGACGGCTGTCCCGTATGCGTAGAGCTCGGCCGCGCCCTGCGTGACGGCGCTGGTTGTGAAGCGCACGTTGACAATTGCGTTTGCCCCCAGTTCCTGCGCCTGCGCCATCATGCGCTCAATCGCCTGTCGACGCGCCTCGGTGAGCAATTCCGTATACCCCCTGAGTTCGCCGCCGACCAGGTTCTTGAGACCCGCCGCGATGTCGCGCCCGAGGTGCTTGGCGCGAATCGTGTTACCCTGCACCAGGCCCTTCACTTCGCGGATTTGCCGCCCGGGGATCGTTTCGGTGTTGACCAGGATCATCAGATGCGCCTTTGAGTTGATAGCTCGGCCGCTCGGCCGGATATCCGAACTATATCCGCCATCGCCCTTGTTCTGAATTACCGGATTCCCACGGATTTGGAACCGCCGGCGTAAACCTGGAAAACGCGCGCCGGTAAGATGGTCCGACCCTTCGACAAAGGAGACTGGCCCGAATGAGCGAAATCCTGCAAGCGCTTTCGAACCCGTCGATGCGACACGCGATGCTGGTGCACTTCCCGATCGTGCTGTCGATTCTGTGCTTCGTGGCCGCCGGCGTCCACCTCGCCATGGGCGGGCGGAACCGAACCTTGGGGATTGGTGTCGTGGCGCTGTTTGTGGCCTTGCTGGCCGGGGCCTGGATTGCCGAGAACAGCGGTGAAACGGCGGAGGGGTTTGTCGGGGCGATTCCGGACGCCGCCCGCCATCGGCTGCACGAGCACGAGGAGATGGCGGAGTCGGTTTGGATGTTTGCCCTGGCGGGGGTGCTGATCAGCGGGGCGGGCCTGTGGGTCAAGCCGCGCTTCTCTCTCGCTGCCGCGGGGCTGGCAACGGTCGCCGGCTTGCTGGCGGCGGGGTGGGTCGGACTGACGGCGCATCACGGCGGCACGCTCGTTTACGCCTTTGCGGTCGGCCCCAAGAAACCCGTCATTACACTCGCGCCGCTTGGCCCGGACGCGGACCCGCGCGCGGCGCACTTTCGAGCGGCGGTGTTGCCGGTGATCGCCGACAGGTGCTTTGGGTGCCACGGCGGTGATGAGCCGCCCGGGGGGCTCGACCTGACAACCCCCGGCGGGGCGCTTGTCGGCGGAGGGTTGGGCCCGGCGATCATCCCGGGGTCTGAGGAAAGCCCGGTGCTGATCGCGATTCGGGGCGGGAATGACGACATTCCCGGGATGCCGCCTGGCGACGACCTGGTGACGCCCGAGGAGATCGAAGCGATCGCGCAATGGATACGCGAAGGGGCGGTCTGGCAATAGCCGTTCGCGAAAGGGGTTATGGCAATTTGCGCGGCCAGGGTCGGCGGCTTTGACTTGTGGCGCGTCGCAGGCGATACTATGGGTGAAATTTGTAAAACCGCAGGCGCCGTGAACGGGCATGATTATGAAGCAGCGTTGTTTCGAGCGCGGGAACGGCCAGCGCGGGCGAAAGGTGTAGCATGACTGGGACTGTGAAGTGGTTCAATGACGCGAAGGGCTTTGGGTTTATCGCTTCTGATGACGGGCAGGACGTTTTCGTCCACCACACCGCCATTCAGGCGGACGGCTACCGTAGCCTGGAAGACGGTGAGCGCGTGGAGTTCGAGCTGACTCAGGGCGACAAGGGCGCCAAGGCCGTCAACGTTCGGCGAACCAGCTAACGACTAAGGCTGAATCGCAAACCACAGCGGGGTCGCGCTTTCGGGCGCGGCCCCGTTTTCATTTTGTGGTGGCGTGTCACAACGATATGTCGATTTATTGCGAGGCGGGTCGACGGCGAGCCGCGGGAGTGGCCTGACTTCCCGATGAAGGTCGAGGCACGCTGGTCCGGGCCTGACGCGGCTCAGCCTGAAAGGACAGGTTCATGTGGGCAGAAGGGGTTGCGGCCAGCGCCGCGTCGCGCCCTGAGCCGAATTGCACCCACGCCAGCACGGCGATCGATACCACCACAAACGCAGTCACTACCGCGAAATCCCAACGGTTCGTGCGATAGGGGCGCGGCGCGGGAATCGCGCTCGACTCGGTCGGTTTGAACGGCAGGGTGGTCAGGCTGGCGGGCAGCGCGGCGGACCCCGCTGTCGTGCCGGTCGCCAATTCGGCCTGCGCCAGGACACGGGCGACCACTGGCCCGTTCCAGCGTTTCGACTCGCGCCAATCGGCGTCTTCCGGGAGCGACTTGGCCGTGATAGCGGCGTCGGCGCGTTCAAGCCGCACGTAGCGCACATCGCCCAGTCGAGCGCCGGCGCGAACCGCGTCAGCGACGTCGGCCTGCGCCTCGCTGAAGCCCGAATAAGATCGGGGACCGTAGACCATCTCTCGCTCATCGAGTGAAACGACAAGCCGATAGACGGAGCCTTCTTCGGCGCGAAGCCGCATCGAGCCCTGCTCCTCCGCGCCACGTCGCGCGGGTAATCACTGGATGTTCCCACAATAAAACCGCTCGGTGAGTGCTGCGTTCCCGGCGGATTACGATCTGTCGATGAGCATAATCGGGCCGCGCGATTGCGGCCAGTGATTGTGCGACAAGCCGGATGAAAAATCTGTTTCGAAAAAACAATGCGCGCGTTGACGAACGCGATGCCTGTGCGCAGCCACGTTTGATCAGAAGTCAGCGCCTGCGACCATCGCCAACAGCTTGGCGCACAGCAAGCCCGCGTACGTGCCGAGCACATAACCCGCCACTGCGAGCAACACGCCGACCGACGCCAGTGATGGATGAAACGCGGCGGCGACGATCGGGGCGCTCGCCGCGCCGCCGATGTTCGCCTGCGACCCGACGGCGACGAAGAACAGGGGTGCGCGGATCAGCCAGGCCACGGTCAGCAGCACGACGATGTGCACGAGCATCCACACGCCGGCGACAATCAGCAGTCCCGGCGCATCGGCAAACGTGCTGAAATTGGCATGCGCGCCGATCGAGGCGACGAGCAGGTACAGGAGCGTCGAGCCGACCGCGCTCGCGCCGGCGCCCTCGAGCCGGCGCAGGCGCGTGAAGGACAGCGCGAC
>JAGQOO010000211.1:2770-5883 GCA_020427345.1 Phycisphaerales bacterium | reverse complement strand
TAGGCCGGCGCCTTGACGGCGGCGATGTTCAGGATGCCGCGGAGCTTGTTGACGACGAGTGTGGCGAGGGCTTCGCCTTCGACGTCCTCAGCGATGATCAGCAGCGGGCGCTTGGCCTGCGCGACCTTCTCAAGCAACGGGACCAGCTTGGTCACCGAACTGATCTTGTCTTCAAAGACGAGCACGAAGGCCTTATCGAGGACGACTTCCATGCTGTCGGGATTCGTCACGAAGTGCGGGCTGAGGTAGCCGCGATCAAACTGCATGCCCTCGACGACATCAACGGTCGTCTCGAGGGTCTTGCCTTCCTCGACAGTGATCACGCCGTCCTTGCCGACACGCGTGAAGCAATCCGCCATGATCTCGCCGATGGCGCGATCGTTGTTAGCGGAGATGCGGGCGATGTTGACGATGTCTTCGGTCTTCTTGACGTCGACCGGGCGCGAGAGGCCCTTCAGCGCTTCGACGATCGCGCGGGCGGCCGCGTCGATGCCGCGATTGACGCCGTTCGGATCGAGACCGGCGACAACCGAGCGCAGGCCCTCTTTGTAGATCGCCTCGGCCAGGACCGTTGCGGTGGTCGTGCCGTCGCCGGCGACATCGCTGGTCTTCGTGGCCGCCTCTTTGACGAGCTGGGCGCCCATGTTCTCGTACTTGTCGTTGAGTTCGATTTCCTCAGCGACGCTGACGCCGTCCTTGGTCACGTTGGGAGCGCCCCAACCCTTGTCCAGCACGGCGTTTCGGCCGCGCGGGCCGAAGGTGCTCTTGACCGCCGACGCGAGCTTCTCCACCCCGGCGAGAATCGCCTTCTGCGCCTCGCTATCAAAAGCCAGTTGCTTTGCCGCCATCGCAAACCTCTCCTTGCCATCTCAAAAAGGGCTCGCCGCGGAATCGGGCGACGCCTGTTGCTCTCAAAACCGCGGCTGGACATCGGGCGCCGCGTTCGCACAGCGGGAAGACATGCAAAAGCCGCGCCACCCGGGGCGCCATGGCCCAACAACGCCGTAATGCTTTTCAGAATAATGACTTATGGACCGTCACACCGGCGGCCGCCGCGGGGTCCGGTACCGGGTTCGTCACGCCGACCGGCTTTCGGTGTCAGTTTGACAGGGCCGGTCCGGCGCCCGCCAACTCCTCAATCAACCCGCAAACCCGGTCACTGGCGCGCGACTCCTTTATGGGGCGAACGACCTCGTCAAGGCGCCGCATTACTGCCTCACACCGCCTGGCATCCGTCAGAATCGCCGTCGCCGCTTCGGCCACTTCCGCCGGCCGCGGTCGCAGAGGCATGAACTCCGGCACAATCCGCTCATTCGCGAGGATGTTCACGAGCGATAAGTGCGGCGTCTTAATCACGCGGCCCCCGAACAGTCGAAAGGCAAGGCCCATCAGCCGGCCGGCGTCGTACATCACGACCATCGGTTTGCGATAATGGGCGACATGCAGCGTCGCCGTTCCGGACGCGACGAGCACGAAGTCCGCCGCGGTGAGCAGACTCGCATTGTCGTTGATGACGATTTCCGCCGGCACGCCTGACGCGCGGACGATCTCTTCAATCAATGACGACCTTTCGGCCGACACGGCTGACACCGCTACGCGCAGCGACCCGAGTTTCTCCGCCATCAACCGCGCGGTCTCAAGCTGTAAGGGCGCGATCGAGCGAATGACGTGCTTGCGCGAACCCGGCAATAGCGCGATCAAGGGCGGGCGCGCGCTAGCCTCCCTGGTCGCGCTCGACGAGGTAGTTGCCACGATTGGCGCCGATTCGCGCAGCGCCGTTACCCGCGTTTCGTCGGGCACTTGAAGCGCCAGACTCTCAAACAGCGGGTGCCCCACAAACTCCGCTTTCACGCCATTGTCACGAAAGTACTGCTCCTCGAACGGCAATATGCACGCCAGTCGATCGACGACCGCCGCGATCTTGCGATTGCGATATGCGCGCGACGCCCATGTTTGCGGCGCGATGTAATAAAGCACCGGAATGTTCATTCGCCGCGCGACGCGGGCCAGCGGCAAGTGCAACTCCGGCGAATCCAGCAACACCGCGACATCCGGCCGGTGCGCCTCCCAGTCCGCGCGCACCGCCTTCATCGCTCGCATGCCGCGCCGTACAACGCCAAGCACGCCCGCCAGCATCGCCGCGTGCGAGGCCATATCGAACACGGTTTCGACGCCGAGATCGCGCAGGCGCGGCCCGGTCAGCCCGCGAAACTCCCATCGCTTACGCATCGAACGCGCCGCGCGCACCAGCGCCGCCGCGTGCATATCCGCCGATTCCTCCGCGACGGAAATGAACACGCGCAGTGGCGTTTCGGCGGCGGGCTCGTTTTCGTGGGATTCGTCGCTCATTGCGCTTGGCGCATGGCCACCGCTTCGGCCAGGAACTTGTCGGTATACGCGGGATCGACGGCCTGACAGGCACGTGTCGACATCTCGCTGATTCGCCGATACTCCGGGTCGCCGGTACGCTCATCAAACTCGCCGGCCATGATGACAAGACGAAGCAGATGTCGCAGAATGAGCCCCTCCTGCTTGACCAGGTCCGCCGCTTTCACAAACCCGAAGAAGTCGCAGTCTCGCTCGATCACTCCGCCGGCGATCCACTTCGGCTGCACGAATATCTCTTCCGGGGCGGCGAGTTTCGAATCAAACAGCAGCTTCAGCATTTCCGGGAAGCGCGGCGGGCGCTCTTCCTCCTCCGCCCACCAATCCTCGGCTTCTTCTTCCTCATCCTCGCCGTGCGCGGGCGCGCCGCTGCCCAACAGACCCATTTGCGTCAACAGCGGCTTGAGTCGCTCGGTTTCCAACGGGCCAGGCTCGACCGTGTGCGGCACACCCGCCAACCGCGCAATGCGCGGCGGGCTTTCCAGCACCGACTCGAGCGCCTGCAGTTTCTCTTCAAAGTTGCTGTATGCGAGTTCTGACGCCAGGAACGCCCCATACAACGGATCGATGCTGCGAAAGACCAACAACCCCTCGATTGTGTCGTGGAGCGTGACATGATCGCCGTCGCCCGCGCGGGTCAGGTAATCCAGCGCAGCGAGATTGTCGATCATGGCGTCGAGTTGTTTCTGAAACGTCTCGATTTGCCCCGGCGGCGCGAAGCGCTTCGA
>JAGQOO010000211.1:0-2760 GCA_020427345.1 Phycisphaerales bacterium | reverse complement strand
CACGAACTCCCGGGCTTCGTGCAACGTGCCGTACTTCGTCAGCAGGTAGATCAGCACGCGATAGGGAATCATCGACCGACTCTGCAATGGCCCCGGGCCCGCCTTGATCAGGCTTTGAAACTGCCCCTCCGTCCAGTATTGCTCGGTCTTGCGGCGCGACGGGCGCTTGCGCTCCATGTCCTTGCGCGCCCGCATGATGCCGGGGTCTTTCGAATTCGGATCAATCTGGTCGTAGCGCTGTTTCCATTTGTTGATCTTCACGTCGTCATCATGTGCGATCGCCACGACATAGCCGCGCGTGTCAAACTGCGGACGCCCGGCGCGGCCGAACATCTGATGCGCCTGCGCCGCGGGAACGACTTTGCGCTCGCCCGGCTTGCCCTTCAACAGCGTCGAGAACACGACCGATCGCGCCGGCAGATTGATGCCCGCCGCCAGCGTTTCCGTGCAGATCACATATGGCACGAGGCGGCGTTCAAACAGGTCCTCGACAATGATCTTGTGTCGCGGCAATACGCCGGCATGATGCACACCCACGCCGCGAATCAGCATCTGCTTCAGCTTCGGCCCGACACCGAGCGACAGGTCTTCCGCGTGTGACTCTAGCGCGGCTTCAATCTCGCCGCGCCTTTCCTTGCTGATCAGCGGCAAACCGCGCAGCGTTTCCGCCAATCCCCAGCATTGGTCGCGCGAAAAGCAGAACACCAGCGCCGGCCCTAGCGTCTGATCCGGTCCGCCGGCCGCCATCTCGACCAATTGCTCGGTCATGAGCCGGTCTTCGACCCAGATGAACTCGAGCGGCACGCGGCGCTCATCGGACGTGACCATCCGCAGCAGCCGGCCATGTTTGTCTTTCAACCAGCCGATGAAATCGACGGGATTGCCAATCGTCGCTGACAAGAGCATTACGCGCACATGCTTCGGCAATAGCACGAGCGACAGTTCCCACACGACGCCGCGCTCAAAGTCGTTGAAGCTGTGAAACTCGTCCATGACAACGGCGGAGACCTGCGAGAAATCGACCTGGTCATCCTCGCGCCCGACGAGATGATTCAGCAGGATTTCCGCCACGACAACCAGAATCGGCGCATCCGGGTTTTCCTTGCGATTACCGGTCAGCAGGCCGACATCATTGCGCGAAAAGCCCCACTTTTCCGCCTTGCCGCGCAGTTCGCGGTATTTCTGATCTGTCAGCGCGATCAGCGGCGTCGTGTAGTACAGTCGCTTGCCGGTCGCGAGGGCTTCATAAATCGCCGCTTCGGCGATCAGCGTTTTGCCCATGCCTGTCGGCGCGCTCACCATCACGCCGGTATCGGTCTCGAACCAGGCGAGGATCGCCTCCTCTTGCACCGGGTAGAGTTCGAAATCCAGTGTGTCGAGGAACTTGCCGCAGACTTCGTCGCGTGTCATGTCGGCGGAAGGATAGCCGCGACCGCGCGGAATGTCGTGCGGGCGCGCACGCGGCTAGCGCCCGACGAACGCCGGCTTGCGCTTCTCCAGAAACGCGGTCACGCCTTCGCGGTGGTCCGCCGTCGCGCCGGCGGTTTGCTGCACGAACGCCTCATATTCGAGTTGATCGTCCAGATTGGCCGCCCACGCGTTGCGCAACGCCCGTTTCGTCAGCCCCAAGGCACGGGTCGGCATGTGCGCGAGGCGCTGCGCGAGTTCGTTCGCCGCGTTCATCAGTTCATCGCCGCTGACGACGCGATGGCACAAGCCCCACGCCAGCGCGTCCGCCGCCCCGATTCTCTCGCCCAACATGCACATCTGCGCTGCGCGGCCATATCCGACCGCTTGCACGAGCGTGTGCGTCGCCCCGGTGTCCGGCACAAGACCGACATGGATGAACGCCATCATGAAATATGCGTTTTCCGCGCAGATGCGCATGTCCGCCGCCAGCGCAAGACTCGCCCCCGCGCCCGCGGCCGCTCCGTTGACCGCCGCGACGATCGGCTTTTCCATCGCGCGCAGGCGTGAGGCGATCGGGTTCAGGCGTTTCCGCAGGTGCGCGCCGAAATCAAGCGTGACGCGATCGCCGGTGTAGTGTTCACGGATCTCGGCCAGATCCTGTCCGGAGCAGAAGGCCCGCCCGGCGCCGGTCATCAGCACGCAACGCACGTCGGCTTCGCGCTCCGCGGTCTTCAGCGCGACGGCCAGTTCCTCGCACATCTGCCCGTTGAGCGCGTTCATCGCGTCTGGACGATTGAGCGTGATGGTCAGAACGCCGTTTTCGTTCGCCGTTTGAATCGCCTGAAACGCCATAGTTGCTGCCTCCGGAGCTTCCTCAACTTCGGCAGGGCAAGATGCCTGCCCCACCCATGCCTACGCTCGTCAATCCGCGCGCTCACACCGCCCGATGCCCCCTATCGCCCCACAAACATCGGCGCCCGCTTTTCCTGAAACGCCTTCATGCCCTCTTTCTGATCTTCCGTCGCGAACAGCATGTAGAAGAGCTTGCGCTCGTACTCCAGCCCCTCCGCCAAGGTCGACTCAAAGGACTTGAGCACCGCCTCTTTGGCGAACTTCAGCGCCATCGGCGAGCGCGTCGCCAGTTCGTGGCAGACCCGCAGGGCCTCGTCGAACCAGTTTTCCGCCGGCACGACCCGGCTGATCAGCCCGGCGGTCGCCGCCTCGTGGGCGGAGATCATGCGGCCGGTCAGGACCATGTCCATCGCCCGCGCCTTGCCGATCGCCCGCGTGAGGCGTTGCGTGCCCCCCGCGCCGGGTATCACGCCGATGTTGATCTCGGGTTGGCCGAAC
>JAGQOO010000210.1 GCA_020427345.1 Phycisphaerales bacterium | reverse complement strand
TGATCGCTCTCGCCCGCGAACCCGCCGCCGGTGTAGGCGCTCGTGTCAAAGCCGTCGACTTCAAGGGTGACGGCGGGGCCGCTGGAGGGCGATGCGCCTCCGCCGCCGGGTGTAAACGCGCTAGGTCCGGCGCCGCCACCCGTGAGCGATTCTTCCTCGCCTGTGCACGCGGGTGAGCAGAGGCGCAGGCAGCCGCCGCAGTTGTCTCCGAAATGAGCCAGCAACAGGGCAAGATCCTCGAGTGCGACCATTGCATCCCCGGTGAATTCGGCACACGCCTCATAGCCCGGTTGGCCGGAGGAGCGTCCGAATGACGCGAGTAGCGCCGCCAGATCAGACAGGTCGACCGCGTGATCACCGGTCGCGTCTCCCGGGCAATCGTCGAACTCGTAGGCCCCGAGGTCAAGCGTGTCGATAACCCGGGGACCATGCGTGATGTCATGGGCCAGGACGTTCGGGTCATTCGGGTCGCACAGCCCGTCGGGCAGGAGATTCGAATCGCCCGCGCTCACCGCTGGCGAGCAGCGCGCCAATCGAAAGTCCCACGCCGCTGGGTCGGCAAAACGCGGATCGGCGTCGATGTTCCCGCTGCCCGAACCACTCCAGCCGCCTTCGATCAGCGTGCTTCGGATGGTCGTCGTGGAACTGACATCATCCACCGGCGTCGTCCCGTTGTTCCAGAGGATGCTGTTATTGATTGCCAGAGACGTCGTCTCGTTGCGGATGGCGCCGCCCGCGCCGCAGGCGACGTTGTCAGCGAAGGTGGAGTTGTTGATGGTGTACGAGTCCGCGACGTGATTCAGGATCGCGCCGCCGGTGCCCAGCGCGCGGTTCTCTCCAAAAACGCAATTGGTGACGTACGTCGGTCCCCCATCGTCGATCAGCATTCCGCCTGCGTTCGTCGATGCCGTGTTTCCAAGAATCAGCGTATCCGCGAGGCACAACTCGCTATTCGTGGCATAGATCGCCCCCGCCGACCCTGACGCGGTCGGCGTGTTGCAGTCGGCCGACGAAAGGTCGGAGCCCGCACGGTTGTTTTCAAAGACGCAGTCGAGCACATGTGTGGGTTGCGCGCTCGTGGCTAAGCCGCCGCCTGTGGTCGCGGCCACGTTTCCGCGAAACTTGCAGCAACTCAACCCTACGAAGTTCTGGAATAGCGTGTCGACGCTCATGCCACCGCCGACGAGGGCCTCGTTTTCGACGAAGCGCGTACGAAGAACCCTAGTTCGCGCGTTTTGGTAGGCCAAAATCGCCCCGCCTTTACCCTGCGCCTGGTTTCCGGCAAAGTTGCAGTCTGTAATCTCTCCCTGCGACTTCTCCACGTACATTCCGCCGCCCCCACGCACCGAGCAATTGGGGTCTGCGGAATTAGGTTCGTCCGCTGTGGCGTGGTTGGAGACCAGCGTGCAGGACTCAAAGAGATATCCCCCATTGATACAGCAAGCCGCGCCCCCTCCGCCAGATAGGGGGCAGATTGCCTCATTGCTGAGGAAACGACTCAAGGAAACGGCGCCAGAACATGAGCCCGTCCCATCCCCGAGGGCGCAAAAGGCTCCCCCGCCATACAGTGATCGCCGGGACGTATTGTTCTCGAAAACGCAGTCGGAAACTAACGGGCAGGAAACGCCATTGGAAAACAAGGCGCCTCCACCAAAACCGCCCACTGCAAGGTTGCCCCGGAATTCGCACATGGAGATATTGGGGGCGCCTCCCCCGACGACTGCTATCGCCCCTCCTGATGATCCTCCACCGATAACCCTGTTACCCAACAGCCGCAGTCCATACAGCGTTGGGCTCGCTCCGTCGCACAGGATCGCGCCCCCATCGCGGCCGTCTGACGCCCGACCGTTGATAATCGTGATTCCACGGAGTTCGGTGGATAAGCTCTCGGCACTCTGGAAGACGAATGCTCTTGTGGTGTTGTTGCAGTCTATAATGCAATCGTTCGGGCCGTTTAGAGACTCAACAATGATGTCTCTGCCAAGAAAATCGACGTCGACATTACCAGGTCCGGAGTACGTACCATCAAGTAAGATGATAACTGTGCCGGGGATGTTCGCGTCGTCTACTGCCGCTTGAATTGTTGGCCTGTCGGTAGGAACGATAATGACGCCACCCAACACCGGTCCTGATAATCCGACAAGCAGCATCAGTCGGGCGAGCATTTGATCCCCTTTCATTGCTGGTTGACCAACGGTCGGCGACATGATAACCTCATCTGATGCGATATGAGTCTGATTGCCCCCAAAATCCTGCGCGTTCTTTTTGCAGCCGCCTGCATTATTCATTGGGCTGGCGCGCCAGCGGTCGCGCAATCGGTTCGGCTTGACCCGGTAGTTTCCGCTTCCTCAGCGACGTGGGTTGCCGAACTCGGCGCCGACACTTGGGTGATGCTCCAACGCGGATTCATCCATCGAGTGCGGGACGAAGCCCTCGAGGAACCCCCCATCCTTACAACGACCTGTGGCGGCGCCGGTGAGGCGGGTTTGCTCGGGCTTGCGATCTCTCCTGACTCGACCTGTTTCTACACATACTGCACCCCGCAACTAAGGCGGATTCTCGTGGCTCGATATACGATGCCATCGCAGGGCGAGCCGGTTGATGCGGCTACGGAAGAAGTGGTTTTTCAGTTTCCCCGCCGCCCCGGTGGCGGTAACCACAACGCGGGCTGGATCGCCTTCGGCCCTGACGGCTATCTCTACATCGCGACCGGCGACAACGGCGCATTTGACAACTCGCAGGACCTGACGATTCCCAACGGCAAGATTCTGCGCATCGATGTCAGCCGCGACGACTTTCCCGACGATCCGCTGCGCAACTTTGCGATTCCGCCGGACAATCCGTTCGCGGACGCGCCCGGCCTTGAGCCGACGATCTGGCACTACGGCCTGCGTAATCCGTGGCGGTGCAGCTTTGATCGCGAGACCGGCGACTTCTGGATTACCGATGTCGGCAACGGCCTGCGCGAGGAGATCAACGTGCTGCCCGCCGGCACGCCCGGCGGCGTCAACTTCGGCTGGCCGTGCTACGAAGGCGCGATTCCCGGGCCGTTCGGCGATGACGGCTGCGACCCCGGCGCAGCGCCGCTGATCGACTTTCCCCACCCGTTCTTCCGCGCCATCATCGGCGGATATGTCTACCGCGGATCGGCGATTCCGCACTTGTACGGCAAGTACATCTTCGCTGACCTCGTCAATCGTATCTTTACGCTTGAGCGCGACGGCGACAGTTGGAAAGTCCGTCTGCTGATGCGCACCGACCAGGCGATCTACTCCATCAGCGAAGCCCCCGACGGGGAGTTGTATGTGTGCACGTCGTTCGCCGCCTGGAAACTCGTCCCCGACCCCTGTCGTGATTCGATCAGCGCCCTGCTCGCCGCCTACGGCGCCTGTGCCGGTGACGCGGCTTACAACGCCGACGCCGACCTGAACGCCGACGGCTGCGTCAACCTCAGCGACCTCGCGGAAGCGCTGACGATCGCGCCCTGCGGGGAGTAGCTCAACGACAAACGGGCCCTTCCCGTAATGTCACGGCCCGACCGCTAACGCTCACACGGAATAGCAATCACGCAGCGTCCGAGTACACATGCCCACGACACATTCTGGCATTCGGGCGCCATGTTTTATCGACCCACTCGACAATTCCACTTCACGACCGCATCCGCGCAATGAAAGCTTGATGCGCTCAGGCCTAGCATGATTCACCAGGGCGCGAGTGGTCCATTTGCGGGGTCGGGGGAGGTCCCGGGATCACGTACAAGCACTGGGCGAGAAGGAAGCCACCAACATGATGCGTAAGTTCTTTGTCGCGGCGACTGTCGCCGCTGCCGCCGCCGCTTCTGCCAACGCGCAGATCACGTTCTCGAATGTCACCATTGGCGGTTCGCTAGCCGGAACAGTTTCGTTCGCGACCGGCCCGACCGATATCGACTTCACCTCCACCGCGATCGTCGGCGACGCGATGGCAGCCCGCTCCGGCGACATCGCTATCGAGTACATCGCTCAGGCCGACGCGGGTCTGTTCTCGGATCAGATCGTCCTCAGCCTGCTCGGCGCCCTTCAGGGCAGCGGCCAGATCACGATTCTTGAACAGGTGTTCGACCTGACGCAGGTCGGCGAGCCGATCATCGCGAACTTCATGACGACGATTACGGACAATGCGGATCTGCCGCTGGATGAGACGCTCGTGTTCAGCACGACCAGTGAGCGCGTCCGGGTCAACAAGCGCATCCTGCTCGACGCCACGACCGACACCCCGGCCTTCGACCTTGCCAGCGTCGCCCTGATCGAGCAGAACTTCGGCGTCATGCCCGAGCCGGCCAGCGCCGCTCTGCTGGCGATCGGCGTGCTGTTGGGTATGCGTCGCCGCGCCTAAGCCAGGCGTTTCAAGAAAAACGCCTCCGCGAACGCCCGCCCGGTTCTCCGGCGTGGGCGTTCGTCGTTTGCTGAAGAGGCGCTGCGATGCTGATTGCTATTGCCGTCAGTCGTGCGCCAAGCGGGGACCTCTCCCGTCATCCCCGCGAAAGCGGGGATCCATTCCCCCTTCCGTGGATTCCCGCTTTGCGCGGGAATGACGTTGCGCGCATGACAAAAAAAGCGGCGTGCCCCGAAGGGCACGCCGCCGATCTTCCGAGCCGACGAGTGGTCGCGCTACTTACGGCACGATCACCGAATCGGTATTCGTCGCCGGGCCTTCCGTCGGGGTTTCCCACGGACGCTTGCCGAGCAGTGACGCGAACAACTGGGTGAGGTTCTGGACGTTGGTGCGGCTGTAGATGTTGTCGTTGTTGACGCCGACGATCGGCTTCTTGAGCTGATCGACGTGGCCGTCGATGAACAGCACGTTCTGGGCTTCGCCCTGGTGGTTCTGGCTGTTCAGCGGACGCCAGTCTTCAGACGGCAGGGCCAGAATCTGCTGCTCCTGCGTAATGCCGCCGATTTCCTGACCCGGATCCTGGACCGACGTGTTCGACGCGTCCTGCGTCGTGCCGTTGGTGGTGCCGGTGCCGCGCTGGAAGTACGGACCCTTGTCGGCGTTGACCGGCATGCGGACATCGAGCGCCTCACGGGGCTGACCCTTCGGGCCGAACGGCAACTGATAGCCGTAGCTCACGCGGTCATAACCTTTGAAATCAAAGCGGTTGATACCGGGCTGAGCGGCCTGGGTCTGTCCCGACGAGGAATCGCTGCCTTCGTTGCGCAGATCATCCTGGGTATCGGCGGCGCTGGGGCAGATAAACGAGCCCGGCGTCGAGTTGCCGGCGGTCACCAGCAGGAACATCGAGCGGCTGGGGTGGCCGTTCATCGGCTGATACGTCGGCTCAGTGCGACGCGAGATGAGCGGCGCAGAGGCCGAGCCCATTGTGCCGACCCACGTCACGCCGTGCTGGCTGTTGTTCGAGCCGGGATTGCCAGGCTGGAAGTAGTGAATCGGATACCACTCCTTGTTGTCGTTGGAGTAGATCTTCTCACCCTGGCCGATGCCGCGCAGGTTCGCGCCGCAGACCGCACGCTTCGCATTCTCACGCGCCCGAGACAGGCTCGGGAGCAGAATCGAGATGAGCAGCGCGATGATGGCAACCACCACCAGCAGCTCAATCAGGGTAAAACCATTGCGTCTTTTCACTGAAAGACCTCCTGCGTAACCCATTCCCTCGTCCCAGTTGTTTTCACCTCGCCGGCGAAGACCTGGATCGAATAAATTAGAACGTGGCTCTGATTCCCGCAACGCCCCCGAACCGAAAACAAACCGGCTGCTACAACCAACCCGTCGGGTCCGAACCACTCGGACGTTCCGCAGGGCGCGCGCATGGGTCAAAACGCGCACGGCTGAGCAGGTTTTTCCCTCGCAAAACTCGCGCAGAATGCCCCTTTACGATAACAAAAG
>JAGQOO010000020.1 GCA_020427345.1 Phycisphaerales bacterium | reverse complement strand
ACTTCTTCAGGCTGTTTGTCGAAGGTGACGCCGAGAAGTTGACTGCGCGCCATCACGAACTCGCCTCGCAAAGCGGCACTTTCCTGTTCCACCGCCTTGCAGACGCGACAGTGCCCGGATGCCTGGAACGAGCAGCAGTGGCCGCCCTCCCGCAGGCACTCATTCAACTCGATATCTGCGCCCAGCAACTCTTCGATCGCTTTCCGCTCCATTTCGCAGAAATGCGGATGATCGTTCGATGTTTCGGGGTAGGGGCACGTAAACACTTGCAGCCGCGTAGCGCCGCTCTCGGCGTCAATCACGAGACCCTGCTTCTGGAACAGGCCGGCGAGGCGCTGAATGCGTCGATCGACCGGCCCTTCGCCGACGCCGTCGCGCATCCGCTCAACCAGCCGCGCGCCGACCCGTTTCAAAACCGTCGAAGCGACCTCGGGCCCCGCCGACGCCTTCAACTCGTTCAGCACGAGCGACAGCACATCGTCGTCGCCGTTCGCGAAGCGTCGTCGGCCTTCCGCCGACAGGGTCCATTCGTCCGCCGGCCGCCCCGCGCCGTGCCGCCGGTGCGACCGCTGCAGCCAACCCTCCGCCGCCAGCTTCGTGGTCTGTTGACGCACAGCGGTCCTGGTGACCCCGAGTTGGCTGACGATTTCGGCTGTGGATATCGGACCTTGCCGGGCCACGAGCTCGAAGACACGCCAAGCGGGGGTATTGGGCTCAGAAAGCGCTGGCCGCAAAATGCCTCTCCTGACACCGGACGGCGGATGTTACGACACCCGTGAGGTTTCGTCAAATTTGCATGTCTTTATTGTGATAATTCTCGGCAGGTAGACTACTTGAAGCCCATTCGCGGCGTGTCGAACTGAGCCCGGGCTTGGGGGATGGCGTCCGCTACCTCGCGGGCCAGGTACCCCACGGGGGCCAAGGTGCGGGCGAGTTGGTCCGCCGCCGTCGCATGCAGGTGAGCGCCGAGCCGGGCGGCGTCAAACGCGGCGAGCCCCTGCCCGATCAGAGCCGCAATCACGCCTGTCAGCACGTCGCCCATGCCGCCAGTCGCCATGCCGGCATTGCCGGCGGCGCAGACAAACGCGCGCTTGGCGTCGCTCACGACCGTGCGGTGGCCCTTCAACAGCACGACGCAGCCGAGACGCTCAGCGCATGTGGTCGCCGTCGCGATTCGCGTTTTGTCGTCAACTCCATCAGCGATCGAAATCCCGAGCGCGTCCGCGAGGCGTCGCATCTCGCCGGGATGCGGCGTGATGACGGTTGGGGCGCCGCTTCGTAGCCAACCCGCTTTCGCAGCCGCTACGGCATTTAGCGCGTCCGCATCGGCGACGATTGGCTTGTTCCGTTTCAACACGAACTCAATCGTGTGCGCGAGGTCGTCATCGCCGTTGCTGGCGCCAAGTCCGGGACCGATCGCAATCGCATCCGCCCAATCCAGCGAGTCGGCGAGCTGGGGGTCGGCCGTTGCGCAAAGGCGCCCGTCATGCTCCGGCAGCGGCTGAGTCATCAGGCACGGTTCACCGGCGGCGATAATCGGCGCGATTGATGACGGACAGCAGACGCGCACAAGCCCCGCGCCGGCTCGAAGGGCTCCCAGCCCGGCCAACGCCGCGGCGCCGCTCATGCCCCTTGAACCCGCGACGATCACGACTCGGCCGCATTGCGCCTTGTGTGTGCGCGGATCGCGCGGAGGGAGCGACGGCAAATCGGTCACGATGCGCGGCGCCGCGCTCATACCGCGTGGTCCTCGTTCGACCGCGACTGCGCGCGCTCCAGCACACGGTTGATCAGCGCCGCCTGATAGCCTGCGCCGAAGCCGTTATCGATATTCACGACGGAGACGCCCGCCGCGCAGCTGTTCATCATCGTCAGCAACGCCGAAAGGCCGCCGAAACTTGCCCCGTAGCCCACGCTCGTTGGAACGGCGATCACGGGCGTATCGACGAGTCCGCCGACGACGCTCGGCAATGCCCCCTCCATTCCAGCGACGACGATCACCACCCGCGCCGATTGCAGCGCATGCGACTCCGCGAGGAGGCGGTGAATGCCGGCGACGCCGACATCGTAGAACGTCTTCGTGCGCTGCCCCATGATGTCGGCAGTGATGCGCGCTTCCTCCGCGACAGGCAGATCACTCGTTCCCGCGGCGGCGACCGCGACAAAACCCCCCGACTTCGGCTCGTCCTTCTGCCGTAGCGTCAGGCAACTCGATAACTCGTGATACTCGGCTTGAAGAAAGCGCTGACGCGTTTTTTCGGCTGCGTCGCGCGAGACGCGCGTCGCGAGGACGTTTGCGCCCGAATCGGCCAATCGCGCGAAGATCTCGACGATTTGTTCGGGCGTTTTGCCAAGGCCGAAGATCACTTCGGGAAAGCCGCAGCGCAGCGCCCGGTGATGATCTACCCGTGCGAAGCCCATATCCTCAAACGGCAGGTGTCGCAGGCGGGTAGCGGCCTCATCAGCCGACAGTTCGCCGGTCGCGACTTGCCCCATCAGATTGCGAATGGCGCTATGATCCAATACAGTCGCCCCTTGCTGTAGACGGCAGGCGGCCGTCACGCGCTCCGTGTAGAAACGAATCTACGACTGAGCCCAAGTATAGCCGCGGAGACGGGCCACAACGCATGGCGAAAGCCTCTTCATCTTCCACAGCGATTGAAACGGTTGAACCGGTCGGCGATCGCGTGCTGTTGCGCAAGGACGAGGACAAGAAGACCACCAAAGGTGGCATCCAACTCCCGGGCAACATCGAGATCCCGACAATCACCGGGCGAATCGTGGCGGTCTCCGCGCAGGTCGCCCGCAACGAGGACTACCCGATTCGGCAATACGATCGCGTGCTGTTCAATCCGAAGAATGCGATTCCGGTCGATTTTGAGGGTGATAACCGCCTGTTTGTTGTCCCGGTCGAAGACATTGTCGCCGTCTTCCGCCGGGCGAAGTAGACGACTGGGGCGCTTATGCCGCTGTGCCCGAAGTGCAAGACCAACCTCGGCCGAATCACCTACGAGGGCCTTCAGATATTCAACTGTGGGGGTTGCGGCGGCCACGTGCTGAAGCCGGAACGCCTTGACGTCATCCTGGAGCGGCGCGAAGTCAAGATGCCCGAGGCGGTCCGCGTGAAGATGATGGAGCTCGCCAACCGCTCGAACTCGCGTGAGGCCCTGTGGTGCTATCGCTGCGGCGTTCAAATGGTCAAGGAGCAGTTTCAGTATTGGCCGGAGATCGTCTTGGACCGCTGTCCAAAATGCCAGGACGCGTTTCTCGATCCCGGCGAGTTGGAAACCGTGCAGATTTACTGGGAGCACGCGAAGGACCATCCCGAGGAGTGGGGGGACGACGCGATCAACCAGCGGCGCGAGTTGATCGAACAGCAGTTCAGTAGCGACGACCGGAGTATGATGGAGTCGCTGAAGCGGCGATACTCAGACCCGAAGCTCATCGCCAGTGACGCCGCAAACATCGGGTTGCAGATACTGTTTGGGCTGTTGCGGCGATGACGGGAAGCGCTCGCTAATCTGGCGCGCGGCGACTGGCTGAGGGCGTCGGGCGCGGTAGAAGATCAGGGGGACGTGGCTTTGCGAATGCGGAATCGGCTCGCCATCTTCGGATTTGTCGCCACTGCAATGGGAGGGACGGCCGCCGTCGCTCAGCACGGGCGACCGCCTGCGCAGGTCGTCGTCGCGCCGGTGGTCGCGCGCGACACGTCCGCGATGATCCGTCTCGTCGGCACGGTCCGTGCCGATCGACGCTCCGTCGTCGCCGCGGAAGTCGAGGGCATCGTGTCGGAATGGCCGGCGGATGAAGGGGCCGCGCTGAAGGCCGGCGATGTCATCTGCCAACTTGATCCGACCGTCGCGACGATGTGGCGCGATGAGGCCCAGCGGCGACTCGACGCGCTCCAGGCCCGACTCGACGAGCTGAAGAACGGGGAGCGGCGCGAAACGCTCGAGCGCCTTCGCGCTGCCGTTGCGGAGTTTGACGCGGTTGAGCAGCAGTTGCGATTCGAACGCGACCGCCAGCAGAAGCTTTTTGAAAACAGCCAGACCAGCGCGAAAGAGCAGCACGACGCCGAGATGGAGCACATGGCGGCGGCACAGCGCCTGGCGCAGGCGCGTTTCGCGCTGGAACAGGCGGAAAACGGCGCGCGAGCCGAAGTGATCGCTCAAGCCCGGGCCGAAGTCGAAGCGCAACGCGCTGTCGTTGCGCGGCTTTCCCGAAACGTTGAGAAAACCAGGGTGGTCGCGCCGTTCGACGGCTATGTCGTTCAGAAGCGCTCGGAGATCGGCGAGTGGGTGAGCGCGGGCGATCCGGTGTGTGAACTCGTCGCGATCGACAAGGTGCGGGTGCGCGCCGATGCGCCGGAAAGTGCGATCCGGTTCGCCCGTCCTGGAGCGCCCGCCATCCTCGTTATCGAAGCCCTTGGCGAAACTCGAAACGCCGAGATTTCGCGCCTGATCCCGATGGCGGTCGAGAACGCGCGGACATTTCCGGTCGAGGTCGACGTTGAAAACGCGGACGGGCGACTGTTGCCGGGCATGTTCGTATGGACGCACGTGCCATGCGGCCCGAGCGGAACGCGGATGATGGCGCCGAAGGACGCGCTCGTTCCGAGCGCTGGATCATTGACGGTGTATGTGATTCGCCCGGGCGAAAACGGCGCGCAGATGGCGATTCCCACGCCGGTCAGGACCGGCATCGAAGCCGGGCTGGATGTCGAACTGATCAGCGACGCGATTCATCCCGGCGATCTGGTCGTGTCGCGCGCCAATGAACGCCTGATGGGCCCGTCGCCGGTTGTGTTTACGCCGCCCGGCGGGGCGACGCCGAAGGAGCCCGCCGCGCCTGAGCCGTCGCAGGCGAATCGCGACGAACCGTCCGCGCATTCGCCTCAAGGGGCTTCGTCCGGCCCGGGTAACCGCTAAACTCCGCCATTCCAGTCCGGCGCTTGCCGGAGAAGGGCCAGACTCGTCTTGAATCTGATACGCACGTGCCTGAACCGGCCGGTTTCGGTCTCGGTCGGCGTCCTGCTGGTGACGCTGTTCGGTGCCCTTGCGCTGACGCGGATTCCTGTGCAGCTCACGCCGACCGTAGACGTGCCGATCGTGACGGTGAAGACCAACTGGCTCGGCGCCAACCCGCAGGAGATCGAAGAAGAGATCGTTGACCGGCAGGAGGAGATGCTGCGCAGCGTCAATGGTCTCTACAAGATGACGAGTCAGTCGTTAGACAACGAAGCCGAGATCACGCTGGAGTTTTATCCGGGCGTCGACAAGGACGCCGCGCTGCGCGACGTCAATGACAAGATGCGGCAGGTGACGGGGTATCCGCTTGAAGTGGACGAGCCCACGATCGCCGCCGCCGACCCGGCGATCGACAGCCCGATCGCGTGGCTGATTCTGTACTCGGAAGATAATGACTCTGAAACGCCGAAACTGAACGACTTCGCCGAGGACTTCATCAAGCCCTATCTCGATCGAGTCAAGGGCGTGGCGAATGTCGATGTGTTCGGCGGGATGCGGCGCGAAGTCCAGGTGCGCGTCGACGCCGGCCTGCTGGCCGCGCGCGGGCTTACGTTCCCCGATGTCGAGCGGGCGCTGCGCCAGCAGAACGCCAACATTTCCGCCGGCACGCGGTCACAGGGCAAACGCGACTACACAATTCGCACTGTCGGCAAGTACGAGAGCACGCTGGAAGTCATGGACACGGTGATCGCCTACACGGGCGGCGGCCCTGTCTACATCAAGGATGTCGCCGACGTAGAACTGACATTCGATAAACAGCGCAGCTTTGTGCGCAGCAAGGGGCAATACGTTCTCGCGCTTCCGGTGCGCCGACAAGTCGGGTCGAATGTTATTGAGGTAATGAACGGAGTTCGCGACGCAATCAACCGGTGCAACACCGAGTTGCTCCTGCCGCGCAACATGCGGCTTGAGCTCACACAGGTCTACGACGAAACCACGTACATCTTCGATTCGATCGGCATGATCGTGTCGAACCTGTTTTACGGCGGCGCGCTCGCCGTTGTCGTGTTGTTGCTGTTCCTGCGCAATTGGCGGGCGACCGTGGTGGTCGCGCTGTCGATCCCGATCTCGGTCATCGGCACGTTTATCGTGCTGTGGGTGACCGGGCGCACATTGAACGTGATTGCCCTGGCCGGCATCGCGTTCGCGGTCGGCATGGTGCTCGACAACGCCATTGTCGTGCTGGAGAACATCTACCGACATCGGGAAATGGGCAAGTCAATCGGGCAGGCCGCGTATGACGGCGCGTCGGAAGTTTTCGGCGCGGTGCTAGCCGGCACGCTGACGACCGTCGCCGTTTTTCTGCCGCTCATATTTGTTCGCCAGGAAGCCGGGCAGTTGTTCCGCGACATCAGCATCGCGACCGCGACGGCTGTTGCGCTGTCATTGCTTGTTTCGGTAACGGTGATTCCGCCGCTGGCGCGCCGGCTGATCGGTCACGGCAAGGCGGTGAGCTTTGGTGATGAGCCAAGAGAGAATCGCGGCGCCTTGGCGCGCGCCCTGTCGGAAATCGTCGCCGCCAACAATTCCTCTCTGATCGCCCAGATCGCGTGCATTGTCATCATGGTGGGTGTGTCGGTTGCGGTTTCGCTGTGGTTTGCGCCGCCGGCGTCCTACCTGCCGACCGGTAATCGCAACCTGGTGTTCGGCTTCCTCGCGACGCCGCCGGGTTACAGCCTCGACGAATTCCGCCGCATGTCGGCGATCATTGAAGATCAGGTGCGCCCGTACTGGGAATCGACCGAGGGCTCACCCGAAAAGGCGGAGTTGGATCGCAAGTGGCGCGAGATGGCGAAGGCACGAATCGAGGCGGGCGGCGTGCCGGAACTCGCCGGCCTGAAAGGGGCCGCCGCGGATCGCCTGCGCCGCGATTGGATGACGCCGCCGCCGGCCATCGACAACTTTTTCTTCGTGTCGTTCGGCGGCGGGTGCTTCATGGGCGCCTCAAGCGCGAACCCGGCGCGAGTGAAGCCGCTGGTCAACCTGTTCAACGTTGCGGGTCAGCGCATCCCGGGCGTGTTTCCGATCTTTTTCCAAACGAATCTGTTTGCCTTCGGTGGAGGTAACAACGCCGAGATTCAGGTGCGCGGCGAGAACCTCGACAAAGTCGTAGCCGCGGCGTCGGCACTGTTCGGCACTTGCATGCAGGAATTCGGCTTTCCGCAGCCGGATCCGTTGAATTTCAATCTCGGTCGCCCCGAGTTACGCATCAGACCCAATCGCGAGCGCGCCGCCGACCTCGGGCTGAACGTCGTCGACATCGGGCTGATTGTCGAAGCGGCGGTCGATGGCGCATATGTTGGTGACTATCGCGACGAGAGCGGCGAAACGATCGACATATCGCTGTACGTCAAAGGCCAGGAGGGCGAACCGACGCGCGACATCGGCGCGATCCCGATCTATACGCCGGGTGGGCAGGTTGTGCCGCTGCTGGCCGCTGTTGATCTTGTCGATACGGCCTCGCTCGAGAGAATCAAGCACATTGAGCGGCAGCGCTCGGTGACGTTGACAGTAACGCCACCGGAGTCGATGGCGCTCGATACCGTCATCAATAAGATCCAGAACGAGATCGTGCCGAATCTGCGCCAGGCCGGGGCGATCGATCGCGACGTGCTCGTGAGCCTCACCGGCAACGCGGACAAACTCAAAGAAGCCCGCGCGGCGATGGTCGGCCAGTGGGAAGGCTGGACAGTCGCGTCGCTGATCAATATCACCGGCAGCCGATTCTTCCTGTCGATCATCATTGTCTACATGTTGATGGCGGCGCTGTATGAGAGCTGGCTGTATCCGTTCGTCATCATGTTCAGCGTCCCGCTCGCGATCTTCGGCGGTGTGCTCGGGCTCAAGGCGGCGTATTACGGCACCTTGCTCAGCACGGATCAGCCGGTGCAGCAACTCGATGTGCTGACGTTCCTCGGGTTTGTGATCCTGATCGGGATTGTCGTCAACAACGCGATCCTCTTAGTGGATCAGGCCCTGACCGGCATGCGCGAGAAAGGCCTGTCGGCGGATGAGGCCGTGAGCGAAGCCGTCGCCATTCGCGTCCGCCCGGTTCTGATGACCAGCATGACCACGCTTGGCGGCCAGCTGCCGCTTGCGCTGATGCCCGGCGCGGGCAGCGAACTCTACCGCGGTTTGGCGGCGGTCATGCTCGGCGGCCTGCTCGTCGCCACAATCGGCACGCTCATTCTCGTTCCGGTCGTTTTCAGCGTGACGGCGAAAATCCGCGCGTTTTTTGCCGGTTCCGAAGGCGCCGCCGCCGCGCCCGATCTCGCCATGCGCGACCGATAAGGACAGCGCGCCTGGTCCGCAGCGCGTCGATCTCCCGTCGCCCGTCCACCTATTCAAGCAGGCTCCACGCATCGCCGACCCGATAAGCGGAGCGCATTTGCGCAAAGCGTATCGAACGATCCAATCGGGCGGCGGAGTGCCAATGATGCTGGAGCGAGGAATGCGGCGTTTGGGCTGGTTCGGCCTGCTGGCGACGGCCCTTGGCGTCGTCGGATGTGAGTCTTACCCCTTTCTGACCAAGACGACCGGCAGCGCCGGAACGGGCGTCTTCGCGACGCGCGATCCGTTCGTTGAGAACCTGGTCCAGGAACGCACGTTTACCGACGGCTCGTCCGTCAGAACGCGCACATTTCTGACCGAAGACATGCAGCGCGCGCCATACGCCGTCGACTTCAACGGCGATGGCAAGGTCGATCCCGTCGTCGGATACGGCGGTTCGGTCGGCGTGATTCAACTGCTGCTCAGTCAGGGCGGCGCCGGCAAGGTGGACTACGTCAGCCTGACCTTTGACGGCGGTGGCGGCTGGGACGAACTGGCTGACGTCGCGGTTGGCGACATTGACGGCGACGGCGCGCTGGACATCGTCGCGGCGACTGAAAAGGGCGTCGTGTTTCTGCATCACCCGAAGGACCGCACGACGATCCTGCGCGAGTGGGGCGACCCTGAGCCGGATAACGAGTTCCTGGCCGGCAGCACGACGACGCTGACCAACCAGGAAATCCAGGCGATCCTGACGGACGCGGTGCCGCCTACGGTCAACATCGCGGATTATGACGTTACCCTCAAGCAGGGCTACACCCGCGTTGAAGTCGCGGACTTCGATAATGACGGCGCGGCGGATATCGTCGCTTCGCGCCGTTTCAGCATGACGTTGTCGCCCAAGTCGACGTCCAACGCCGAGCCGATTTCGATCGTGTCCGGCGAACTGCAGGTCTTTCTCAACCCGGGCGAGGGCGCGACAAACGGACAGGGCTGGCAACTCCTGACCGTGGGCCGACATGAGCGATTCAACAGCCTTGACCGCCCGGGCGCCAACGGCCTGATGGCGATCGACATGGACGGCGACGGCGATCTGGACCTCGTTTCCGCCGCCGGCCAGGACAACAACGTGCAGGTCGCGTGGTTCGAGAATCCGGACGGTCCGGGCGAGCTGGTCGCGTCCGACACGTGGACGCAGTGGCGCATCGGCAGTGTCCGCGACGCGTATTCGATCGACATCGCGGACCTCACGGGCGATGGCAATCCGGACGTGGTCGTCACCGGTCGCAACCAGATGCAGCTTGTGCTGTTCGAGCATCCCGGCGGCTCGATCCAGGACCCGGATACGCGGGACCGGTTCGAGTTTGACTGGGACTCGTATGTGCTGGTGACGTTCGAGTCGTATCAGCCGCTGGATGTGAAGGTCGTAGACGTGGACAACGACGGCAAGGCCGAAATCGTTGTCGGCGGCACGAACGGCGCGATCCGCTACTTTGAGTCTGCCCCGAACGTCCGCGACGAGTGGACGGGCGTGATCGCGATGGACTTCGCGGCGCTGGGAAACGTCGGCCTGCTCGGCTACGGCGACTTGGACGGCGACAAGGACATCGACCTCGTCGCTGTACTGGCGGATCCGTCCGAAGAACTTAACTCGCGCGTTTCGTGGATTCGTAACGACCTGCAATAGCGCGATGTCAGACAATCCCGTGGGGGGATGGGCACGGTCTGGCGAACATCGCCGGCCGTGCCTTTTTTGATTTGGCGTCGCGCGCGGCGCGCCTCGGATATACTCCGCCCGCATGACAGTCCAATCTGACAGAAAGGGGCAGACTGGCCGCGAAGGCTGGGACTCCGCCGCGCTGGCTGATCCACACCGGCGTGACGACAAGGCCGCCCGCGTCGAGGCGATGTTCGACGCGATCGCGCCGACGTACGAGCGCGTCAATTCGGTAGTGAGTCTCGGCCGCGACGCGGCGTGGCGGCGCGTCGCCATTCGGGCGCTCGCGGTCAAGGCGGACGACGTCGCGTTGGATATCTGCTGCGGAACCGGCGACATGATTCGGGCGCTGGCCACCGCGACGCCGCGCCCGCGACTGATCATCGGCGTTGACTTTTCGGAACAGATGCTGCGCGCGGGACATTACGCCGCTGACGTCGCCTCGATGACCGCGCTCGTGCGGGCTGACGCGCAGCGCCTGCCGCTTGCCGACGCCAGCGTTGATGTGATTACATGCGCCTTCGGCGTGCGGAACTTTCAGGATTTGCCGCGCGGTTTGGATGAGATGCGGCGCGTACTGCGGCCCGGCGGGCGCGTCGCGATTCTGGAGTTTGCCCCCCCAGACAACGTCATCGCGCGGTGGGGCTTTGCGTTCTATTCCGGCGTGCTGCTGCCGCGCATTGCCGCGTGGATCAGCCGTGACCGCGTCGGCGCGTATCGCTATCTGCCGCGCTCGATCCAGACATTCGAAAAGCGCGGCATGATGGCCGAGCGCCTGCGCGCGGCCGGTTTTACGCGCGTTTCATCAAAATCTTTGAATCTCGGCTCGGTCGCGGTTTATCGCGGCGAAGCGGACTGAACCGCCCGCCGCCCGCTCGGCATCGCCAGTAGTGTCAGCACGAGTGCGAAACCAAACATCGCGGCGCCGGCCGTCGTCGTGTTTTCCACGCGCGACATGCCGGCGATCTGGCACGTCGGCCGTGAAGCGCAGGCAAGCGGAATCACTTCGCCGGTCGGCGCCGCGCGGCGGTCGGCTTCGATCTCCGCCAAGCGGCGTTCTCCCGCGCTGATTTGCTGATCCAGTGCGGCAAGCTGCTCCAGCGCGACACCCAATGTCGCCGCGTCCACTGGCGCCGCGTTCGGCTGCGCGACGCTGATCGCCGATTGCATTCGGTCTTCGAGATCCATCCGCAAACTGTCGCGCTGCGCCGCAAGTCCGACCGCCAACTCATCCGCCGCCGCGATCTGCCGGTCGATCATGTCGGCCAGCATCTCATCCGCGCGGGCGATCGCGGTCTCGCGCGCCTTGTTGCCGCGGTCGATCATCCGTGCAGCCAGCGTTTCGAGTCGCGTAGCGGCGGCG
Source organism: Phycisphaerales bacterium (assembly GCA_020427345.1). Lineage (GTDB taxonomy): Bacteria > Planctomycetota > Phycisphaerae > UBA1845 > Fen-1342 > DSPM01. The sequence goes on along the minus strand of JAGQOO010000020.1, from coordinate 12,589 downwards.
TTGATCTCGGCGTTTTGCGTCCGGTTCAGTTGTTCGGCCGCGGTTGCGAACGTGGCGCTGGCGTCCGAGAGGCGGCTCAACTCGCCGCGCAGTATCGACGCCAGGACGCGCGCATCCGCCGCCTCTGACCTGCCGGCGATGTCGTTCGCGATGCGCTCGATCTGTGTGTGCGTATTGGCGGCGTCAGAGCGTACGGCGCCGGCAAGTGAGGCGGTTTCCGCCTGCCGCGCGAGGTATCCCGCGAGCTTGCGCTCGTCAAGCGGCGTTGTTTCGAAGTCGCGCGGCCAGTCGTTCGCGATCTGGGCGAACTCCGACGCCTGTTCGTGAAAATCTGAGAGTGCTGATGCGGCTTCTTTCAGCCTGCCGGCGATTGCCGGCGCGGCGTCCGCCTGTTGCGTTTCGATAACGCCGCGCGCTTCATCGGCCGCGAGGCGCAGCGCTTTCGTCGGTTCGCGCATCAGCACGAGCGCCACGGATGCGGCTATGCGCAACTCCCGCGCGCTTTGCTCAAACTCGGCTTGATCCGCCTGATACACCGCGTCGCGCTGCAGCAGTTGGGCCAACGTCGCGTCATCGATTGTCGCAGCGGGCCTAGGAGTCGATTGCAATTCACACAACGTATCTTCCGCGGCGTCGGCTTCTTCCGCCGTCCAGCGCCACGCGGACAGCGCTCCTTCATAGGCGGCGACAGCCGGGTTTGGCGACGACGGGGACGCCGCCAGCATTTGACGCATGAGCGCGGCGCGTTGGTCGCGCGCCGTGCGAAGTTCTCGATCCAACGTCGTGGCGCTGTCGGCATCTAACGTAGCCGTCCGCGCGATCGACGGCGCAGCGTTGTCCTGCTCCGCCAGCCGCGTTGCCGCCGCCAGCGCTAATCCCGCGGCGAGGCCGGCGTCATCCATCTCGACGCTCATGACGGCTCCAGTGCGGTCCGTCGCCGGACGGACTTGCGCGCGTCCTTCGTCTACGGCGCGGCGCCACGGTCCGGCCATGGCGCCTGTCGGCGCGGCGAATTCCAGCATGGCGGGGTCATATAGCCAGGCGAGTTGCGTCGCGGCAAGGCGTTGCGTGAAATCCGGGTCAGTGGGCGCGATCAGGGCTTCACCCCGGAACAGCGGGGCGTTGATCGTCCAAGTCGCGATTGCCACCGGCGCCGCCAGACATGCAGCAACCGCTGTCGCCCGGGCAAGGCGCGCCGCTGAGCCCAACGGGGGCGCCTGGCCGCGAATCGCTTCGGCCCGCTTCTCAATCCGCGAAATTCGTCGTCGCAGCTTGGCTTGCTCAGCCGCGACACGCTCTTGTGCCGCTTCCGCTTCGCGCATCGCGATTTCGGCGGTCTTGGTTTGCTCGCTCAGTCGACCCTCGCGAGTGGCCAGCGACTTCTCGCGATCGGCGATTTCACCTGCCATACGCTGCGCGTCGCGCTCGATCCCGCGCACGTGCTCGCGATCACGGTCAATGCCGCGTGACTGCTCCAAAAGCTCTTGCTCGCGCTGCTGCAGCGCCCGGGCCCGCTCTTCCAAGGCTACGCCGTCCGACACGAGCGTCGCCTCCGCCCATGATGCCTCCTCCTGCTGACGCGCGGCGGTTTCGGAGAGTTCCTGCAGACGAATTCGCTCGGCGGCCAGCGCTTCGCGCTCCTGTTGGAGCTCGGCCTCAATGGCGCCCAGGTTCGGCCGTGAAGCGTCGATCTCAGCGATGCGACTTCGCAAGTCCGCTTCGCGTTCATCGAGCGACGTTGCTTTCGTGGCGAGCGCTCCCTCGCGTTGAACGAGTTCCGCCTCGAGGTCAACTAGCGCCTGCCGATCACGCTCGAGCGCGGCGCGCTCTTCAGCAATCCGCAGGGATTGGCGCTCTAAGTCCGATTGTGCCGCGTCGTCGATCGCGTGCCGCTCAGCCCCGGCTTCGGATGGTGCGGCTTTTTGTTCGAGCGCCGCCCGTTCATCGGTGATCGCCCGCTTTTCGGCTTCCAAGCGGGCGCGCAGGGTCGCAAGCTGAGCGCGCTCCCCCTCCAATGCCCGCCGCGCGCGATCGAGCGCCGGTTGACTTTGTTCAATCGAATCACGGCGGGCTTCGAGTTCGGCCTCTTCGGCGCGCAGGTCCGCCAGCTCGATGTCAAACCGTTCGCGGTCGTCCGCCAGTTTGCCCTCAATCGCCGCGATTTCGCCGCGCCGCCGCTCGAGTTCGGCGTTCCAGTCCGCCTCCGCGCGCGACAAGGCCGCGTCGCGCTCATTAACTTCCGTTTCGCGCAGGTCCAGTTCCGCCAGTCTGGTGTCGACGGCGGTTTGCTGCGCCTCGTACTCTGCCTCGCGCGCCTCGATGTTCTCAAGTCGTTCTAGTAGCTCTGTCTCACGCTCGGCGAGTTCAGTCGCTTCAGATACGACTTGGCGCTGCTGGTTATCGAGGCGCGCCGCGCGCTCGTCTGCTTCCCGGTGCGATCGTTCCAGGTTCGCGCGCGCCTGCTCCAACTCAGAGCGATCCTTCTCCCACGCGGCCCGCTCCCGCTCAAGGGCCGAGCGTTCATTGTCGAGGCGGTCCCGGGATGCGGCTAACTCGCTTTTCAAGGCGCGGCTGTCGCGATTACGGCGTCGAGCACGCTCGAGCCGCGCCAGCAATCGCGCCGAGCGCCGACGCAGCGCGGCCTCATGCGCCACTGATTCTCGCGCCCGCTCCTCGATGGCCGTCACGCGGGCCTGCAAGGCTGCGCCGGTGAGGTCGAGGCGATGCCGTTCGTGCTCAACTTGGGACTTCTGTTGGCGCAGCTTTTCCGAGGACTGTCGCAACTTCGCGCGAATCTCACGCACGCGACGCAGCGCTGCAGAAACGATGGATGCGTCGGTGGCGCTCCGCTCCAGCGTTTCCTGCGATTCGGCCAGCGCGGCGTCGCGCTCGCCCAGCTGCCGCGTGAGCGCCTCGAATTCGCCCCGCAGGGCTCTCTCCGCGGCCGCGATGCTATCGTGCTGATTCCGCAGGTCGCCCAGCCGAGCTTCTAGTTCGTCGCGCTGTCGGGCGGCGGCCTCGGCCCGCTCGCGCTCCGTTTGGGCTGCTTGGGCTTGCTCATCCGCGTTCGTTCGTGCCGACGCGGCTTCCGCACGAGCGGCTTCGACGGCCGCCCACATCTGCTCCTGGCTCGAGAGGTCCTCGCGAAGCCGGGCGAGTTCTTCGGTTCGCTCGGCGAGTTGTCGGTCCTCGACAGTAACCTGCGCGCGACGCGCTTCAAGCTCGGCCGCGCGTTCCCGTAGTAACGCCCCACGGGCCTCAAGGTCGGTCGATCGCTCAACGATCAATCGCTCAATCTCGTCCGCCTTGCGCGTCAGCGACGTGTGACGATCGCGCGTGCGGCCGGCGGCGCGGCGCTGTCGGAGAGCTTCGCGCGTCAGGCGGCCATAGCGTTCAACGATCCGCTGCTGATGACGGCGCAAGCGTTGCGCCCGGGCTTCGAGTTGCGCTGAATCCGCGCGGGCCTGTTCGGCGGCCTCTCGAATGGACGCGGCGTCGGCGTTCAAGGAAGCAGCGCCGATCCGCAGTGTGGCGCGGTGTGTTTCCAGTTCGCGGGCCTGTGCGGCCACCTGCTGCCGCTCGGTCTCTACGGCCGCGCGATCCGCCGCCAGCCCTTCGCGCTCCTGCGCGAGCTTCTCGCGGGCCGAGCTGAGTTCGACGCGGGCAGTGCGCAGCCGCTCGTTGAGCTCCTCGCGCTGTTGGCGCAGCCGACCGACGCGTTGGTGGATTTCCTCGCGATCCGCGCCGCGCAGCGAGCGTCGTCTCTCCTCCAGACGGTTCAGCGCCTGCTGGATCTCTTCGCGGGTTTGTTCCTGATCGTGCAGCCGGGCGCGAAAAGACTCCTCGCGTCGCTTGAGGTCCTCGGCCTGCCGTGCAAGCGTGGCTTCTTGCGCGCGCATTGACTCCGCCTGTTGCGACAATTCGGATTCGCGCTGGCGCAACTCACGCGCGACCTGTCCGCGGACGGCTTCGCGAATGCGCTCCTGACGTTGCTCGTAGGCGCCTTCAAGGTCGCGCAAGGACGCTTCGCGGCGCGCCAGCTCATCCAGGCGTTCGCGAATCTCCGTGACCATCGGGCCGATGGACTCGATTCCCTCCAGCAGCGTGTCTACGCCGAGGTCCGCGACAGGCGCGTTGTTTGCGCCCGGCTGGTCCGCGACTGCGATGACGTCTTCGTGCGATTGGCGCATGGTTCGCCCCCGGTTTTCGCGATGATCCTGCATCGCCTATCGGGAGAACCTCGCGGCGCGGGCGAAGGCGCTGCGGCTGGCGCTGCGCAGGCGGGCGTCGGGCGCACAAACGGCGGCTGCGCTGTGGGGCGGACGGGGATGACGTTACGGCTGTGACTCGGCGTGTGTCTCGGATTCGCGCTGAGGAGCACTCGAAAATCGCTCGATCGCCTGTCGCAATGTCCAGATCCCGATTTCGTTCGCGTCGTGGCCGCTGTTGGTAAGAATGACAACGCCGACGCGCCGATCCGGCGCGAGCGAGATATGGCTGAAATAGCTCGCGATGCCCCCGTTGTGTGAAAGGACAAAACCGAGATTCGGCACGTTTCCGCTATGCCAGGCGAGGCCTACCCCGACGCTCCAATCCGGCGCCATTACCTGCGGTCGCTGCGTCTCGGCGAGCGTGCCCGTTCGAACGACGTCCGTTTCAGATCGACCCGCTTTGAGTTGCCAAATCGCGAAGCGCGCGAGGTCATTGGCGGTAGACGCGAGCGCTCCGGCGGGCCCGAGCACGCCCAGTTCCCAGTCTTCCGCCGGTACATCACCGTTGTGGTCGATGTAGCTGCGCGCGGCGCGAGCTGCCGCGGATGCTGGTATCTTCACACAAGTATCGCGCATGCCGAGCGGGCGAAGAATGCGCGTTTGCAGCATCTGCTCGTAAGGCTCGCCGGTGAGGCGTTCGAGGCAGAAACCGAGCAGGCCGAAGCCGAGATTTGAGTAGCTGTACACGGCGCCGATGGGGTGCTCAAGCTGCGTATTAGCCAGCATGTCCCGTAGCTGCTCAGCGGAGTAGTTGTTGTACGGATCCCCGAACTTCGGTAACAGGTTGGTCGGGACGCGCGGGAGGCCGGACGTGTGCGTCGCCAGATGGCGCCATGTAATGGTGGGCGCCCCGAGCGGGTGTGTCGGCAGTTTGAAATCCGCCCCGAGCGTGTCTCCGATCGCGTCGTCCAACTTCAGCCGGCCTTCGTCGCGCAACTGAGCCATGAGCAGGGCGGTGAACAGCTTGGTGAGCGAGCCGATGCGATAGAGTGTATCCGGCGTCGCCTGGCGGTCGTGCTCGGTGTCGGCCATGCCGAAGCCCTTCGCGTACACGATTTCATCTTCGTGCACGATGGCGACGCTCAGGCTCAAATAGTCCGCGTCATCGACGGCCTTCTGAAAACGCTGGTCGAGCTCGGGCCAATCGGCGAGCGGCTGATCAGCCAGCGCCATCGGAGCGATCCACACCGCGGCGAACACGCCTACGGTTGCCAGTGTCCGCATGTCAGGCCCCTTTCTTCTTTTGCCGCGCGGCCGCGCCCGGCTCTCCGTGAATGTCGTCGTAAAGGCGATACAGCTTGTCCGCGTTCATGCGGTCAAGGTCGTGACTTCGCCCATCCTCGTCTTTTGGCGTTTCCATGAGCAGCGGGAGTTCCGCGAAACGCGGCTCCGCGAGCACGCGACGAAAGCCCTCCAGCCCGATTTCGCCCGCGCCGATGTGGGCGTGGCGATCCAGCCGCGAGCCGCAGGCGCCTTTGCTGTCATTCATATGCCAGCAGCGCACGCGATCAAGCCCGAACGCGTCATCCGCCTCGGACAGCATGTCATTCCATGCGGCTTCGTCGCGGATGTCATACCCGGCGGCGAACACGTGACATGTGTCGACGCAAACGCCGATGCGGTCTTTGGATCGCGTCGCGGAAATGATCGCGCCGAGTTCGGTCATCGAGCGCCCGAGCGTCGTTCCCTGACCGGCGGTCGTTTCGAGCAACGTCATGCAACGCAGACCAGGTTGTGTGAGGTAGACTTCATCGAGTGAGGCGGCGACCCGGCGTGTCGCTTCTTCGACGGGTTGCGTTCCGGCCGCGCCGGGATGCACGACGAGATACGGAATCCCAAGCGTGTCGCAGCGACTGAGTTCTTCGGTGAACGCGTCGCGGCTCTTTTCACGCAGCGCGTCGTCAGCGGAGGCGAGATTGATCAGGTACGTCGCATGCGCGACAACCGGCCCGAAACCGGGATTGGCCGCGAGCAACTCGTGCCACTTCGCCAGATCATCGGTCTGAAATGGCGCCGCCCGCCATTGTCGCTGGTTCTTCACGAACACCTGTAGCGTGTTGAAGCCGAGTTCGAGCGAAGCCTCAATCGCGTGTCGCATGCCGCCCGCGATTGACAGGTGCGAGCCGAGACGGAGCGAACGGCGAGCCATGTTGGTTTTGACCGTGTTCACGACCGACGGTCTAATGCCCACGACTTCCCGGGTCAACCGCCATGCCCCATGACGCTGACAATCTTCCGCTGATACTCGCTTCCGCCAGTCCGCAGCGCGGACGCCTGTTGTCAGAGGCTGGTTTTCCGCATGACGTTCGTCCATGCCCACTGGCTGAACCCACGAACCGCCCGAGCGCGTGTGGACCCGCGGCGTGGGCGATGGCGCTCGCGTACTTCAAAGCCCGGTATGTCGCGGAGCAGCTTGCCGATCGGTGGGTGCTCGGGGCGGACACGATCGTCGCGATTCCCGCGGATCGGGCGAACGTCGACGCCGACATCCTCGGCAAGCCGCGCGATCTGGATGACGCGCGGCGGATGCTGAAGGCACAGGCGCGCGTTGAGTGCGCTGTCATCACGGGCATTTGCCTGACGCGCGTGGGCGAAACGGCGGAACGCCTGGTTCTGAGTGTCGCGACCCGCGTTCGGATGCGCGATGACGAGGGCGCCCGCGAGGCGTATCTGGCCAGTGGCGACTGGCTCGGCAAGGCGGGGGCCTACGGCATTCAGACGGTGGGGGACGCGTTGGTCGAGTCGATCACGGGGAGTTTTTCGAATGTAGTGGGATTGCCGATGGAAGTCGTAGCGGGGCTTTTGCGGGCCCGCGAAACTCCTTGACGCGGGTGGGGCAGGCATCCTGCCTGCCAATTTCCGTACGGGCGGCTGGCCTCGCTGTGGTGCGGTCCGGGGTGAAATGACTGATAACTCTCGCCCATCCATGCTGGCGGAGGAGGACGCTCGGCCAAAGCTCGCCACTTCGCGAGCAGGTGCGCCAATTGACGGCAGGGTCGCTAACTCGGCCTGATAAGCGCTGGCCCGACAGCGCCGGCGCGCGTATAGTCTCAAGGTGTTTACGGGAGCGGTCCGCGGGCCCGATCTAACCGCGTAAGGATGCGCGGCGTTGGTCGCGCCAAAGAAGCTCGAGCCGGGGATTTTCATGGCGACTCGACTCGATTCCGCGATCGGGGATTACCTCAAAGAGATCAAGCAGTATGCCCTGCTGACCGCCGACGAAGAGCGCGAGCTGGGCACGAAAATCCAGGCGGCGGCGAAGTCGGAATCGATGCTCGCCGACCGGTCGATTTCCATTCGCGAGCATGAACAAGTCCAGTCCGACGCGGCGATGGCCCGCGAGCGGATGATCAATGCCAACCTGCGCCTCGTAATCAGCGTGGCGAAGAACTTCCGCAATCGCGGGTTGGCGATGGAAGACCTGATCGAAGAGGGCAACGTCGGCCTCGTCAACGCGGTTGACCGCTTTGACCCGAATGTCGGCTCCCGTTTCAGCACATACGCCAGCTACTGGATCGATCAGGCGATGCGCCGCGCCGTGCAGAACGCGACGCAGATGATCCACATTCCCAGCTATCTGATGGAGCAGATCGGGGCGATGCGCCTCGCGATGCGCCAACTCGAAGAAGAACTTGGCCGCCCGCCGACCGTCGATGAACTGGCCGCGCACCGCGACATTTCGCCGCGCAAGGCGGCGGCGGTTGTGCAGGCGATTCGGGCTTGCGCATGCCCGAACCAGGCGACGGCGGACTCGGACGGCAATTCGGTGACGGACACACTGGCGGATCATCGCATGCCCACGCCGCACGACGCGGTATTTACCGAGTCGGATGGCGAACTTGTGACGCAACTGCTGTCGCGGATCAACGAGCGCGAGGCGACGGTGTTGCAGCTACGCTACGGCCTGCGTGACGGGCACAAGATGACGTTGAAGGAAATCGGCGAGTCGGTCGGGCTGACGCGCGAGCGCGTGCGGCAGATCGAGAAGGAAGCCAAGCGCAAGCTCGAAGAGTATGTGAAAGAGTACATCTGACGGGCTCGCTGTCGAAAATCCGAGATTCGCTGTTGTTTGACAGACATTGACGTTCGCGGCTTCGCCGATCGGGATCCAAAACCCGGCGCGCCGCGGACGTTTTTCTTTTTTCCGCGTTTCGCGCCGGCTTGGCGGAGCGCGTGGCGGGGCCTACCATCCCGACATGCCGCAATACCGTTGCGCGATTTGCGAGAAGCTGCTGGAGTATCAGGGTGACCTGCCCGAGGTTTACCCGTTCTGCTCCGCGCGCTGCAAGATGGTCGACCTTGGCCGCTGGTTCAGCGAGTCATACTCGATCGATCGCGATCTGACGCCAGAGGATCTGGGGGCGACGCCGGAAGAGTAGGGCGACGACTTCCGATGACGCCGCGAATCCGGTACACCTTGCGGCTATGAACCAGCGCGGCGGACGAAGTTCGACATCGAATCAGCGGCGGCGGGCGCCGCGGGCGCCGAAGACCCGCGCGGGGACGCCGGCGGGGCTGGAAGGGCCGTGGGTGTCGCTGCGGTCCGCGACCAATCACCCGTTTATCTATCAACGCATGATCCGCGAAGCCGATCGGGCGGCGCGGCCGGGCGATGTCGTCAATGTCTACATCAAGGACGGCGAGCTGCTCGGGCGCGGGCTATACAACCCACAATCGCAGATCGCGATCCGCATGCTCACGCACGGCGAGGCGTGGGTGGATGAGGCTTTCTGGCGCGACGCGATCGCGCGGGCCGTCGCGCTGCGCGATCTCACGCGCATTTCCGAGACTACCGACGCGTACCGACTTGTGCACGCCGAGGGGGACGGGCTGAGCGGGCTGATTGTCGAGCGGTATGCGGATGTGTTGGTGATGGAGTTGTTTTCGCTCGGAATGGCGATGCGTGTGCGCACGATTACCGACGCGTTGACGAATGTGCTTTCGCCGCCGACCAGCCTGGATCGGCCGCAGGAGACGTTTGACCACTGGCGGGTTCTGTCGCGAGCGGACGCGCGCGTGTGTGAGATGGAGGGCTTTGAACTGCCTGAAACGCCGGAGCCGGACTTGAGCGTGGTCATTCGCGAGAACGGCTTGCGGTTTCGGGTGAAGCCGGCGAGCGGGCATAAGACCGGTTTTTTCTGCGATCAACGCGACAATCGGCGGCGGTTAGCGGCGCTGTGCGGCGGTAAGTCGGTGCTGGATTTGTGCTGCTACACCGGCGGGTTTTCGGTGGCGGCGCGCGTGCTGGGCGAAGCGAGCGAAGTGATCGGCGTTGATCTGGATGAGGACGCGGTCGCCGTCGCGCGGGAGAATGCGAATCTGAACCAGGCGCGGATCAAATTCACGCACGCGGATTCGTTCAAGTATCTACGCCAGATGGCGGAAGGCGAGCGGCGTTTCGACGTGATCGCGCTCGATCCGCCGAAGTTCTGCCTGTCGCGGAACGATTACGAAGACGCGATGAAGAAGTACCTAGATTTGAACCGGCTCGCGATGAGCGTCGTGGCGCCGGACGGCGTCTTGTTGACGTGCAGTTGCAGCGGGCTGGTGTCGCGCGACGCGTTTTTGCAGGTTGTGCATCGGGCGGGGCGGCAGGCCGGGCGGATCGTGCAGGTCTTCGACACAACCGGGCCGGGGGCGGATCATCCGGTGCGGCTGAATTGCCCGGAATCGGGGTATCTGAAGGCGGTTTGGGCGCGGGTGGGGTAGGGGCTCGGCTCGTCGCAATCATTATGTCGGCGAGAGTGGACCTGCCTTAGTCGTCAAGCGGGTGATCCAGGTCAGTCGCGATCAGCCATACGTCGTTTGAATTGCTATCGGGCCGGGTCGCATGCTTTCGCCACAGGCGTGAGCATGTTGGCGCGAAGTCGCTCGCATGCGAGTCTCCGGTGGTCCGCGCATTCTAACTCCACGCTGCAAGACATGCCTACGGTTGCGACGATGGCATTCCACACGCCCGCTTTGATTGCTCCGAGGAACACTGTCTGGCCATCAGAAGTGATCGACGCCTCCCTCCAAGCGCCAGTGCCGGCTCGTTAGTCCTGCGCGCTCGAATAAGGCTTGCGCATCCGACAACGACGGCTTCCTCCATTCGCGGGACAAATGGTCTCCATACCAGATCCTGGCGAACGCTGCCGCATGGGCCAAGGGCAAGACCTCACCGCGCGAGATCCGATGCCGCGCGCACCACTCGGTGATCGACTTCTCGCTGTCGAAAACCAGCGTGCAGGCACAGTGCCGATGGACGTTGTCCCATGCTCGGGCCGGTGGAATCGGGAAATGCGCCAGCAAACCACTCGAAGCCAGCGATTGCGCACTCGTCGAGAACTCGCAGCACGCTCCGTCACCCCCTAGCCGCGTCAAGATCCTCACCTCTGCTTCGTCAACCAGGGCGGCTACTCCCAGTGCGCACCAGATGCACGGCGCCCACCATCGGTGGGCGAGTCCTACAACGCAGAACAACGTGGGTGTCGAGGAGAACGGGTGCGCGATCCAGACTTGACCCGACTTTGGGTCGAGCACCACGCCGTGGATCGACTCGAGCCGTCGAAGTGATTCGGAAGCACTGTCTTCGCTTATCCCGAGCTCGCCTGCGAGTTCCGCGGTGCTTGGCCCGAAGCCGTTGTCGATGAATCCTCTGACAACCGTATGATGCATCAAGCCGTCGAGGCCAGCGTGTGAAGTCTCATCCGACGACATGCGCGTCCCCTTGGGCGCTGTTGGGCCGCGTGGCGTGCTTTCGCCGCAAGCGGCGTTTCGGTTGGCTCGCCCATTCTAACTTCACATGCCTACGGCTGCGCAGAAGGCGGGCCACACGCCCTTGGATTCCCGCTTTGCGCGGGAATGACGACATGCGACGCCGCTGCATTCCTAGAGCGTGTCGGGCGTGTCTTCCGGCGAGTAGTCCATCCAGATCAGGTACGGACAATTCCAAACGGGGTAGTGTGTCTGCACGCGATAGCACAGGAAATCGTTGGCGCGGTAATCGCCCAGTCGAAGCAGTTCGCTCAGCAACTCCGGCATTCGGTCATAGACAAACGACGGCGCGGTCCTGAAGTCCGGGCCGAGACACTCCAGCCGTGGCCCGTCCGGCAGTCGATCCTGCCAGCGATCGGCCGGCGACTCCGCGAGATTGCCCCGCGCCGCGCACACGTCATGGCGGATGTACGCCCCCGCGCCCTGCACGCTTTGCCGGGCGAGTGATTTGTGGAGCAGCACAAAAACGCCAAGGGCGCGCGACGGCCCATTGTCGATCAGGTACACGAGGTCGATCGGCGGCGTCGCGGCGGCGGGGTGTTTGGCGCTCGATTGGCGGTTTACGATGACGAGGTCGAATGGGTCGGACCCCACGCCCGCCGTCTCCACGACACCGGTCACGTAGTGGCCGGCCTGCCGGGCGACGAGATCAGGGCAATTGTCGGAGCAGAAGTCGGCCAGTTTCCCTAGCGGCAACCCCGACGCGCCGTCGTCGCCAAGCCCACTGGTTGGATCAACGTTGTGGTCCTCGAGCCCGATTACGAACCGCCCAATCGGGCAGATGGGCAGTGGATTCTCGCCGAGCCGAACGCCGATGAGACCGAGGGAGGCCATGCTGTCCACGCCGCCCGGATTGGTCCGGGAAGGAGCGTAGAGGAAGACCGACCATTGGCCCTCATATTCGCGGCCGGATAAGCGGCGCATCGCGTTGAAGCTTGCGATCCGCGCGGCCAGGCGGGGGTCGTCCGGGCTATCCTCGGCGTCCACTGACTCATCGAACGCGTTTTCGGCTTCCCAGCGGTCCAGTGCTCGAAACACATCCGTCTGGCTTCCGCCGAGGTAATCCAGCAGCGACGCGTACTCGGCTACGGAAGCCTCTACCGTCTGAATCAGGTCCGCCCTCAGCCCCCGGTCAGCGGCGGCGCGCACGAAGCTTGTGAGTCCCTGTAGGCCCGGCAAGCGACGCAGGCAGCCGAGTGGATCGGCCCGGTGGCGCGTCGCCGCGATGATCCGCTGACAGACGGGTCGGGAAACGCCCGACCATCGCGCCGCGCCGGTCGCGTTTCTTGCCTCCAGGGGCAGGGCGGCGACCAAAGCGCGCAGATCACCCCGCAGGCGCTCTCCAGTTCTGGCCGCGCGGCGTCGATCGACGTGCTCGGATGTAATGGTCTCAGCCGTCACTGGAAATGTCCTCGCCTCCCCAACCAGACAGCGTACCGTGCTTCGCGCGTCGACTCCAGCCCTTTTCAGAACACTTTGGATCGCTCTGAAATGATCTTGACTCGGACACCTGGGGGTTCTACATTTGCTTTGGATAGCGGCCCCTAGCCGATGCGCCTCCA
>JAGQOO010000209.1 GCA_020427345.1 Phycisphaerales bacterium | reverse complement strand
GCCTTCCGGATCCATGCGCGACCTGCGCGTGCGATTGCGCGGCATTGCGGCGCGCCATGATCTGACTACTGTCATCGCGTGCGCCTTTGATCGGCGTACGCGCATGCTTCCATTCCTGTACGCCGACATGCGCATGGCTCCGGCGGGGGTACGGGCCATTGGCGCGGCGATGCATGACGCCGGATTCGAGAAGACACGCATCGTGCTTCAGCAATGGAGCCCGCGGTTTCGGCCGTCTCGGATGCGGCTTGACGGCCGCATCCCCGACGCGCTGATGATCTCGAGCATGCAGCTGCACAACGCCGCGTGCCGTGAGCTCATACAAGACGCGTGTCGGATTCCTCTGTCGAAACGGCCACTGATCGTCGTAGGCGGTCCCAAGGTCATATATGAGCCGTGGGACGCCTTCGGGGTTGATCCGCGCGATCCATGGTCGGCGGATGTGGCGGTAACCGGAGAGGAGTATGTCCTACTCAGCCTGCTTGAGGTGTTGCTGAACCTGCGGTCAAGCGGCGAGTCGATTCGCGGCGCGTTTGAGCGGGCGCGCCGCCTGGGCGCGCTCGACGATGTGCCCGGGCTCGTCTACGCGCACTCGACAGTTGATGGAGTCGCTGAGCGCCTGGTGGACACTGGCGTCCAACGACTCGTTGGCGATCTCGACGAGCTGCCGCACGCCGCGCTCGGCTTTCGTTTGTTGGAGGCGCCAAGCCGGTCCCAGCTGCTGGGGCCTAGCGCCCTCGAGGCCGGAGATGTTCGGCGCTACTCGCCGATCGCGTCGCTTGTGCTGACCTTCGGTTGCAAATTCGCGTGTCCGTATTGTCCGATTCCGGCGTACAACCAGCGTCAGCATCGGGTCAAGAGTGGTGAGCGCATCGCCGACGAGATGTCAACGCTCGGGCGAGAATACGGCATCCGGCACTTCTTCGGCGCGGATGATAACTTCTTCAACCACGAACAGCGCACACTCGACATCGTCGAAACGCTCGCGCGGACGCGGACGGCAAGCGGGGCACGGCATCGGTTTCGATGGGGCACTGAGGTCACCGTGCACGACACGCTCAAGCTCCGGGATCATCTGCCACTTGTTCGGGCGGCAGGCGTGCGGGCGTTGTGGCTGGGCGTTGAAGATATGACGGCTACGCTCGTGAACAAGGGTCAGAGTGTTGACAAGACGAGCGAGGCGTTCGGGCTCCTTCGCAAGAACGGTATTGATCCGATGCCGATGATGATGCACCACGATGAACAACCGTTGATCAGTCGCGGCCCGCGGCCCTACGGGTTACTCAACCAGGTACGGCTTCTCCGAAAAGCCGGCGCGATCAGTATGCAGGTGTTGATGCTCGTTCCCGCGACGGGTTCCAAGCTCTTTTCGGGGACGTATACGTCCGGGATGGCATACGAGAGTGTCGGTGGTCGCCGCGTTGAGGAGCATATGCTCGGCGGGAACTTTGTCGTCGCGTCGCACCACAACAAACCTTGGCGCAAACAGATCAACATCCTGCTCGCGTACGCGTACTTCTATAACCCCATTCGCGCTGGCTTCGCGCTGCTGCGCCCCAAGAGCCGACTGTACCTTGCCGACGCGATCTGGCAGATGCTTGGCATGTGGGGGTTGATGCAGACGACGCGCAAGACCATCGGTTGGGCGTGGCGCCTGCGGCTTATGACAGTACGGCGCAAGACCGAACCGCCAATGAACCGCGTTCCGATGACCGATCCGGCGGGTGGCGTCGCGAGCCACGCGCTACCGGAGGCGCGGCCGCTCGATCGCGCGCCCCCGCCCGGCGAGTCAAAGAGCGCGACCCCGCTGCCAGTGCTTGCGGTGACCTCAACGTCCTGACGGATTTGACAAAACGTCGCATTGTGCGCGCCGCAATCGGTGGCGCATCCCTCCCAAAGCAGGTCTCTCGGTAAAGCCGGGCGGGTCATGAACGCGTCGCGACGAAGCGCATCAGCCGTTCTCTCCGGCCGTAAGCCGGGAAGTTGTGCGATTCCCAGCCTTCGGCGTTCATGCCCACGGACTTGTAGCAGGCGATGGCCGCGGGGTTGTCGGGGAAAACGACCAGGGAAACGCGCGACGCCCCTCTGACATTGAACGCGCGCCATAGCACTTGCCGCATCAACTCTCGACCCACGCCTTGCCCGCGTTCGGCGGGATCGACCAGCACATGGCCGATCCAATATGTGGCCTGAACGCGATTCAACAGGTTGAGTTCGGCATAGGCGACGGGCGTCTCCGCGCCGACGCGAAACAGTGACAAAGGCTCGCCTTCGCGGCCCCATTCGAGGACCTTGGCGGCGCTGAGCGGCGGGGCGGTGCGTGGCGCTACGCGCCAGCAATCGTCGACGGTCGGCGCCCAAGCCGCGACGAGTTCCGCGTGGTCGCGGCCAAACGCCTCAAGCCGATAGCCTGCTTTCGATTGTCGTTGTCGGGGGATCGTTGCCATACAATGGTCGTGCTGTCGTTTGGTAGCTCGCATAATAACCGTCGTACGAGATGAGCCCAGCACAAATCCATGAACGAAGCGTCAAACACTCCACAATCTGATCGCCCGGCCGATTCACGCGAGCGATTTCTCGGTTATCCGGTCCGACGGCGGCCCCTGGAACTGGCAGGCGGGCCGCTGGTTTTGTACGGGCCGGCGAATTTTGAGGAGTTGATCGACGATCCGACGGTGCTGCGGCGGTTTGAGGCGGATGAATTTCTGCCGTATTGGGCGGAATTCTGGCCGGGGTGTCTGCTGCTGGCGGACCTGGTCGAGTCGTGGCCGGCGACGAATACAGACGGCCGACGATTGTCCTTGCTCGAGCTCGGCGCGGGGCTGGGGCTGGTGGGGCTCGTGGCGTCGCGTCGCGGGTTTCGCGCGATGGTCTCGGACTACGACGATGACGCGCTGGCGTTCGTTCGGCTCAGCGCGGAGCGGAACCAGATTCCCGCCCCGGAGACGCGTTTCGTCGATTGGCGCTTGACGTATCCGGATTTACAGTTCGATCGTATCGTCGGCGCCGAAGTGTTGTACGAAAAGCGACACTTGGAGCCGGTCGCCCAGTTCATCGCCAATCACCTGACGCGCGACGGCGCCGCCGCGATTTGCGACGCGAATCGCCAGACAGCGGACGGATTTCCTGACGCGGCGCTGCGGGCGGGGTTGAGCGTGGCGGTAGCTGCGCGAAGCCGTGAATACGATGGCCGGACCATCCAGGGTCGAGTATTCACGCTGAAACTGGCCGACTGATCGATCAGGCGGCGTTTGGGTCGCGCGCGCGACTCAGCGGGGCGAGCAACAGCATCGCCAGAATCATCATTCCCGCCGCCACGGCGTATGGCGCCTGCGTGCCGTATGTCAGCAACCCGCTTCCGAGGAAGAACCCCACCGCGCGGCCGAGGCCCGTCGCCGATTGGTTCATGCCGATCGCACGGCCTTGTTCCGACGCCGCAACGGCATGTGAGATCAGCGTTGTCAGGCCAGTGACATTGAGGGCGCTTCCGACCGCGATCAGGCTGACCGCGACAAAGAAGACCGTGATACCCGGCTTCAGCGCCAGAATCGCGAAGCCGGCCGCGCAGAGTCCAATGCCAAGCGTGGAGAGCGCCTTTTCGCCGAAGCGCTGCGAAAGCCGTCGCACAGCGCCTTGCGCGAGCGCCGCGATGAAGCCGAAGAAGCCGAACGCGTAGCCGACTTTTCGAGCGTCGAACGAGAATACCTGCTTGGTGACTTCGCCGAGCGTCGATGTGAGCTCGGACATGCCGATTGTCGCCGCCAACGTCGCGCCGAGGATCAGCCATGCGCTTGCAGTCAGTGGCGCCGCGCGACGCGTTTGCGTCGGGTCCGTGGCCCCTTCAACAGTCGGCCGCGTTTCGCGCAACATCGCCAGGATGATCGTCAACGAAACGCATTGCAGCCCAGCGTACCACCAGCCGATCGCCTGGAATCCGGCATTGAAGCCGATCAGTCCGCCGAAGATCGGTCCGAGCGTGATGGCGAGCCCGAATGACGCGCCGAGAATCGCCATGCGCCCGGCGCGGGACTCCGGCGTCGTGACGTCGGCGATGATCGAGTACGCGAGACCGGCCTGAGCGCCAAAGACGCCTACGATCACACGCGAGCCGATCAGGAATGCGAAGCCGATGCGCGGCGCCAGCGCCCACATCGACGATCCGACGATGCCGCCGATCGTGACGAGGGCGAGAATCGGTCGGCGGCCGACGCGATCGGACATATGCCCCCAGATCGGGCTGAGAATGACCTTCGGAAGCGCGACACAGGCCAGCAGGCCGCCAACCCAGAGTTTCTGATCCACCCACGACTCCCGCGCGGCGAATTGGGCCACGTATTCGTGGATGACGGGGAAAATCGAGGCGATGCCGAGGCCTTCCAGCAGAACGATCATCGCGGCGCAAAGCGTGGGTGACATGTCGGCAGACTATAACCGCGCCGACGCCGCGCCGGGTATACTCCTTGAAACTCACGGAGACGCGTCATGTCAAAGCCGAAGGTCTTTCACGGGACGATTACCGCTCTGGTCACGCCGTTGGACGAGGATCGCGTCGACTTTGACGCGCTCGGGCGGCATGTCGAGCGTCAGATCGCGGCTGGCGTAGACGGACTCGTGCCGTGCGGCACCACTGGCGAGTCGCCGACATTGTCACATGCTGAGCACGATCAGGTCGTCGAGTTTGTCGTTCGGCAGACGAAAGGACGCGTGCCGGTAATCGCCGGCGCCGGGAGCAACTCCACGGCGGAGGCGGTGCGACTGGCGCGGAAGGCGGCCGAGACCGGCGCGGACGGCGTTCTGGTGGTGAACCCCTACTACAACCGCCCGCCCCAAGCCGGAATGGAGAGGCACTTCGGCGCGATCGCCGGCGCGATGGACTTGCCGGTGATGCTGTACAACATTCCGGGCCGAACGGCGGTGACTTTAGAAAACACGACGATTGCCCGGCTGCGCGAGCGGCATTCAAACATCACGATGGTGAAGCACGCGACCGGACGCGTCGACGACGCGGCGGCATTGGCGTCGATGTCGGATATCGTGATTCTGTCGGGTGATGATCCGATCACGTTGCCGCTGATGGCGATCGGCGCGGTCGGCGTCGTAAGCGTGATTTCGAATCTCGCGCCACGCGCGATGACGCGCCTGACGTCCGCGATACTCAGCGGCGACCTTGCTGCCGGGCGAGAGGCGCACAAGGCGCTGTGGCCGCTCATGTCGGGGTTGTTGGGAATGCAGGTCAACCCGATTCCGATCAAAACGGCCTGCGCGATTCGCGGCTGGATGAGCGATTCGTTCCGATCCCCGCTTTGCGAGATGGACGCCGATGGCAAGGTGGCGCTGCGCAAGTTGCTGGATCGGTTTCCGCTGGACTAGACGGACGGGGGGCAGGCGCTGTGCCACGATGTTGACTTGAAGTTGTTGTCGATTCGCCCTCCCGGCAGCCGCCCCGTACACTGATTCGATGGAAATCACCTCCGAGACGGCGGGCGCTGAGGGGGTCGCGGCGGGCAACAATGGGCCTCGGCGCGATGTCGTCGTCGCGGCGCGCGATGTCAGTAAGACCTATGACGGCGCCGGCGAAACCGTGTTGGCCCTTGACGCGGTGTCGGTCGAGATCGCGGCCGGCAGTTTCATCGCCATCATGGGCGCGAGCGGTTCCGGCAAAAGCACGTTGCTGCACTTGATTGCCGGCCTCACGGGGCCGACGCGCGGGCAGGTCCTCGTCGAAGGACAGGACATCGGTCGGATGACCGACCGCCGCCGCACGTTGTTCCGCCGTCGCCGCATCGGCGTCATTTTTCAGGAGTACAACCTGCTGCCGACGTTGTCAGCGCGCGAAAATGTCGCGCTGCCCGCGATGATTGAGGGACGTTCGCTGAATCAGGTGCGCGACCGCGTGGATGAACTGCTGCGGCTCGTGCATCTTGAACACCGTCTG
>JAGQOO010000208.1 GCA_020427345.1 Phycisphaerales bacterium | reverse complement strand
TCGAGCGACATGGCGTCTCGCGGTCAGGGTCGGCGCGTATTCTGGCAAGCGGCCTCGCGCATCGCGGTAGACTATCTCGCGCCGGGCCTGGTGTACAGGATTTTCCAGAAAAGCCGGCTGGCCAGCGGTTGCGCCGTCAGGGAGCTTTCACTGTCGCTTGAGCTTCTACAAGTCCGATCAGTATGGCCCGCGCACACCGAGAGTCTGGCGTCGATCAGCTTCGGCGCGCCGCCGCTGCTGTTCGGCGTCGCGGCAATCGTGCTTCCCGTGCTGATCCACCTCCTGCTGCGCCCGCGCCCACGCCGCGTTCGTTTCCCGGCGTTGCAGCGGGTCGCAAGCGTGCTTGTGGCGGGTCGCAAAGCGCACCGCGTCCGACAATGGGGTTTGCTGGCGGTGCGCGCCGCCGCTCTCGCATGTGCGGCGATGCTGCTCGCGGCTCCGCGATGCGATACCGGCGCCGGGCCGGGCGGTCCGGTCGCGCGCGTCATCGTCATTGATGATTCGGCAAGTATGGGCTACGCAAACGCAACCGGGGAGTCGCGACGCGAACTCGCCGAGCATGCGGCGTTGCGTATTGCATCGTCGACGCGCGATGAGCCGGACGGTTCCGAACTGGGTCTGATCCGCACGGCCTCATCCGAGGCGGATGTGCCCCTGACGGCTGAACTCGTCCGTGTGGAAGCTGCGCTGCGCCGCGTAACGACGGCCGGCGCTGCATCGATCGAGCGTTCGGCGCCGCTTGGCAGATCGCTGCGGAGCGCGGCGGAAATGCTGCGCAACGCGAAACCGGCGCGGCGCGAAATCGTCGTAATCAGCGACCAGCTCGCCGGCGCATGGAGAGACGTTGGGGCGTCGAGTGTTTCCGGCGTGCGCGATGTTTCGCTCCGGCTTGTTTCGCCCGACGCGGAGGCGCTGTCGAACCTCGCAATCGTCAACGCGCGGGCCGCGCCGCCGGTGTTCGCGGACTCACCGGTCAGGGTGGATGTCGGTGTACAGGCCACCGGCGCGGCCGGCACGTTCCATGTTGAGTTGTATGACGCCACCGGGCGACTCATCGGCGTCACAGAGCCGGACTCGATCGCGAATGAAACGGGTGAAGCGCGGGTCGAGGCGTCGGCGGGCGAGATGGGCTGGCATGTTGCGCGAGTTGTCGTCGCGCCCGAAGATCGCCTCACGTTCGATCAGGCGCGCTGGCTGACCTACTACGTCGAGCCGCGCCCGGTCGCGTGGCGGCTCGATGCCGGCCAGCCGGAGGACGCCCTCACACTGCGAATATTGTCGACGCTGCTGGCGCCGACGGGCCTGTCGGCGGATCGGCAACGTGTCGAACTACGCCGCTACTCGCCAACTTCGATTCCCGTCGCGACTGGCGCG
Source organism: Phycisphaerales bacterium (assembly GCA_020427345.1). Classification (GTDB taxonomy): domain Bacteria; phylum Planctomycetota; class Phycisphaerae; order UBA1845; family Fen-1342; genus DSPM01. The sequence goes on along the minus strand of JAGQOO010000208.1, from coordinate 4,571 downwards.
GGCGCCGAGCCGGCCCTGATCGTGACCACCTTGACGGACGCCGGCGCCGACTGGGCGACGCGACTGCGGAACGCGGTGGAGCGTGGCGCAACGCTGTTGATTGTGCCGGGCGGCGCAGCGGGAGATTGGCCCGCCGTGCGTGGACTCGTCACCACTACGCCGCCGAGGGTCGACAGTTTGGACGGCCCGATCAGAATGCGCTGGGCGGCGGAGGCGCCGCTGGGCGGCGCGCGCGGGATCGACGAGTTCACGCGTGTCGATGTTACACAGCGGCTTGGGTCGCTGCGGCCGGTCGATGGCGCGCGGGTCGTCGCCGTCTTCGACGACGGCGCGCCGGCGTGGATCGAGCGGCGCGTCGGGCAAGGTCGCGTGATTCTGCTGGCGACAGCGCCGGATCCGACGTGGAGCGCGCTCGGCTCGCGAGCGGCCGGACTACTTACGTTGATGCATCGGATTGTCGAACAGGAACGCGCGGTGGCGCCAATGTTCGACCTTGGCGAAATCCGACGCGACGCGCTCGCGCCCGGCGTGAGCGGACGCGTGACCGTGCGGAACATGGCAGTCGAGGGCAAAGGCGTCGAGATTCTGGTCGATAGCGGCGCGCCGGCTTCAAACTGGCCGACGCGCGAGCCGGGCGTGTATGCGATTGAATCCGCCGGCACGGAGATCGGCCGCTATGTCGTCAACTGGCCGGAGGAGGAAAGCGCGCCCGAATTGGTCAGCGCAGCCGACCTCAGCGAGCGACTCGGCATACCGGTTACCATGGAAGACCTGAACGGGGCGCTCGGCGAAACCAAGTGGAGTTGGACCCCTGACGTGTTTGTGATTGTCGCGTTGGCCCTGCTGGGGTTGATGAGTGTGGAAGCGTGGCTGTCGGCGCGCCGGGGGCCCGCGCCGAAAACAGAAACGCGCGCATAGTCGGGTCGCGTTGGCGCGTTATAGAACCCCGACGAAGCTGTGGAGTGCTCATGTTCAACCGTCAACCCGCACTGATCGGCATGATCCACATCGGGGCTTTGCCCGGAACGCCGCGGAGCGCGGACTCGATCGCCGCGCTCGCCGAACGGGCGGCAGGCGAAGCGCGTCTGTACGCCGATGCCGGCTTTGACGCGGTAATGATCGAGAACATGCACGACGCGCCGTATCTCAACGGCGCCGTGGGCCCCGAGATTGTCGCCGGCATAACGGCCGTGGGGCTCGCCGTACGGGCGGCGTGTTCGATGCCGCTCGGTGTGCAGGTGCTGGCCGGCGCGAATTGCGAGGCGGTGGCCGTCGCGCACGCGTGCGGTGCGGAGTTTGTCCGCGTCGAGAATTTCGTCTTCGCGCATGTCGCCGACGAAGGGCTGATGCCGACGGCGTCCGCCGGCCCGCTGCTGCGCTATCGCCGACAAATCGGCGCGGATCGCGTTCGCGTATTGGCGGACATTCGCAAGAAACACGCTTCTCACACGATCACGTCGGATCTCAGCATTACCGAACTCGCTGAAGGAGCGATGTTCAGCGGCGCCGACGGCGTGATCATCACCGGTTCGGCGACCGGGCGGCCGGCGGCGGTGGAGGATGTGGCCGCGGCGCGGAAAGCGATACCCGGGATCGTGTGCGTTGGGTCGGGCGTCACGCCAGATACGCTGCCGGAGTTGTGGCCGCATGTCGACGCGCTTATCGTTGGTTCGTTCGTAAAGCGGGATGGGTTCTGGTCGAATGAGCCGGATCCGAAGCGCTTGCAAGCGCTCGTCGAAGCGGCGTCGCGGTTGCGCCGCGCGAAGTGAACGGTTTTTTGGTGTGAGGAGGCAGGCTGGATGCCTGCCCCACCCGGAGGGGTGGCGCCACAAGGCGGATTGCGGCCGGCCGCATTTGTGGAGCCGCGCGGTGTGCCACGGCTCTTGAGCCGTGGTTGGTTCGTGTTGCGGTTTCGCGGGCGTGAGGTCGTGGTTCCCGGATCAACGCGATGATCGAAGTCATTTGTGGTTGCATGTTCGCGGGCAAAACGACGGCGCTCATCGCGCGCCTCGAAGCCGCTCGCGCCGACGGCCGACGCGTCATCGCTTTTCGCCACGCCGGTGATGATCGCTATGACGCCGTCGCCATCTCCACGCATGACGGCCGCCGCTTCCCATCGACACCCGCGCGCGACGCGAATGAACTCGAATCGCTTTCTGACGGTTTTGACGTGCTGGGCGTGGATGAAGCGCATTTCTTCGGTCCGGAGTTGGCCGAAGTGGCTGAGCGGTTGTCGCGACGCGGCCGGCGTGTCATCGCGGTCGGCTTGGACTACAACGCGTGGGGAGGAGCGTTCGAGCCGTTCCCGGCGTTGAAGCGAATGGCGGATCGTGTCGACGCGCTGACTGCCCCGTGCGTCGACTGCGGCGCGCCGGCGCGATATTCGCAACGCGTTACGCCGGTGTTGTCGCCGCTGATGGTCGGTGGCGTCGGCGATTATCTGCCGAAATGCCTCGCGTGTTTTGAGAGTCTTCCGGGCGAGCCGGCCTGTTAATGGCGCCCAGCGGCGGTTTCGCGGCCAGCGGCCTCTGATTTGTCCGACACGCCCTCACCCCAGCGTTCGATCGCAACCAACAGGCGTCCGCGCTGGACCGGTTTTGTCTCCACATCATCACACCCGGCTTCGATGAGCTTCTCGCGGTCGGCCTGATAGGCCGCGGCGGTCAGCGCGACAATCGGCCCGCGATAGCCGCGCGCCCGCAGCGTGCGTGTCGCGTCGACGCCGTCCATGATGGGCATTTGCATGTCCATCAGCACAACCTGATACGGCTTGTTCGCCTCGGCGGCTTCCCAGGCGCTCTCAACGGCAAGCTGCCCATTGTCAGCCAGATCGACTTCGGCGCCCTGCTTCCGCAGCATCGCCGCGATCAGGGCTTGGAGGTCGGGATTGTCTTCCGCGAGTAACAGCCGCATGCCGGCGAGGCGGGTCGGGTTGGAACTGCCGTCGCGGGCCTCGCGCGATTCGTCCTGCAAACCGGTCGCGGTGACCAGCGGCTCCTGATTCGCGGCGGTAGTGGTGATCTGGAACCGAAACACGGAGCCATGGTTCGGAATGCTCTCGACGTGAATGTCACCACCGAGCATGCGACAAAGGCGTCGGCACAGCGCCAAACCGAGTCCCGTTCCGACGGAGCGCCGCGTGCTTGATGTGTCGACTTGCGAGAACGGCTGAAACAGTTCGCGCAGGGCGCTGGGTCGAATGCCGATCCCCGTGTCCTGGATTTCAAACTCCAGCGCGTTCGGACCGTCGACGATCGTGCGAACCCGTATCGTGACGCCGCCTTTGTCCGTGAATTTGATGGCGTTACCGACAAGGTTGACCAGCACTTGCCGCAGGCGGGTCGTATCGGACATGACCCGGCGCGGAAGTTGTTCTGAAAACTCCGCGCGCAGCGTGAGCCCTTTCTCGTTCGCGCGCGATCGGAGCAGCGTCAGCACATCCTCGACAAGCTCAACCGGATTGAACGGCGCGGCGTCGATCGTCAATTTGCCGGCTTCTACCTTGGACAGATCGAGGATGTCGTTGAGCAACTGAAGAAGGTATCGCCCATTCCGGTCGATCGTCGCTACCGCATTGTGCTTCTGATCGGCGGCCACCTCATCGCGCAGCAGCATTTCGCTGTAGCCGAGAATCGCCGTCATCGGCGTCCGCAGCTCATGACTGACGTTCGCGAGGAACTGGCTCTTGGCCTGCGTCGCCCCTTCCGCGTCAACGCGCGCGGCCTCGAGCGCCTCGTTCGTCTTGCGCAATTCCGCGGTGCGTGTCTCGACCTCGTGCTCCAACTCCTCCGGACTCCGGAAGTGGAGCAGGCGCGGGAGGACCTGCGCCAGCGCTACAACCGTCACGAGCGAAACCACCGCCGTTACAAACTTGAGCAGCCCGGCCAGTCGATACGCCGGCCACCAGAAGATCACGGCTTCCATGCCGTGTGTCAGCCCGCACAACAGCACGAAGCTGGCGAACAGCCACAGGATCCGCGGCACGGGAAAGTCGCGCCGCCGCATCACAAGAACGATCAGCGCCGCCGATATCGTCAAATACGACACCCATATCGCGATATCGGAGACGATGTGCAGCCAGCCATTGAGCGCCGTCCAGTTCCCGCACTGCCAGCGTGGCGGAAAGTCGGATGTATCGAGCAGCTTGGACGCGAACACGCCGAGCGCGCTACCGCCGCCCCCGCCAACATCGGCCATCGCCGCGGCCCCCGCTGGCCCTGCGTCGCCCGCGCCGGCGCCGGCCGGGCACTCGGCTGACGGGCCAGCGTACGCGGCCGCTGTCATTACGAGCGCGAGCAGCGCCGCCCAAGCCGGCTGCGCGGACCAGACCTTCATCGGATTCGTCCTCCCGGTACCACAACGAGTCATCGGCCCGGGAGGCTCGGGGCTCGCATTGCGCTAAGGAGTCGTTATCGCCGGTCTGATAAGGCCGTGCCTGATTTGACCGCCGGGCGAATCGCGCATATGCTCATCGATCTTGCTGCGGGGTAGAGCAGTTGGTAGCTCGTCGGGCTCATAACCCGGAGGTCGGAGGTTCGAGTCCTCCCCCCGCTATTCGCGTAAACCGCTTG
>JAGQOO010000207.1 GCA_020427345.1 Phycisphaerales bacterium | reverse complement strand
GGCGAGCAACCGCCGCACGGCCTCGGCCTTCTCGGCGTCGCTCAGCGGCAGCCGCATGATCGCGGCAACCGCGTCAGCGAATCCGGTCCCCGTCGCGCTCCCGCCAGCCGTCGCGCCAGCGTCCGCGCTCGGCGTCGGATTGCCTTCCGAAATCGGCCCAAAACCGCCCGAATCCGGCTGCGCGGTGCAACGCTCGGTGCAACCGATCATACCAGTGTTCGCTAAGTCGTTGTTCTGATTGCGCTTAGAACTGGTAGCCTGCTGACTCTTAATCAGCGGGTCCAAGGTTCGAGTCCTTGGCGAGGCAGTTCGTCCTACACTTCCAGCGAGCGACAACTGGCGTCTGATTCTGTGACTCCGGCCCGCGATCCTCCGCGCGCATCCCTGTCATCCCCGCGAAATGCGGGGACCCAGTCTCCGCTTTCTTTTTTCTCCCGGGCGCATTGGTCTGACCGAGACGCACACGCGGCTTCGCGAACGCCAGCCGCTTCGACATGATCTCCACCGCTTCTTTACTTTCGTCGATCAACACAGCCTCGCGCCCCGCGCGGGCCGCGGCCTCGCCGGTCGTGCCGCTGCCGGCGAAGAAATCGAGCACGCGATCGCCCGGATTCGTGTGCACGTTGATGATCCGGTTCATGATCGCCAGCGGCTTCTGCGTCGGATAGCCGGTTTTTTCCTTGCCGGTCGGGCTGACGATCGTGTTCCACCATGTGTCGGTCGGCGTCTTGCCCTTCGCGGCTTTTTCCGGGCCGACCAACCCGGGCGCCATGTACGGAATCCGATCGATCGCGTCGTAGCGATACGTGTAGCTGGTCGGGTTCTTCGCGTACCAGAGGATGTTGTCGTGCTTCGGCGACCAGCGGCGTTTCGCCCGCGCGCCGTAGTCATACGCCCAGATGATCTCGTTCAGAAAACTCTCGCGGCCGAAGATCTGATCGAGCAGCACCTTGCAGTAATGCACCTCGCGATAGTCGATGTGCAGGAAGAACGATCCGGTTGGCGCAAGCAGCCGATACGCCTGCCGCAGGCGCGGCTCCAGAAACGCCAGAAAGTCGTCAAACACATCCGCGAACGCCTGATTGCCGAGGCGGATTGTCTGATAGCGGGCGCCTTGAAACCCCGTGCGATCACCCGTCTCGTCGCGAACCGTCTTAATCCGCGTGCGGCCTTGAGTTTTGCCTGTATTGAACGGCGGGTCGATGTAGATCAGATCGAAAGACCCGTCCGGAAAGCCGGGGAGGATGTCGAGATTGTCGCCGAGATAGATGTCAAGCACGCGGTTTAGCTCCGTGAGCCGAGTCGGTCACCTTAAGAAAGATATGCGGCCTGCTATGACGTGACCAGCCGCCGAAACTAAGCTGTGCGAACGTGTGCCACTGCCGTCTCGGCAGTGGCCTCTGTGAGCGACGCTACCGCTGGTATCGGCACGGCCGAGACGGTCGTGGCACACGGCCCGGTCCTTCGACGTATTGCGTCAGATGTGCCACGCGGACTCCTACTTGTCGCCCGATCCCGTCCCAGCAACCGCCACAACCCGCCCCTGCGTCCGAATCAGCAGCATCCCATCCGAAACCGCCGGTGTCGCCATGCACACCTCTCCCATCGCGACCGAGCCGATGCGTTCAAACTTGCGGCCAGCGCGCAGGATGTGGACTTCGCCTTGCTCGCTCGTGAAGTACAGCTTGCCGTCGCCCGCGACGCCGGACGCGGTAAAGCCGTCGCCGCCGGCGGTGAGGCGTTCGCGGTACAGTTCTTCGCCCGTCTTCGCGTCAAACGCGGAAAGCAGACCGTTGTCGTAGCAGAAATACGCCACGCCATGATAGATCAGCGGCGTCTGCATGTAGTTGCCGCGTTTCGAGACCCACCACGCGACCTGCTCGTTGCCTTTGCCCTCTTCCGGCAGCGTCACCTGACCCCGCGCGTCGGCTTTGACCACGAAGATCGGCTTTTGCGGATCGCCGGGGCGGAAGGGGCGATGGTTGCTGGTCAGATAGACAAGCCCATCCGCGACAACCGGCGTCGGCACAGGGATTCCGCCGCCGCCGGAGAGGCGCCAGAGTTCGGAACCGTCGCTGAGGCGGACGGCGCCGATGTGCTGGCAGCCGTTCATGAGAATCTGCCAGCCGTCGGGCGCGTGATACGCGGTCGGCGAGCTCCAGCCGGTGACATCGAGGCGCTCAACGCGCCACAGGTCGCGGCCGTCGGCGGCGTCGAGCGCGATCAAGAACGGGCCGGATTTCACGTCGCATTGCAACACGACGCGATCCTCAACGATGATCGGCGACGACGCGAAACCCCATTGCAGCGTGTTGTCGTCGTGCGGGCCGACGTCCATTGGCCCGAGATCGCGCGACCAGAGCGGCTTACCGTCCATGTCGAACGCGTACAACCCCTGCGAGCCGAACATCGCGACCACGCGCCGACCGTCGGTCGCGGGCGTGGGGTTGCAGTGCGTCGCCTTTGTGTGGCGTTTGAACTGCGGCGTCGCGGTCTTGCAGTCGCGCTGCCAAACGGTCTCGCCCGTTTTCTTGTTCAGGCAATACAGCCGAAATGTGTGCTCGACCATGTCGCTGGCCGAGCCGCCATCGCCGTACAGCCCGACGCGCAGCGATGATTCACCGCCGACGGGGATCGCGGTTGTGACAAAGACGCGATCGCCCCACACGATCGGCGAGGAGTGCGCGAGGCCGGGAATGTCGGTTTTCCACGCGATGTTGCGACCAGTCGCGACGTCCCAGTCCGTCGGCAGCGCGGCGCCTTCGGACACGCCGTTGGCGGCGATGCCTCGAAACTGCGGCCAATCAACGCCGGGGCGCGGATCGGCGGCGTGGCCGATGGCCGCGCAGGTAATGGCGAGACCGATCAATGCGAGTGGTGCACGAAACAGCCGGGAATCAGCGGCGTTGCTGTAAGGGGGCATGCGAATCTCCGTCTGTGCTGGCGATTTGCGACCGAGGCAATCGTTGTCAACCGGATCATACCGCGTGACCGCGGCTGGGCTGCAACCTTGAGCGCGGCCGTAGTCCGTGGCAGGCGCTTTGCACGCGCTACGTGAAAGTCGTCCGTGTGCCACTGCCGTCTCGGCAGTGCCGTTCCGAGGTCGCGTTGAGCGGTGAAGACCACTGCCGGGACGGCAGTGGCACAACCGAGCGCGGTTTGGCATTGCCAAAAAAAGGAAGCGGGCGACCCCGATGCGAGGCCGCCCGCCGAAAAACGCGTAACAGCGCTGCAACCTACTGCGGCGAGGAGTCCGAGCTGTCCGGCGTCGGCTTTTCGGCCGCCGGCTCGCGATAGCGCGTGACCGAATGTGTGATGACCTTCTGGCCCTTCATCGTCGTGACCGACGCGGAGGACTGGAAGAAGTCGAGCTTCCGCACGACGCGGCCGGCCTTGCTCATCATCGCGAGCAGCGTGCGCTGACCCGGATTCTGCTGCCCCTGCGCCGCGAGCGTCATGGCCAGCGGCACCATCGACAGCGCCTGGCCGAGCTGATCGCCCAGCTTGGTCAGGTCGGTGAACGAAACGGCGCGAACCGGACCATCGAACGGCACGCCTTCCTTCTTGAAGCGATCGTTCGTGCTGAAGTTCGGGGCCTTGCCAGTGCCGACGGCGATCGTCTTGGCGACGATCTCCGGGCTGGCGCCGAGCATCACCCACTCGTCATAGACGCCAATGGTCGGGGCCTGGAGACCCACCATGGCGAGCATCGGCATGATCAGCTTGCGGAATCCCTCGGCGCCTTCGATCTCGGCGTCGGAGATAGCGACGCCCTGACCGCCCTGCGCGGCGACCATCTGCTCGAGTTGATCCATCCAGTCGCCGATCTGCTTGCGCGCCTTGTCCGAGTCGCGCACCTTGACCATGATCATGAACTCGGCGGGGCTGAATGGCGTCGGGCCGGGGATGCTGAAGCTCACCATCGAGCCTTCGATCCAGCTCAGCACGTCGCGCTCGACGTTGACGCCCATCTGCTCCTGCATCGCGTTCCATTCAGCGATGTGCTCGGCGCCATCAGGGATCGCCTCAGAGACGAACGACACGAGCGTTGTGTACGCCGCGGTAAAGTCGAGCCCGGCCATCGCCGACACGTCGCCCGCCTCTGCCGGCACATACTTGAACGGGTCGGTCAGCGTGCGGTCCGCGTAAATGATGCGGTACAGGTCGGCATCGCGGGCGTCAGAGCGTAGGACTGTGATCGAGTAATTGTCCGTCACCATGCCGTCGGTCGAAGCGCCTTCGGCGGCATAGTCCCAGATATCGATCATCTTGAACACGCGGGCGACGATCTTCTCCACCATCGCCTTCTCTTCGTCGTCGCCCGGAGGCGCCATCTGCATCGCAGCGTCAATCACCGAGCGAAGCTGCGCCATCAACTTGGCGATGTCGACAAACACGACCGAGTCTTCGCCATTCGGCAACTCAGAAACAGCTTCTTTGAAGCGCTTTGTCTCCGCGATCGGCGCGCCGCTTTCGCCATTGAGCAAACGCAGCGCCTGATCAGGCAGCGTTGAGCCGAAGCCGATCAGGATCGAATCGCCCGAGCGCGCCAGCGTGAACGCCAGCGGGAAAGGCACGCCGACCGGCGTGAGCGTGTGGCGGACTTTCTCGCCCTCACCCTCGGTCACGAGGACCAGGCCTTCTGACGACATCTCGACGAGTTGCTGAGCGATACCCGACAGGCCGGTGAAGTTGGACGCGGCCTTCTCGTTGCTTGCTTTGCAGATGAAGACGATCTCCGGCGTCGGGAAACCCATCTTCATCCCGAACGCCATTTCGCGTTCGGCCAGCGCCGACCAGTCCACCATGGCGCCGAGATCGCACATCTGCTGCCAGGTGGCGTCGAAGTCCTCGGCGGTCGCGCCGTTCTCTTCGGCCATGCTCTGGAAGAACCGCTTGATGTCCTTGTCAAAGCGGACCTTCTCAATCTCTTCCCAGACGCGCTCCCACTGAGTCCTCAGGAACTCCTGACCCGAGTGCTGGCGGCCGTACACGGCCATCGCCACGTCTTCCGGCAGCGCCTTGGCGAGCGAGTACTTGTCGATCGGCCCGGCGGTCAGGCTCGCCGCGCCGCCTGCCAGCGTCGCAATCAGCGCCAGCAGGAACAGGTTTTTCTTGCGCACTGCTTTCATACGCACAAACTCCTTGTTGATGAGGCCCGATTCGCCGGGGGCCCAAACCCGGAAGTCTACCACTCTTTCGACGAATTCGCCCGGCGCGCTATCGTTGCGATTCGCGTCTTTCCGCCGCCTTGGAATTCGATCTCGCGTCGCGTTGATTTCGACCAACTCGACGCGTAACTGCCGCTCATACTCGCCGCGATGCGCCACGCCCGCCAGCGTCGGGATTTCGTCAATTACTCGCCTTTCGCCACGGCCGACGGAATCACGCCATCCCCGGCCGCCTTCTACCGCTGCCGCCGACCCCGACTGCCGCGCGGGCTCGGTCGGGCGTCCGCAGCAGCTACTTTCCCTGACGGGCTTGCCTTCAATTCCGCAATATGGTCGCGCAGGGCCGCCGCCCGCTCAAAATCGAGCGCATCCGCCGCCTGCAGCATCTCTTTTTCCAGTTCGAGAACGAGTTCGTCGCGATCGTGCTCCTGCTCGTCGGAGTGGACGGCTTCCCGCACGCGCCGCATCGCCGACACTTCAGACAGCAGCCCTTCGCGAATCGCCTTCCGGACGGTGTCGGGCGTAATGTTGTGTTCCCGGTTGTATTCCATCTGGATCTTGCGGCGGCGCTCGGTCTCATCAATCGCGCGCTGCATGGACGACGTAACCCGATCGCCGTAGAGAATGACCATCGCGTTTACGTTTCTGGCGCAACGTCCGATCATCTGAATCAGCGACGTCTCGCTCCGCAGAAATCCCTCCTTGTCGGCGTCGAGGATCGCCACGAGCGACACTTCGGGCAGGTCAAGCCCTTCACGCAACAGGTTCACACCGACGAGCACGTCAAAATCGCCGACGCG
>JAGQOO010000206.1 GCA_020427345.1 Phycisphaerales bacterium | reverse complement strand
ATGCCGACTGTCATAACGCAGGAACGCGACGCCGGGCCCGTCGGCGTTCATGATCGCACGGCCGACGAAACCACCGCTGATGTAGACGTCGTAGTCGGAGTTGTACGGGCTCGATTCGAATTCGGTGTCAAACCCCGAGATCCCCGAGAAGTCGAGCTGCACGGTGAAACGAAACTCATCCGCGCGAAGGACGCCGCCGTAATAGACTTGGGCGAATCGCGACGTTACGCGAAACTCGGTGTGGCCTACCGATTCGTCTGCCCCCCATTGTCCATTGTCCGGCGTGCGATGATCCGCCCGAATGCGGAAGTCCGGGTTCTGGGCCCACGCCACCCCAGAAGCCATCAACGTCGCCGCTACCGCCAGTCTCATTCCCTTCATGATGTTTCCTCCAAGGGCCCCCCGATTGGCCGACACCGGCCCCTATTGGGGCAGCCGACAAGGAGTGGAGCGGGTGGTCGCCGCGGTGATACGACTTCTGGCGAAAATTGTGAAAACTGCTAACAGGTCGTGCCGAACAGGGCCAACAGGCCGGCCAGGTCGGCCAGGTCCACGTCCTGATCGCTATCCAAGTCCGCCGCGGGGAGGTAGTTCGCGTCACCGTTGATACTGCCGAATACCGCCAATACCCCGGCCAGATCAGCGAGGTCGACCTGCCCGTTGCCGTCGAGGTCGCCCGGGCAGGGCGGGGCGATGATGCGGTACTGCAAGTTGTCCATCGCCAGGTGGTCCCAGTCGTCTCCCCCGCCATCAAACGCGAGCGCCACAAGGTCAACGGGGCCGGTGTAGTTAGGGGCGAAGTGCTGGGGGGCGCCATCGAAGCGCTGACGCCCGGCCTGGTCGTTGCGCCCGTCGTAGACCAGTTGGCCGTCGTGATAAAGGACGAAGTAGAAATCGCCGTTGGCGTCCGCGGCGCGCCGGCTCCAGTAGTCGGCGCCATCGAAGAAGAAGTCATTGCCGTTGATGCCCAAGATGGCCGCGTTGGCGCTACCCAGCGCGACGTAAATCTGCCCTGGTTCCGACGCCAGTTCGCCGTAGAACCAGCTGCTGTTCGCCCAGGAGAGGCCCCCATAGGAGTCCGGTACCGGCTGGAACAGGGTCTGCGGCGTCAGGTCCTGAAAGTCGACCACGACGACATCAGCGGTTACCGACATGGACGAAAGAATCATGACGCATCCGGCGAACAGCGACACGCGGCGCAGGGACCGTGTGCCCTGCAACGCCTGAGGGGCAGTGCGCGAAACCACGGGTGATACCGGGGGATTTCTCATCGTTTCTCCATTCCTGGATATGCCAAGCGCTTGATCGAACCGAGTTCCTTAAGGACCGAGGCGAGCACTGCCTCCGCGCAGGGCCTCCCTGGTTTGGCCGACTCCCCTGTTGGGGCGGCCGACATGAGCGGAGAGGGCGGTTTGACCGGGCGATACGACCAGTCGCGAGAATTTCGAAAATCGGTCGGTGGACCCGATTGCGACGCGGCCCCGTCGCGCGACCGCGCCCGCCCGCCGTTTGACGCTTCGCCGACACAGCCTGTAACCTGACCAATCGCGACGGCTTGCCCCGGCGAGACACAAGCCTGCTAACGGGAACCGCTTGTATGAAAAACGCGATCTATTGCCCCTTGTGGGTCGCCGCTCTCGGTATCGCTTTTCTGGCCGCGTGCGGCCGACAGGACGAAACCGGCCCGCTGTTTTCCGGCGTGATCAGCGGCACGACGCCGATCAGCCTGCCCGACACGAGCGCGATCAAACCGCCGGATCAGTATCAGCCTGCCGCGTATGAGAAGATCGAGCTGAACCTCGGTGCGGACTACGCGCCGGCGGCGGTGGAGGAGCCGGCGGGCGAGGCGGCAGCGACCGGCGAGGAGCCGACCGCGATTCGCGAGAGCCTCACGCAACTCGCGAACGACTTTCAGCAGTTCAGCGCGGAAGGTGTACTCGGTGCGCTGATCCCGGAACAGGTGGCGCCGTTGAACGCCAAGCTGGACGCGATCCAGCCGCTGTTTACTTCCTTGGGCAATCTCAGTCGGGCGGCGGAACAAAAAGTCGGGAGTGAGGCGTCAGGTGACCCGGCTGCGATGCTCAAGAGCGCGCTTGACGCTCTGGATATTGAGGTAGCCGACGCCGATCAGGCAACGGTTCGGCTGAACGGCGGTCGGTTTTTCTCAAGTCTGCCCGCGGACGCTATTGCCCAAATGGAAGCGCAAGGCATGAGCCGCGAGATGTTTGAGGCGCAGCTAAGCGTTGTTCCTCCGCTTCCGATGAAACTGGTCGACGGGCGCTGGCGGTTTGAGTTGCCAATGACCATCGACGAAGCGATGGTAGAAGGCGTGCTCGAAGTGCTGCCGAACGTGCAGGCAGTGTTTGACCGCTACACCCAACAGATCAACGAAGTCGAGACCATGTCGCAGCAGGACCTCATGGCGATGATGCAGCAAATGCAGTTTGAGCTCATCGGCGTGTTGTCATCGGTGGGCCAGGCCCCTGAACAGCCCACCGGCGGCCGCTTTGGTGGACCATGACCGACGTCGTCGGTAGCGGCTCGCGTAGTTCGACCGCCCCGCGCTACATTCGCGATTTGCAATCCGGCGAGCGGATTGATGGCGAGATATTCCTGCTGCTGCAAAAGGACCTGCGCACCAGCAACAACGGCTCACTTTACATTCACGCCGTGCTCGGCGATCAGACCGGGCAACTCCTCACCCGCATGTGGGACGCGTCGAAGGAGTTTTTTGAGACGCTCGAAGTCGGCGCGCCGCTGCGCGTGCGCGGCCGCGTGGAGAGCTACAAGAACAAGCCGCAGTTCATCCTCGACGGCGCGACCGTGTGCGAGCCGGGCGAGGTTGACGTGTCGCGGTTTCTGCCCACGACCGAGAACGATCGTGAGCAGATGTGGAAACGCACGCTGGAGGTCCTGCGCACGATTCGTGACAAGCACCTGCTCGCGCTGATCGGCCAGTTCATCAACGACGCCGAGTTCGCCGACCGCTACCAGGCCGCGCCCGCCGCGCGAAACAACCATCACGCGTACATCGGCGGCCTGCTGGAGCACACACTCAATCTGCTCGAACTGGCACTGCTCGTGCTGCCGCGCTATCCGCGCGTCAATCGCGATCTGGTGCTGACCGGCGTTTTTCTGCACGACATCGGCAAAACCGCCGAGTTGTCGTGGACGACCGGCTTTGAGTACACGACCGAAGGCCAGATGCTCGGCCACATCGTGCAGGCCGTGTCGTGGGTGGATCAGAAAGCCGCGGCGCTTGCGCAAGCCGGCACGCCGCTCGATCCGCAAACCCTGCTGAGCGTGAAGCACATCATCGTCGCGCACCACGGCAAGTATGAATTCGGCAGCCCGCGTCTGCCGGCGACCGCCGAGGCGTTCATGGTGCATTATCTCGACAATCTGGACGCGAAGCTGGCGATGGTGTTCAACGCGATTGACGCGGACCAGAACCCCGACAGCGACTGGACGGGCTGGACGCCGGCGCTGGAGAACCGGGTGTTCAAAGGGGCGCGGTGAAGGCGAGATCGGGGCGTGGCGCGCGCGGGATGATTTCGACCGCCGGACTCACTGCGGGGTGGTACGGGCTTCCCGCCCGTACAATGCGGCCGGAATGAAGTACCCAGCGATAGCCCGGTATGAGCAGCCCTTGAAGTATCAACTCCTCGCCATCGATCTCGACCGCACGTTGCTCGACCGTTCCGGTCGCGTCGCGCCCGAGACGCGCGCGGCGCTGCATCTGGCGCACGAGAGCGGCTTGCGAATTGTTCTCTGCACCGGCCGAAGCTACACCGAAACGCGCCCGGTGATCGATGAAATCGGCCTTGATCTCGACGCCGCCATCACGGTTGGCGGCGCATTGCTGACCGATGTGCGAACCGGCAAGACGCTCAGCGCCACGCACATGAACGACGCCCTGGCCGCCGAAACGCTCACGTGGTTTCGCGATCGCGACCACACGGTGTTGTGGCTGTCGGATCGCGCGCATCTCGGCTTCGATGGATGGGTGGTTGCCGGTCGGATCCGTCACGTCGCGATCGACCGCTGGCTGGCGAAGTCCCCGATCGAAATGCGCGAATGCGACGCCATGCCCGCGGCGGACCACGCCGCGCTGCGCGTGACGATCATCGACGAGACGCCCGCGCTGGAGGAACTTGCCATTTCCTTCGGCGCTGATTTCACCGGCCGCGCCGCTTTCAACCTGATCCACGTGCCGGCGTACGAGTTTTCAGTGATCGAGGCGTTCGACGGGCGCGTCAACAAGTGGTTCGGCGTGCGGCAACTCTGCGAGCGATGGGGCATCGACGCCGCCCGCGTCGCGGCGATCGGCGATGACGTTAACGATTTCGACCTGATCCGCGGAGCCGCTCTCGGCGCCGCCGTTGAAAACGCCGTGTCCGCGTTGAAGGAAATCGCGTCGATCATCATGCCCGCGCACGACCAGGGCGGAGCGGCGGCGTTCATTCAGCACGTCCTGCGCGAAAACGCGTCGGAGTGATCAGCGCGGCGCTGGCAAGCGCAGCACGCTCCCGGCTGCGACCGACGCTTCCTCTACATGCGCAGTGATCGTGCGATCATCGAGCGTCATGATGACGTGCATGTGCGTGCGCGACCCGTGATGCGTCATTACTCCGGCCTGATCGTTCGCGAAGAAACCGACCAGCGTTCCCTTTGTCGGCGCGTCGATTGAAAGTCGCCATGGCTCGGGATTGTCGGCGGCGCCTGACATCGGGCACCCGCCGGCGATGACATGCGCCTCCAACTTCGTGATTTCGCCCTCGATCAGGAAGGGGAAGGGCTTGCTCGTATCGACGCCGTTCTGTTGTGCGATGCGCTCGATCTCGGCTTCGAGATCGAGGCCGCTCAGGTGCGCGGGCAGCGCGACATCCGTCCAGTTGTCGACACTTGTCAGCGTAAGCAGTGTCGCCTGATCAGACGCCACGACGGCGGGGCCGGTCATACGCAAATCGGCGCCGGCTTTCCGCGCGACCCACACGTCGCCATTCAGAATCGTGACCTCGCCCTCGAGATTCGCCAGCGCGCCAACGCCATATGCGTGCGGCGTGCGGCTGGCGTCGGCGAGCTTGACGCGGGCTTGCGTGGCGCCGTCCCGCAGGACTTCGCGCATGCCGCCATACTGAGTGACGCCGACGTGATTGGCTGCGCACCCGCCAAGCGTCGTCAGAAGAGCGATCGCGCAAGCGGCCGCGAATCGTTCCCATCGAATTGAATTCAATACGCTATGCGCCTTCACAATCGGGCTCCGCAGATACCACAGAATCGCTGATCGCGATCGCGCAACGCGTTCCGGCAATTGCGACACGCGGGCATCGGCGCCCGGCCGAACCGTCGTCGCACGTCGTCGTCATCGAAATCAATGCTGTCGTCGTCGTCGAGATCGACACTGTCGTCGTGGCCGACGTAGCGGGGCACGCGCGATTGGCGCCCTGAGCGCCCCCAGACCGCAATGAGTATGACCGGAGCCATAAGTCCGCACAATGAAAGCAGGTACAGAATCAGCTGACCGAGAGCCACTACAGACTCCGATCCAGCCGCCGATACTGAATCGCCTCCGACAAATGCGCCGGCAGAACCCGCTCGCTCCCTGCCAAATCGGCGATTGTACGCGCAACGCGCAGCACCTTGTCATGCGCGCGGGCGCTCAGACCGAGTTCGCTGACGGCTTGCCGCAGCAAACGCTCGCCGTCGGAGTCGATCGCGGCGTGTTTGCGGAGTTCGCGACTCGACATCCGCCCGTTTGTAATAGTCGAGCCAACGCCGAAGCGCTCGCGCTGCACGCCCAACGCCCGCGACACGTCCGCGCGCATCGCCGCGCTGTCCGATCCCGGCTTTGCGCTACGCAACTGCTCGATCGGCACGGCCGGCGCCTCAATATGAATGTCGATTCGCTCCAGCAACGGGCCCGAGATCCGCGCCAGATAGCGGTCAATCTGCGGCGCCGAGCATTTGCACGGCTTGCGCGGGTCGGTGAAG
>JAGQOO010000205.1 GCA_020427345.1 Phycisphaerales bacterium | reverse complement strand
CGATTCTGATTTACAAACTCGGCGTGCCGGGGATGGGCCTCGGAATCGCGCTCAACCTCGTCATTCGATACATGCTGCAACGTGGCGCGGATGCGCAACTGCGCAATCTCGGCGTCGTGCAGCCGCCACAGCGAGTCACGCGCAGGGCGCCGGCGCCCGCTGCCGTCGTGCGCAATGTGCGAATCGAGCCCCTAGAGGCGTAAGCTGGCCGCGGTCGCGTCGCTCGCCTACCTTCTCCGTATGAGCAACCCGCAGCTTGTGGTCGGCGTCGCCGGCCACATCGACCATGGCAAGTCCGCGCTGGTTCGAGCGCTCACCGGCACGGACCCCGACCGCCTGCCCGAAGAGCAGGCGCGCGGCATGACCATCGATCTCGGGTTTGCACACATCCGCGCGGCAGACGCCGACATCTGGTTTGTAGACGTCCCCGGCCATGAGCGCTTCATCCGCAACATGGTCGCCGGCGCGACCGGCGTCGGTTTTGCGCTGCTCGTTGTCGCGGCGGACGATTCGATCATGCCCCAGACGCGCGAGCACGCCGAAGCCTTGAAACTGCTGGGCATTGAATCCTGCGGAATTGTGGTTTCCAAGACTGACCTCGTTGACGCCGATTGGGCAGAAGCGGTCGAGGCGGAAGCGCGCGATCTGGCAGATGAAATCGGCCTGCGCGTCGAGTTTGGCGCTCACGTCTCCTCGCAAACCGGCGTCGGCATCTCACCGCTCCTGGACGCTCTGGCGAACGTAACGCGCCGGCGCGCGAAAAACGCCGATCGCAGACGGTGGTTCCGCATGCCGATTGACCGGGCTTTCCTCGCGCCGGGCCGCGGCGTGGTTGTCACCGGATCGGTATTGCACGGGGCGGTTCAGGCGGGCGACGAACTGGACCTGTGGCCCACCGGCCGGCGCGTCCGGGCCCGCGACCTGCAGACGCATCGCGAACAGCGCGGCGACGCCGCCGGCAGCATGCGACTGGCGATCAACATCCCGGGCATCTCCGTCGAAGACGCGCCGCGCGGTTGCGAACTTGCGGTTCCCGCGTATCTGCTCACTACGCAGCGCTGTGATGCTCAACTCGAGTGGCTTCGCGCCCCGGGTAAGCGCCTGAGACGGCGCATGCGATTGCGGCTGCACATCGGAACGCTCGACACACTCGTCGAAGCGCGCCTGGCCGATCCGCCGGACGGCCGCGAAATCCGCAACGCCTGGGCGCAACTCGTACCCGCCGAGCCGATCGTCGCCGCATGGGGGCAGCGATTTCTACTGCGCGACGAAGCGGCCACACGCACGCTTGGCGGCGGCGTGATTGTCCGACCATACGCGCAAGCATGGACCGCGAAGGCGCCACCAGACCTCGCTTCGCTCGAGATCATTCGCGCTGGAAAACCGCGCAGCCGACTTGAAAACGTGATTCGCCTCGGCGGGCTGCGCGAAACGCGCGAGGCCTCGCTCGCCGCCGAGGCGGGTTTGAACGCGGCCGAGGACGCGCGGGCCCAACTCGCCGAACTGGTCCAAAGGGGGGGCCTGGTTCGACTCGAAAGCGGCGCCGCTGTCATGCATGTTCACGTCGATACGCTGGAGCGCATCGCGACACGACTGGCGGCGCGCCTGGAAAAATGGCACTCGTCTCATCCGCGGTCCATTGGTCCGCAGCTCGGTGAGTGGACCGGATGGGCGCCGAAACGCTGCCCCGAAAGGCTGCGCGGAGCGCTCACGGAACATGTGCTGCTCGATCAGCGATTCGTCGTGACCAGCGGCTGCGTGACGCTGGCGACGAGAGCCGGCGGCGTGTCCGACGCCGACGCCGATCTGCTCGCGCGCGTCGTCGAGCGACTCGACAGCGCGGCTTTTCAACCGCCGTCGATTGACGAAGTGGCGACGAGCTTCGGGAAACAAGAGAAACGCGTTCGTGAGCTGTTCGATTACGGAGCCGCCAGCGGCGCCCTGACACGCGTCAGCAACGACATCTGGTTTTCGGCGCAGAGATGGCGCGACCTGTGCCATCGGGTCAGCGCCGCATTGCGACAGCGCGGCCCGCTGTCCATGTCGGAAATCAAAAACGAATTGGCGACCAGCCGAAAGTACGCCGTCCCGATTGTCGAGCGGCTCGATGCGCTCGGCGTCACACGCAGGGTTGGCGACGCACGCACACTCGGCCCCGCCGCGCCGCCTAGTCCTCAGTAGACTGGATCGTCGTCTCCACCGGGCTGTCATCCGGACGCTCGCCGCGCCGCCCGCCGGACTGGCGGAAGTCCTCAATCCCCGCCGGCGGCGGAAACGCCTTGTTCACGTCCCAGTTCCACAACTCGCACTCCTTCGTGAACAGCGGGAGCGCGTCGTCATAGAGCATCAGCTTGTACGAGATCGGCAAGCGCGCCCACAGGCGCACCTTGTCGCGCGTGGTGGCGAAGCTCAGCGGCGGCTCGCCCAGGATCACACGCAGCGCGTCTATTACCATGTACTGGAAATCGGGCAAGCGGTTCTTTTCGTTGACAATCTGCTTGTTGTACTTCTCGTGGCTGCGCTTCAGCACGCGGTATACATAGTTGTACGTCGCGCTGTCACCTTGCGCCAGCGCCCGCATCGCCGTCACCATTTGGCCGAACAGCATATTGCGCGTTTCGCGGTTGTTGCTGTCGATCTCGATGTACGTGTCCTGAACGTAGTCCTGCAGCGGCTTTTGCAGGGCCGGGTTGATCTGCCCGAACTCGTCCGTGGCGTAGTGCTCCTGCATCCAGCGATAGTAGTGCGCGGCCTCCGCCTTGCGTCCGGCGAACCACAGCATGCGAATCGATTCGGCCAGAAAGTTAATATGGCCCGTGCGGAACGTATCAAGGCTGAGCACTTTGGATGTCGTGCCGGGGTCAATCAGCGGCGCGTAGGTGATGTACGCCTGGTGCATCGACTCGACGAAGTTCAAGTCGGGCATGAAGTTGAAATACGACAGATTGATGTCCGGCAGGTACGGCTCAAAGATGATCTTGTTGCGCAAGTAGAGGTTGCGCAGGCAGAAAAACAGGATGCGGGCCGTGTTCGTCTTGTCATTGCCGAACTTGCTGAGCGTTTCCTCGCCCATTTTGATCGACATAGCCGTCCAGTAAAGCCCTTCCGCATCAACCGAGCGCCAGTCGATCGGGCCGAACCGCTCGGTGATCTTCAGCATCTCCTCAGGGTCAAGCTTGTAAACCTGTTTCGTCACCTTCTTTTGCAGGAAGTGATAAAGCGCAAGCCCGTCCGGCGAGCCCGTCGTCGCGCCGACAATCTTGTCGAACTGCTGAACGGCCAAGGCCTCGCCCGCGTCGGCGTTATTCGTCGACGAGTTAAGCATCGACGGCGGATCCGTCAAGCGCCGCCAACGCAGGAAGAACCGCCCGGCGAGCCCCTCGCTTCCACCCTTCTGCCAATACACTTCCTCTGTCAGTTCGTCATCATCAATGATGACGCCGAGCGAGCGCAAGTCGCGGACCATCTGGCGGGTCGCGGGATGCGCGGCGTACAATTCCGCAAGCTTGTCGGGCGCGTCGATCATCACCTGGACACGATCGGCGGCCGCTTTCGTTACGATCCGGTGGCGTTCATCGAAGCGCGCCGCCTCGGCTTTCGGATCGGCATATGCAATCTCCAGCTTGTTCGGATCGCCGCTGATGCTCGTGTCGATCAGGTCCGCGTCGGTCTGGTCGCGGGCTTCCTGCAGCGCGCGGGCCTTCTTGGCGGCGGCAAGCAGTTCGTCATCTTCCAGCACTTTTTCGAGCGACATAACCTCGCCGCCGGGGCGGTAGTCGCCGAGCGGATCGGCCGGCGGGCCGTACAACACGTGCATGCGATAGGCCCAGTACTTCTTGTACGTCATGTGGAATTCGTCAACAAACTCACTCATCTTGTTGTTGAAGATCCACGCGACCTGCTTATATAGATTGACCGCGCCCGGGTTGAACCGCAGCCCCTCGTCGCGAATCAGCTTGACGCCGTTGTAGACCCAGTTCCAGCGCTCCTCGGGCGTATACGTCGTCACCGAGATATTCCAGGCCATGTTCCACGAGCAGTACTCCCACACCGACGGAAAACGCGGCTGGAGTTGGCAGATCCACTCATGGAGCTGCATCGCGTCGTAGTAACGGCCCTGTCGCTTGAATTCTTCGGCGCGGATAAACGCGATGTCCGTGAGGATGCTGCGAAAGGCGCCGAAGGCCTGCACCGCGAACGCGTACTCCGGCGGCGCCGACTCGAAGACCGAGGCGTCGCCGTACAGGTTCATTTCAGCGCGGCTTTTGTCGATTGAAGGCGTCAAGAACGCGGCGCCAAGCAGCAAGGCGACCATCACCGACAGCGACACGATCTGAACGATTCGGGATTGGCTCATTGATTGCTCTTCAACGCGGCGCCGCCGCATTCGCAATAACAACAACGGATTCTAGCGCGAAGTCCGCTCGGCGTCAGAGTCGACGTCAGACGACGACCTCCGCCACTTCGCGCCGGCGGAACGTCAGCCAGCCCAGGAACCCGGCGATGATGACGCCCGCCCCGAGCGTGCGCAACGCGCCCTCAAGCACGAGATCGCCCGGGATCAGCACGCCGTCCACCAGATACGCGCCGCCGTCATACCGCGTGAAATCCGGGAACAACACACGGACCAGCGGCTCCAGGACCGTGCGAATCGCCGGGCCCCAATGGCCGAACGGGTCAACGCTGGCCACCCATACTTTCATATTCGCGCCGATGGACTCCAGCCACCACGGCCGCGCGAGACCGATCAGGAAAAACGTAACCGTGCAGAAGCACGCGACCGGGAACGACACAAACGTGCTGAAAAACACACCGACCGCGCTGAGGAACGCAAGCAGGCAGAAAACCAGAAACACGGCCTTGAGGTAGTTGGGCAGAAACCCGCCGACCTCATACAGAATCTCCAGATCGTCCGGATTGACGAAGTATATCTTCGAACGTGTGCCGACAATGTTGGGGTTGCCGATCATGATCGCGGCCTTGCCATCGCGAATGATCGGGGCGGCGCGGAACATGAACTCGTGGCGAATCGCCTGCCGCTTCGCGCTCGTAAGATGCCCTTTCTCGATGCCGGAAACCGGGTCGATCAGGAACCAGTCGATCGGCAACTCTTCAGTCGACGGAATGGGCGTGCCGCGCGCCTTGAACCGCACCTGAAACGTCACCTGATCATTCCGCGGCGGACGCAGGCCTTCAAATTCAAAGACCTTCGAGTACCCGGGCTCGATCGACAGCCACTCGCCTTCCAGCGACTTGCGTGTCTGCGAGACCGCCAACTCCTTCTGTTCCTCCGTTAGCTCACCCTTTTCGATACGCTCGTCGACCAGCTTTTCGGCTTCCGCCGTAAAATCGGGCTTGACCGGATTCGCCGTCTGCCGCGCGATCCACACGACATCGCGCACCTTCATGCGATCGCGCTCGTTCTCTTCTTTCTGACCGCGAATCAGCACGGCGAAGCTGTAAATCGACACGGCCGACAACACCAGCAGCAGCGTCGTCAGCAGATTCGCGCCGAGCCACTTGCCCATCACAATCTCGAACCGCCCGACCGGCTTGCTGACGACCATCTGGATCGACTTGGTACGAAGCTCGCCCGCGACGCTGGCGCAGGAGATGAAGATCGTCGCCAGACTCAGCAGCAGACTGACGGCGCCCAGCGAGTATGAAAGGAAATTCTGAAGCCGACCCGCGAGCGTGTCGTCTCCCTGCAGCGCGAACGGCAGGCGGATCATCAGGAACACGAGCAGCATGACGAACACGAGGACAATCCGCATGCGGATGCCCTCCTGAAACGTCAGCTTGGCGATCGCCCAGATGCGCGTCATTCGCCGCCCTTGCGATCGCCGCCGGCGAGCTCGTCCAGCAGGCCGCGATCCACATGCTCATCCGCAGGCGGACGCGAAGCCGCGCGGTCCGGCGTGGAGGTCGGAGCGGCCTCGCTCGGAGGCGCCGCCTGCTCTTCGAGTAGTTCGCGGAGCACTTTGTCGTCCTCGCGCGGGGCGGCTGGCG
>JAGQOO010000204.1 GCA_020427345.1 Phycisphaerales bacterium | reverse complement strand
TGGGCCGTGCTGGCAATTGCTTTCGTCGCGGTGGTGGGGGTGATCGTCGCGTGGCCGCGGGTTAGCGGATCCGCTCGGCGTCGCGCGGTAATCGTCGCCGCGACCCTGACGGCGATCGCCGGTTTGCTCGCCATGCTCGAAACCAGCAAGGCTCGCATTGCGCTCGGGCTCGTCATGGCTGGCGCTGCCGTCGCAGCGGCGATCGGCGCGTACCGTCGGGTAGGCAGTGTCATGCCACTCCCAGCCGTCGGATGCTGTGTGATCGCGCGGTCGATCGCATGGATGGTGGCCTTGCTGCTGCTCGCCGGCCCAGTGTGGGAATCGACATCCGTGACCTGGCGCAAGCCGACAATCGCCTTGCGGATCGATCAGTCGTTGTCGATGGGCCTGAGCGATGCTGAACGCCTTGCGACAAGTCGCCCGACGCGCGCGGAACTCGCAAACGCCGCGCTGAAAAAGGCCGACAGCGCCTTTGCCCGCCTGCGTGAGCGATTTGAGATCGACGCGCGCGACTTGGAGGGCGAAGCGCTGCCGTCGCCGTTTCGAACCGCTCCAGAACACGCGAACACCGCGCTGGGGCGTTGCCTTGCGGACGTTCTCGGCGACCCCGAACCCCCGCTGTACGTTGTGCTCGTCAGCGACGGCGCGGAAACGGGCGCTACGCCGACTGACGTCCGCAACGCGGCCGCGCGTCTGGCGGAGCGCGCCATCGGGGTCTTCACATTTGACGTCAGCGCCGTGCGTGAACAGCCGACGCGGGTTGATTTTGATCCGATCGACGCACCGGCGCGGGTGGGTTTGCGCGACGTGCTGAACATCGCGCTTTCCGCACGGTTCACCGACTGCGCCGCGGCGACGGCCGAACTCGAAGTCGTGTTCGGCGAACAACCACCCGAGAAGCGTCCGATCAGGATCACCGAAAAGGACCAGCGCCTGACGGAGCGTTTCGCCCTGCGCCCGACAGCTCCCGGTTTGTTCCGGTTGACCGCGACCATCCGTCTGCCCGAGGCGCTTGGCGGCGATACGTTCGAGCGAACGGCGCTCATTGAAGTGCGCGACGACTATCTACGCGTGATCGTCGTCGAGCGGGCGCCCCGCAGCGAACTCGGCTTTCTGCTCCGCGCGATACGCTCCGATACGAACCTGACCGCCGAGTCACTGCTGTTGTCGAATGAAAGCGCCATTGCGACGGCGGCGACCATTCCGTGGGACGCATACGACGTCATCATCCTTGGCGCGCTCCGCAGTGACGAAATGACCGACGAGACCGCCCGAGCAATCGTCGAAGCCGTGCGCGATCGGGGGACGGGCTTGCTGCTCGCCTGCGGCGCGGACACGCTGACGGCGGACACGTTCGCGCGCGGTCCGCTGGCCGCGCTTTGTCCGGTCGCGCTGCCCGCCGACCTCGCGCGTGACCCGGCCACGACATTCCACCTCCCACCAAACGCCGCCAAACATCCCGTTTTCGCCGGAACCGACTCACGGTTCTTCGGGACCAGTCCGCCGATCAATTCGGAAGCACGACTTGGTCAAACCAAGGCGCTCGCCGAGACACTCGCGGTCGACGACGCCGGTCGCCCATTATTGGCGACGCTGGAGTTCGGTCGCGGTCGCGTGGCGATCGCCGCCTGGGATGCGACGTGGCAATGGGCGCTCGGCTCTGACGATGGCTTCAGGGCGCACCAGGCGTTCTGGCGGCAGTTCGCGACATGGCTGGCGAATCGCAGACCGACCGCCTGGGTGCACGCCGACCAACTCGACTACAACGCGGCGGCGCTGCGCGATCGTTCGCAACTCGTCCACCTGACGGCGGGCGTGGGAGGGCTTGAAGCGCCCACAGGGACGATGGTCGCGCAGATCACGATCCGCAGGGCGGCATCGGACGAACCCGCCATCGACGCCCAAGCGCGCACCGCCGACGGTCCGGTGACGTGGGACGTGCCTGTCACAGTCGACGGCGCCACATGGACAGCGACCTGGCCGACGGCGGCGACCGGCATGATCGAACCCGGGGATTTTGAGGTCATCGCCGAAGCCACTGGGCGCTCCGGCAACCTGTCCGTCAGTGGGCTCAAACTCACGGCGCGCGCGAAGTTTCGTGTAATGGAGCCATCCGCGTTGGAGTATCGGCCGCCGACCGCGCGTCCGGAGCTGCTCCGCGAGATCGCGAATGCGACGCGCGAGGCGGGAGGCTCCTATCAGAGCGTCACGATGCTGGCCGATACGATCGAACGCATCAGCGCGACAGATCGTCGCCAGCGGGAGGAAACAACACGGCGATATGCCCCGGGGCAGGATGACCCGTGGTGGGCGCTCGGGATGATTGTCGCTGCGCTGGCCGTCGAGTGGGGAATCCGGAAGCGTTTCGGGATGACCTGACGGGCCTACTTGCCTCCCAATCGCAGATCCAGCGTGTCTTTGTTGATGTCGTTGGAATTGTCCACGCCCAGATCGACCTGTTCATCGCTTCCGTTGACGCCGGCAAGTGAGCCAAGTATCCGATACTCGACCTCCTGCCAGTTATCCATGTTCGGAATGATCTCCCCCGTGTTCGGGTTGTAAACCCAGCCGACGGACTCCGACTCGTTCGGCTGCGGCGGACTGTTGACTTTGTCGATCAGGACGGCATTGCTGCCGGAATTCGGCCCGACCGGGCACTCCGGGACCGTGTCCAGGTAGGGACCAAAGATGTAGGTGCTGTTCTTCTTGGCGTAGGCGGTCCCGGCCTTGTCGGTGTACTGCGTCAGCTGGTTGGCAAAGTCCGTTTCCGTGGGCCCGGGATAGGCGCCGCCATGTTCGATGGCGTAGTACTCCAGCGACTTGCGCACTGTGATCAGGTCACTGCCAAGCCGCGCCAGCCGGGCGTCGCGCGATCCGTTTGACAGACGCGGAATCGCCATGGAAGCGATCATGCCGATGATCACGACCACAATGACCAACTCCACCAGCGTGAAGCCGCTGGCGGCTCGTGACCGTGTGATAACCCGTGGCGCGATCGGCAAAATGGACTCCTCCCGACGAGAGTCTTCGAATCAGGGCGCGAGGTTGTTGTCGGCCGGCGTGTCAAATGGGGGCCATCGTCCGCGAAACGGATCGGTCGCCCGACGCCGGGTTCCCGGCTAACGGTGAGGACCGAACTTATCAGGCCGATCGGCACAAATCGCGCCAGTCGCAGTTTGCGCCCGAATCGGACGGCCCCGCGTAAAGCCTGCGCGGCCTATGACCGGCGCCGTTCCCAATGACCGATATGCGAGTTTAGCTGACTGTTGCTTCGGAGCCGCTGATGTCGATGCTGGACCAATCTGAGATTGACGCCCTGCTGAACACGGTCACGGACGAGGGCGAAGCGAGTGGGGATCACTCGGACGCCGCCGCAGGCGCGATGCCCGATGACATCGCCTTTGTCGACGACGAGGCGCCGCTGTACGACTTCCGTCGCCCGGAGCGGGTCAGCAAGGACCAGATGCGGGCGCTGGCTTCGATTCACGAGGTCTTCGCGCGCAATTTCGGCGCGACTTTGTCCGGGCAGTTGCGTACGATTGTTGATGTTCGCGTGGTCAGCGTGGAGCAGGTGACCTACATCGAGATCATCCACTCGCTCCCCAACCCGACCGTCTTCATGGTGCTCAAGGCGCCCCCGCTTGAGGGACAAATGTGCCTGGAGATGAGCCCGCTTATCATCTACCCGATCATCGACCGCATGCTCGGCGGCGCCAGCAACTCGACGTACATCCCGCAACGCGGCTTGACGGCGATCGAATGGCGGCTGATCTGCCGAATTGTCGAAAGGGCTCTCGACAACCTGTCGGAGGTCTGGCAGAACCTCGCCAACGTCAAATTCGAGCTGACCGCCACGGAAAGTAACCCGCAGCTGGTGCATATCGTGGCGCCCAGCGAAGTCGTCGTGTTCATCACCTTCGAGATCAAGCTCGGACAGTCCGCCGGCACGATGTGCCTGTGCGTTCCGTTCAATACAATCGAAGGCGTGCTGAGCCACCTCACGTCGCAAAGCTGGTTCTATCGTCCGAAGCCCGCGACCGAGCAGCAGACCGGTCGCATCACCCGCAACCTGGCCCGCTCCAAGCTAGAGCTCACGGCGTACCTTGCCCAGACGCGCGTCCGTCTGAACGACCTGCGCAACCTCGAGCCGGGCGACATCCTGCCGCTGGACAAACGCCACACCGACGACGTCATCATTCAAATCGCCGGCCACAACAAGTACGCCGGCAAGATCGGCGTGCTGCGCGGCCAACGCGCCATCGGCCTGACCCGCGTCGCCGAATCGGACGAACCGCTGTAGACGTCGCGTTCGGGGCTACACCAAGCCACAACCTCGCCGTCCTGTGTATCCTCTAATCAGGCATGACACGGTGGAGGCGTCGATATGGCAAAATTCGCGGTCATCATTCCGGCGGCGGGCGCGGGCGAGCGATTTGGCGGGAAAGTCAAAAAGCCCTTTGCCACGCTGAACGAACGCCCGGTGTTTATCCGGTCACTCGAACTGTTCATCAATCGCGATGACGTCTGCCAGACGATTCTCGCGGTCGCCCCGGACGATTACGACGTTGTCCGCGAAAAGTTCGCGGCGAACATCATGGTGATGGGTTTCGAGGTCGCCAAAGGCGGGGCGGAGCGCTTCCTGTCGGTTCGCGCGGCGTTGGAACGCGTCAGCGACGAGGCGACGCATGTCGCCATCCACGACGCCGTCCGCCCATGCGTCACGACGGGCTGGATAGATGCCGTTTTTGCGCAGGCCGCGAAGTCAGGAGCCGCGATTCTGGGCTGCCCGTTGACCGGGTCAATCAAACGCGTCGGCGACGGGCATATCACGGAATCCGTCGAGCGGCGCGGGCTCTACGAAGCACAGACCCCACAGGTTTTCGAGAAATCGCTCCTCAAGACCGCGTATGCGGCGTTGCGCGAAACCGACGCGCCCACCGACGACGCCGAAGTCGTCGCCCGCGCCGGCGCCACGATCTCGATTGTTGAAACCGACCGCCGAAATCTCAAGATTACCGTCGGCTCTGATCTCGCCCTGGCGGGCACGATTCTGAAGGACCTGGAACGCCAGGCGCGCCCCTCCGGCGGCCCCCGCAACCCCTTCGAGGAAGCGCAATGGTAATCCGTGTAACCGGTTGCTAGAATCAAACATAAGTGTCGGCGTGGTCTTGCCGACCTACCGATAGGGCAGGCCCATAGGCGAGGGCCGGGGGCAATGGCTGGACGTTCAAAAAAACAACGGTTGCGATCGACGGGCTTTCCCGGCCTGTGGCTGTGTAGCGTTTTCATTTACGCTGCCGGCTGTGCCGCACTTGATCCCCTCCATCTCTTCTCGCCCCGCGATCACGCCGACACCGCAAAGAACACCGACAACCCCTTCACGAACGCCGCAAGCAACCTGCAGGACGCGCCGTTAGCGACGGTTCCGGCGGCGCTCGATCTGCTGGTTGTCCATGTGCAGGCGCCGGTTCAGGAACTCCCGCGGGTTGAGGAGATCTGGAAGCTCTTCCGCGAAGACATCGGCTCGGCCGACGATCGGCTGCGCCTGGAGACCAATGGCATTCGGGCGGGTGTGGGGCGCGTCGAGTGGTGGGATGATGTGCGTAACGGGCTCGAAGCCATCGAAGGAAAGCAGGCGGCCACGATCGGCCCGTTGCGGCTGCCATTGAATTTCCCGCTCGGTCTTGAACTCGACACCGAACCGCATGATCAGACGCTGTTCGTCGTCGGCGACGATGGTGTAGTGCGCGGCGCGACGTGGCCGCAAAGTCGCAACTTGCTGCGCGTGTACGCCCAAGTCGATCCGCGCCGCCCTGATGAGATGATTATCCGCGTCACGCCGGAAATTCGGCGGGAGCTTGAGGGTTACGACTGGATTCGCACGGATGTGGGCCTGCAGCAGCGCAAGAAGGCCGAGAGTCAGGCGTTTGAGTCAGCCTCTTTTACGGCGACGCTCCGCGACGGAGATTATCTGCTCGTCGCGCCGAGCGCCGCGGGAACAGCCGAGGGTTTGCTGGG
>JAGQOO010000203.1 GCA_020427345.1 Phycisphaerales bacterium | reverse complement strand
ATTCGGCGAAGATGTAGGCGCCGTACAATTCGGGAATCGCGGCGCCGCGATAGACCGACCCGCCGATGACGACATGCGCGCCGTCGTCGTGGTCGAGCGTGTATATCGGAAAAGTGAATCCGTTCGGCTCGGCCGGGTCATAGACGCGCTGCTCGCCTTCCCAGTACCAATCGCCGAAGTGCTGGCCGCCGGTCCCGGCCGGGATCAGGTTGATTTCCTCAAACAGGGCGCCGCCGACATCGCCGATCCAGAAGTCGCCGGTGAGCGGGTCGAATCCGCACCGCCACGGATTGCGCAGTCCCATCGCCAGCACCGCCGGGTCGCCGAGAAACCCGTCGGCGAAGGGATTCTCCGGCGGAATGGCGTAGTTACGGTCGGGGTCATCGGGATAGTCATCGCCGCTTGGGTCGACGCGGAGAATCTTGGAGCGCAGGTCGAACGCGTTCTGTGGATGCGCGTCGTCGCCGGTCGCGACATACAGGTATCCATCCGGTCCAAATCCGATCCAGCCGCCGTTGTGATGTGGGTCATTTTGCGGGAATCTGAGGATCACCTCTTCCGACTGTCGATCGATGGTCGCCGCGCCTGGCGGGTAGTCCAATCGCGACAGAACAGACCAGATTTCGAGGTCATAGTAGGCCGTGTAGAAGATGTAGATTTGACGAGACACATCGAAATCCGGCGGTACGGCCAGGCCGAGCATGCCCATTTCCCCCACGCCGTGCGCTTCGGAAACGACAAGTAAAGGCTCGCTTGCTGTTTGGCCGCTCTGCACTCGGAGAATCCAACCCGGCGAATGAGGAAGCAAGAGTAGCCCACTATCGACTTCCGACGCGGCGACGTATCGCGCAAACCCCCCGGGAGGTGAGGCTACTTCATCCGCGCGAATGGGCAGCCGAGTCTGCCCGGAGACCGCCGAAACAACGCAAGATGTAATTGCCAATGCGAGGTTACCAGACCTACAATGCATGTTAGGATGTTCTCCAATCTGACGCCAAGGAGTGAGCGATGATGCGTCTCCATATGATTCTACTGATCATAGCAACCGCGACCTCGGCGAGCCATGCCGGAGTGGTTTTTGTCGACGACGATGCCGCGCCTTTTGGCGACGGGTCATCTTGGGGTACCGCGTTTGATAACCTTCAGACGGCGCTGTTGGATCCGAACACGCACGTTGGGGACGAAATCTGGGTGGCCGTTGGAATCTACCGGCCTGCCGATCCGAATGGGAGCCGATACGCATCTTTTACGCTGCGGGCAGGAATCAACTTGCACGGCGGGTTCGCCGCCGACCCCAACGATCCGAATCGCCTTGACCCGACGGGCGCCTCGATCCTGAGCGGGGACTTGCGGGGGAACGACACGGAGGGGGATCCAAACGACCCGAATCGAAGTGAAAACAGCATCCATGTTGTCGACGGTCAGCAACTGGAGGCATACTTCGATCCGAATGACCCCAATGATCCGAATTCGCTCAATCTATCAGTCACACGCGTTAGCCGCTTTACGATTCAGGGCGGACAAGCAAACGGCAGCACGCCCGAGCTTGATGGAGGAGGCGCTGGCCTGTTTGCGGACGGAGGCCGTTACATCGATTGTGTGTTTCGATGGAACGTTGCCAAAGGGTTAGGGGGAGGAGCGCTGATTCGTGCTGGAGCAAGTATTGAGCGTAGCTCCTTCTATCAGAATCATGCGGCACAGGGCGGAGGCGTCTACGCCGGATTGCGCTCGCGGTACGACGAATGCACGTTTCTTGAGTGCCAAGCGGAGGCTCGCACTGCAACCGATGGTCTCGGTGGTGGCTTGGCAGCTGTCAACCAACAGTTCATCTACGTTCGCAACTGCAATTTCGTTGCAAATAGTGCCCGAGTTGGCGCCGGCCTGTTTACGGACAAAGTCACACCCATCACAATTCGGGACTCATCCTTCTGTTCGAATGACGCGAACGAGGCGGGCGGAGGATTGGCAATCACCGACTATACGACCGGAAAGGTCGCGGGTTGCACAATCACGTCGAACTCGGCACGCATCAAAGGCGGCGGCATATTCCACTCTGAATCGCACGAGGATGAGTTCAGCTACAGTCAGTGCCTGATCCGCGACAATGTCGCCGCCGCCGACGCCAATCAGTTGTCCGACGGGGGAGGATTTTACTTCTTTCGGTGTGAGAACACGCCGCTGATTGATTGCTTGTTACTGGGCAATAGCGCCACGGGGTTGGGCGGCGCTATCTACAACCGATCTAACTCTGAACCAAATGATGAACCGGCTCGGGGTAACTCGGATCCGGTTATTCGGAACTGCACCGTGACCGGAAACACGGCAGGCAGTTCTGGTGGCGGAATGTTCTCTACGAAGGTAATCGCGTCCAATGCCCCTACGCCCAAGGTTCGCAACAGCATTTTCTGGGGCAACTCCGGTGGCGAGATTGTTGATTCCGCTGGGTCCGCCACGACCGTCGACTACAGCGACATCGAGGGCAGCTGGTCGGGCGTCGGTTCGAATAACATCAACAGCGATCCGCGGTTTTCTGATCCGGCAGCGGGCGACTTACGCCCTGTGCCTGTCTCGCCGGTAATTGACGCCGGCAGCAACGCCTCCCCGATCTCCCCGTATGACTTCGCCGGCGCAACGCGCATCGTTGACGGCGACGGCGCCGGCGGCGCGGTAGTGGACATGGGCGCCTACGAGTTCCAAGGCACGTGTCCATCCAGTTGCCCGGAGGACATCGACGCCTCTCATCAGGTCGATCTGTCCGACCTTGCTGCATTGCTCGCGTCATTCGGGCTCAGCAGCGGCGACCCCGGCTACAACGCCGACACCGATTTTGACAGTAGCGGAACGGTCGACCTTTCCGACCTCGCGGCGCTGCTTTCCAAGTTCGGGGAATACTGCTGCTTTGACCCAATCACGCTTCCGACCTGCTCGTCGACCGAAGAGTCATTCGGGCCTTCATCGTCCGGCCCGTCATTCTTCGGCCCCATGTCATCCAGCGGTCCCGCCGTCACCCTTGAAGTCGACGGCTTTGACACGAGCGGCTACACCGGCGGCGGGTTCGCGGGCGAGAGCGATCATTTTGTCTTCGATCTGTTGATTACGGTTAGTGATCCGAATGACGACTGGACATCCAACGGCGCAACTGTAGACACGCTGAACGGGGCGACGCTGCGGCTGGCGCCGTATGACCCCAACGACCCGAACAGCGACCCCGAGCCGACCGGCGCGGGCGAGCCGAACAAGTATGTGTGCTTCGTCGGCGTGCCGAAGGGCGTCAACGTCAACGGGCGATTCAACATCCCCGGCGCGAGCTACGCCGGCGGCTTCAACGGCGGCGACGAGTTCACGTACACGACGACCGAGTTCGACGTGGCGTGGTTCGACACGAGCGGAACCTCGAACGACGGCCCGGCGGTGGTCATGCGGATTGTGATCGACGTCAGCGGCGTATCCGGCGCGGACACGAGTTCCGGATCCGGAAGTGTGTACTACTCAGAAACCGGCCCCGCCACCGCCGGCGACATCGAAGTCGCGACATTCGCAGCCGCCACCGGCGTCGACAGCCTCGGCGCAACCCTGACGACCATCAGCGGGAGTTTCTATGCGAAACACTGACGGCGAAATCGCGAGCATGGGGCGCAGCCGAGACGGCTGCGCCCCATCTGCCGTCAGCATGCTTGACGCCGCACGGCCCGGCGATACGCTCCTGACGGTCTTGAACACGGCTCGTCCCGAGGCCCAAATGCCAAACTCTCGCGTCTTGTGTTTGTTGGCGCCGCTGCTGATCACCCAAGCCGGGTGCCCGCTGGTCGGCGATCTTCCCGAGCGATTCGACGTTGCGATCAGTGCAAGCGACTCGCGCGAAAGCCCGAAAGGCAGCGGTCCGTCTGGGTTCGCCGGGTCGAGTTGGCGCATCATTCGCAAGTCCGACGCGGGCGATTCCTCGACGTACGCCGACATCTCGCCCGATCCATACGGCGGAGCGCTCGGCGGATTGCTGGAGCGGCCGCCCGCCGGCGCGCTGATCTTCGTGGCGGAGTTCGCGCCGGACGGGCGGCTGAAAGCCGTCCACGAAAACGAATACATCCTTCCGCAAGTGTATGACCCCAACGTCCCCGTGCGATCCAGCTGGACCCCGTCCAGAATCCCGCTGATCAGCTTCAGCGGCGCCTCGTACGGCATGCAGGTCGGCAATCAGTTCGGGTTGGCGGTGGTGATACAAGTGCGGCTCGGCTTCAGCTATTTCGCCCGCGCTGTCTTGTACGCGTGGGGAACCGACGACCCGGATCGCGTCGAAGGCACGTTCGGCTACAACATCGACTTCACCGGCGGACTTGGGGACCTGGTGTTCGACGGCGTTTCGGACCAGTACGAGTTCTTCGCCGAGCCAGTCGAATAGTCGTGACGCCGGCGCCAACTGCGCCATCGGTAGCCGCCTTTGGACAAGCCCGGTTCGCTTGACGCCGCGCGGACCGGTGATACGCTTCGACCCGATCTGAATCTCCCCTTCATCCTGATTCGAGGGCCGTATGGCAATCCGCCGGTTCGTGTGGTTGTTGGTCCCCTTGCTGACGACGCAGTTTGGTTGCCCGCTGGTCAGTGATCTTCCCGATCGGTTCGATGTGGCCATCAGCACAGCCGAAACGCGCGAAGCCGCCAAGGATACCGGCCCGGCATCGCTGGCCGGGGCGAGTTGGCGGATTTTTCGAAAGGCCAACCCCAACGAAACGCCGACCGATCCGAGCAGCGCTCCGCGCGGGCCCTATGGGGGTTTGCTGGATGGCGGTCTGCTTGAGCGACCACCGGGCGGCGCCCAGATTTTCGTCGTGGAGTTTGCCGCCGACGGGCCGATGACGGCCGTGCGGGAGAACAAGTTCTTTCTGGCTGAAATCTACGGGACGGAAGTCCCGGTTGGCGCCGATTGGACGCCGACTGTGCTGCCGCTCGTGAGTTATCGCAGCGCCTCGTACGGCGTTCAGGTCGGTGAGCGGTTCGGGCTCGCGGTTGTCGTGCAAGTGCGGCTGGGCTTCAGTTTTGTCGGGCGCGCCGTTTTGTACGCGTGGGGAACCGGCGACGCGGATCGCCTCGAAGGCATGTTCGGATACCTGCTCGACTTTACCGGCGGCCTTGGCGAAGCGCTGCTCGGCGCCCGCGGTGATCAATACGAGTTCTTCGCGGAACGCGCGGAATAGGCGGGCAACGCGCTCACGGCATATAGCCCGTAGCTGCGGCCGGGGCGCTTGGCGTTGGCGCGAGTCAATGCCATATTCCTAGTGTGGCGCGCGGTTGATCGGACAAGCAACAGCGCTCAGTCAGTTGCGCGCCGCAGAAACACCCGAACCGGCGTCGGAGTTCTTTCAGCCGGCCAGCCCCACACCGTCGCCGCGATGGCTTCAAGAGGCGCGCCGCACATATGGGCGTGTTTGTCGCAGGGCATTTCACAATCCGCCGCGTGGAGTAATTCGCCGAATTCAGCCCGCGTCCAGGGCACGGTAACGGCGCGAATGCGCCCGTCGCCGTCGATGAGAATCGCCTTCGGGCTTCGCAGAGTAAGCCGGGTGTGTTGGCTCGGAGTCTTGATTTCGAGCGTCGTATGCGAGCCGGTCAGCCAGTTCGTCTGTCGATCGGCATGAACGACAACACGATCCGCCGCGATTCGGCCGATCAGCACGAAGCCGGGTTGCGAATCTGCGTAGCCGATGGCGACTGTGTTTCCCGCCCAACTCTCAAATCGATCAATCAGGTCGACATTCGCGCGGGTTGTGACGCGCTCGAAGCCAACGTATCCGGCGATCGCCGCGAGCCCGCACAGCAGGAACCTGCCCCGCCATGCGCTATCGTTCCGCGATGCGCCTTTCGCGACTCCCTCGGTGGGCGCTGCGAGGGTTGTTTGCGAATCCACCTGCAAGAGTCTTGTATCCTGTGGCGTCATTCGCCAGACGCGAGAACCCCCTGCTCGTCATTCCAGCAAATCGTCATTCCAGCAAAAGGCGCCGCTCAACGTCATTCCCGCGCAAGCGGGAACCCATTTCTCGCGTGCTGGATTCCCGCCTGCGCGGGAATA
>JAGQOO010000202.1 GCA_020427345.1 Phycisphaerales bacterium | reverse complement strand
GTTTCAATGACGGATCCTGCGCTGATCTCGAGCCGACTGACTGCTGGAACGCGGGCGGGTTTCCGCGTGGGTTTGGATCGAACTGCCTGAACACGTCCTGCCCGCAACCCGAGGAGGCGTGCTGTTTCCCGGACGGGTCGTGCTCAAACCTCGATCCATGTAATTGTTTTGCTTCGGGAGGCACGCCGCAGGGACCCGGATCGGACTGCGCGTTTGTCTCCTGCCCGCAACCGGCCGAAGGATGCTGTTTCCTCGACGGGTCATGCGCGAACCTTGATCCGACTGATTGCGTCAATTCCGGCGGCGCGCCGCAAGGCCCCGGCTCTGATTGCGCGTTTGTGACATGCCCGCCGCCGCCAGGGGCTTGCTGCTTCCCGGATGGTTGTGTTGAACTCGACCCGAACGCGTGCATGTCCTCCGGTGGCACGCCGCAAGGAGCCGGCATTGATTGTTCGACCGTAAACTGTCCGATTACGGATCCGAACACGCCGTAGGCCGATTGTCGTGAAGCCGTAGCGGCTAGCGTAACAAACGAGGCGGGGCCGGCATGATTTGCGCCGGCCCCGCTTGTTTGTCCAAAAGGCGCGCGGTGGTTACTTCCACCAGTCGCACAGGCTCCCCAGGAAACCGAATAGCGATCTTGTCTTGCCTGACGACTCGCCGGCGAGGTTGAAGTCGAGGACCAGGCATACGGGCGCATTGTCGGCGTCGAAGCCCCAGTAGCAGTTGTACACACCGTCTCCCATTCCGCTTTCGACGACCATCAGGGTCTCGGTGTGGGGCGGCGACAGGGGCGGGGCGACTGACGCATGTTCAAGCTCGGAACCGATCATCTCAACTTCGGTCTGGGCTCGACCCTCCTCCGTTAAGAGGAACTCGGCGGTTAGCGCGTCCATGATCCAGGCTTGGCCAGAATCGACGCCGAATCCCTCCATCGACTGAACTGGCAGCACGTGCTCCTTTGTTTCGAGTGTAGAGGCGACTTCCCATCGCGCGACTGAGCGTTCGCCAAACTGCAAAGTGACAAAGGCGTTTCGCGTGTCGTCTCCAATCGCCTGCGTCGCCCAGACGGTGTAGGTTCCAGGAGCAACGCTGACACGAAACGCCTCGCGCAGGTCCAACATGCTCGGGCAACCCACAACGATGCGGCCGCTCGGCAGCCGGATCGAGCCGATTTGTCGGCGCCGGCAATGGTATCTCCAGCCAAAGTTGCCGAGCTTGCCCTCGCGGTTGTACGCGCGGCGGGAGTGGGAGACGACCACCTCGTCCCGAAGCGCCAGGCGCAGGCGGTGATCAAGCGCGCGATCGGTCATTGGGGTGTCTGTTCTCGAGGCGCCCCTAAGGGCAGGGCACGCCGTAGGCGCCCAACATGCCCGCCAGATCCCCTAGCGCAATGACACTATCGCCGTCGAGATCGGCGCCGGAAACGAAGTCGGGGCTTGCCGATTCCTCGCCGAATGCCGCGAGGAAAGTCGCAATGTCGGCCAGGTCCACGGCGCCGTTCGCGTCGATGTCGCCGGGGCAGGGCTGGGGGCCGCCAACGGTGAACGAGATCGAGCCGTTGGAAAGGTCGATCGCCGGAATCAGGGTTGGCGAAGCGGTGGGCGGCGCGTTCACGGCAGTGAACACGTTCGCGATGACGTTCTTGAGAGAGAAAGTGTAGGCGCCCGGCGTTGCGGGCGCGGTGAATGAGCCTTGGGCGAGCACGACGTCCCCGGACTGGCCGATGCCACCGATGACGACCGCGTTTTCGCCCATGCCGGTACCGATCGTCATCGCCTGACCGAAGACGTTCTGGGCGCCGCCGATCTGGAACAGCGTGCGTGCGCCGGCCTGGCCGCGCCAGACGCCGACGTATCCTGACGGCTCGTTGCCGTCACCCGGCTGGCTGATGCCGTCGGGGCGGCTGAAGTTGCTCATTGCGATGGGGACGCTGTCGGCGGCGGGGATATCGAACAGTTGCGGATTGCCCGGGCCGTGAACGAGGTCGGTGGCGAGCAAGGCCAATCCGAGGTTGTCGCCGGTCGAGACGTGGAATGTGATGGTCCAGTTGATGAGCGTCCCGGGCTGGACCTGTCGTCCGTCCTTGGGTGACGTGAGCGAAACGGTAACCGTCTGGGCATACGCAGCGTGCGTAAGCAGTAACAACGCGGTCGCAATGCCCGTGAAAAGTCTCGACATTTTTCCCTCCATCTGACGCGCAGGCCCGAAAACAAAGGACACGGCGCCGGTGTAGCGCTCTATTCCACCTGAAAACGCCCCGCGAATCAATGGATTCGGCGTCCGAACGGCGTTGGCGTCTCTCAGCCCCCCAAAAAGGGGACGGCGGGCAGCGCTCTCGCGCCGACCGCCGTCAAGTCCCTGAGGAGGAGGAGGGGTAAGGGGTATCGTTGCTACGCCGCAATCGCGGCGTGGGTCATGTCGGTCAGTTCGATATGCTCGCCATCTTCGGTGACCGAGACGAAGGCGGACTGAACGATGCGGTTGTCTCCGCCGATCAGGCTTCGCCAGGCGTTGACGCGGAAGTAATGCGTGTCGCCTTTCGACCACAGATGTCGCACATCGACGCGGTGGGCCGCACAGTCGAATCGCTCGAAGACGAACTGCGCCAGTCGGGCGCTGATGGTCATCGGTTCGGGGCGGGTCAGCGTTTCAGTCGTAGTCGTGGTCGTCGTCATTTTTCGGTCTCCTGTCCGATGCGACCCGTCAGGTCGCGTTTTTCCTTTCGCTGTTCGACTCAGGCATTTCCGTCGTTTCCCTTTGTTTCTGACACCAATTTCAACTGTTCCACACTTCTCAAGACGTATGAACCGGTTTTTTGGTTCAATCAATCCAAATTTCTAAGCGATTTTTTTGGCCGTTCATTTCAGGCTACCCGTCAGATTTTGCTTTTTTCCTTCCGCTGGGCCTTGTGGCCCGCTCAGTTGGACGGGCGGTCCACGTTCGCAAACGCCCGCTCCAGTACGCGCCGAGCCGCTCGCAGCCAGTCCCTCGGTTTGCCGCCTTCCCAGCGGCTGAGTTCCTCGGCGACCTTCCAAAGCAGGCCGTCTCTCGGGACCGCAAGGGCACGACTAACGGCGGTCGGCGGTCTCCTTGATCCCCTCGACGCTGTGGGCCTTCGCTTCATGTCGTCGCTCCTTTCATCAAAACCGAGCCGTTTCGGGCGGAGTTTGATACGCATAGAAGATCGCGTGGGTTCGCCGAATGGACGGCGGCGGCGAGTCGCGGACTTGCCCGGGCGTAACGGGATTACGCGGAAAACCGCCCTGCAAGGCTCAGAGGTGGGAAACAACCTCTGTCAGGGCGCGACGACTGGGGTGATTAGAAAATGGGGGTGGTTATCGAATGGGGCTCGATCGATAGACCCAGGCTCTACCAGATTTCGATCTCGTCAGATGGTCGCCGGTCGTCGCGGCGATCGCTGGCGGGCCAGGGCGCCGACGGCCAGCCAGTTGGCCGTCGAGTTTCCAACGGCGAACACGATCACGGAAGCGTTCGACAAGTGCATCTTGCTGATGATGACGGCCATGACCCCGACGAAAACGAGGGTCGTCGATAGCGTGAACGAGGCCCAGGCCGCCCAGGAGACCCGCTGCTTGATCAGCAGGGCCAGGCCGATGAAGGTCATTGCCAGGAGGAACAGCAGGCTGTTCATCAGCAGCATCCGCATCTCGATCGGGGCCCCTGTCAGCTGGGAGCTGACGAATGCGGGCGCGACACCCCACACGAGCATTCCAAGCCCCATGCACAGGCTCGTGATGTGGGCGAACAGAATCGCCGGGTCCTTCTTGTATAGATCCTTGCGAGCCATTCTGGCGCCTTTCCTCTAAGCAATGCGCAAGCCGATTCCCTGCTGTGGAGTCGGCGCCCGGGATCACCCGCTTTGGTTCCGGCGCCCTGGGACCGAGCAGGCGACTCGGGAATCTGCATTATGGGACTTATCCGGAATTTCGTGCCTCACGACGTGAATAGCTGACGTGTCCAAGGCGTCAGAGGGGCGAACAGGCGCCACGATGCCTTGGTACAACGAAGTCAGAGGAGTTCCCCATGAAACGATGGATTGCCGGCGTGCTGCTGGGTTCGACGATGATGCTCGGGACCGGGTGCGATCTGGATGACCTCGAGGAGGTGAACATCGATCTCAGCGGCCTCGGCTCGCTCGTCCGATTCGTGACGCCGTCTTATGGATACGACGAGGTCGTGATCGTTGATGAGCCGTACTACTACGATGATTACTACTACGAGGAAGTGTACTTCCCGTTCTGATGTGGCGCAGAAAAAAGAGCCGGCGACGCGGAGTCGCCGGCTCTACCATGTTGTCGCTGAGTGCTACTGCGGGTCTTCAGACTCGTACCGCTTGAGCGAGCGCTCGAGATCCTTCTTCATGATCTCGTCCTTGCACAACTCGACGGCCTTCTTCTGATACTGAATCGCTTCAGCCTTCTTGCCGTTCTCCCACAGCGCGCGGGCGTAGGTGTCAATAATGGCTGGATCTTCCTTGGCGCCGTCATAGGCCTTCTGCCCGGCCATCAGCGCGAGTTCCATGTCGCGATGCTTGACTTCTTCGCCGGTCATGATGTTCCAGGAAAGGTGGTTCATGATCGCCGGAACGTCGCCGTAGTCCTTCACCAGGGCGCGGCCGATCGCAGCGGCTTCCTTGTTCTCGCCCTCGGACGACACCATCGAGAAGTACTGCATGACCTTCGGAAACGCCTGCTGCATCTTCTCTTCGAGCGCCTTCTGCTTTTTCGCTGCTTCCTTTGCGGCCTTTACGTCGAACTTGCCTTCGACAATCTGCTTGAGCGGCTCGTCCAGTTCCATCGGATGGCCGTGCCAGATCACCAGGCCTTCCTTGTCAACGACAAACGCGTGCGGAATGCCGCCGATCCCGTATGCCCCCATCCACGCCTGTTTGGTTTCCTTCTTGTCGTTGTCGACGGCGACGATGTAGTCCATCTTGTCGCCCTGTTTGTCGA
Organism: Phycisphaerales bacterium; assembly: GCA_020427345.1. GTDB lineage: Bacteria > Planctomycetota > Phycisphaerae > UBA1845 > Fen-1342 > DSPM01. The sequence goes on along the minus strand of JAGQOO010000202.1, from coordinate 1,140 downwards.
CAAACGGCGAGACCGTGTCCGCAGGTTCGTCGCTGACACCGATGAAGACAACATTCTTGTCTTTGTATTCCTTCTGGAGTTCGGTGAGGTGCGGAATGCTGGCGCGGCACGGCGGGCACCACGTGGCCCAGAACTCCACCACGTAGATGGTCTTGCCCTTGCCCTTCGACAGGTCGACGGCTTCACCCTTGACCCACTTGCCGATTTCGAGTTTCGGAGCCGGATCGCCCAGATCGCCGGCCGCCCAAGTCGTCGCAACAACAGCGGCCGCCGCGGCGATCGCGGCACATCGGAACCAACGCATAATGAACTCCCTGGTTGTGAAAGAGACAGCGGGCCGTCGGCCGGATCACACGGCGCGGCGCTTCCCCATTATACCCATATCACCCGCCCGATATTTCGTCCTTTCGGCTTTTCTATGCGGGCAAGCGTTGGTTGGTCGCGGTTTCGGAGCCGTTTTTGGGGAGTTGGCCAGGTGATTCCCGCCCGGCGCGCTTGTCGTCGTACATGGCCGCATCGGCAGCCGCGATCAGGCAGTCCGCGTCCCAGCCCTCGCGCCACATGGCGGACCCAATGCTGGCGCCGATGCGCAGCGGCTCGTCTGCGTGAATGGGCGGATCGTCCTCCAGCCGCTCCAGGATGCGTTCCGCCAGCCGCTCGGCCCCGGCGCGGTCGGTCGCGGGCAGGATGATCAGGAACTCGTCGCCCCCAACCCGTGCTGCACAATCCGAGCGGCGGAGGACGCTTTGGAACACAAGACTGATGTGGCGCAGGACGGCGTCGCCGGTGGCGTGGCCGAACGTGTCATTGATGGGCTTGAGGCCGTCGAGGTCGAGCGCCAGCACAGCAAGGGGCAGCCCGGAGCGCTGTGCCCGCCCGATTTCAGATTGGAGGGATTCGTCTGCCCAGCGCCGATTCCGTAGCCCGGTCAGCGGATCGATACGGGCCTCCACGCGGGCCTGATCCAGCGTGCGGGCCTGACTGAGCAAACCCGCAAGGGTCGGCGCCAGCAGCGATGCGCTGCTCTGATCCGGCCCTCGCGGATCGATCAGGCGCAGGACGCCAATCAGGCGGTCATGCCGCAGTTCAACGTCGTCTCTTTTTGCCGGGTGGTGTTCGATGGAAAGGGGCACGGACGCG
>JAGQOO010000201.1 GCA_020427345.1 Phycisphaerales bacterium | reverse complement strand
CCCACTCGCGCAACACACCTTCCGCGCGCTCGTCGATCACCGCGGGCTCGGTTTGTGGCTTGGCGTCCTTCTTTGCGGCCGCCTTGGGGTTGGCGCCCGCTTTGGGCTTGGCGCCCGCCTTCGCCTGCGCCGCTTGCATACCCTTCTGGCGCTTGGCCTGTTTTGCGCCGACGCCTTGGCGGACCTTGCCCTTGCCCGGGGTAGGCTCGGACTGAGCGCCGGCCGCCGATAGCGTTATGGCCGCGGCCAGCAGCGCGAAAATACGAAATCGAGTGCTCAACATGCTCAGGATCCTCAGTTGAAGTATCGCCGACGCCAGGCAGCCGCGTTTTATTGACACGCGCTGCGCAGATTCAGTTGGTCATCGGCCCGTTATCGCCCAATCCCCAGTCTACCGAACGCCGGAGCCCATCCCAAGCAACGACCGGCGGATTATGGGGCCCCGGGCAGGTTTGCCGCCCTCTCGGACCGGTTTTATACTCGCTGGTCGGTCCCGGGTTAGCGATCTGGCGCCGCATGGAGGTTCGATCGGCGTGCCTATCTACGAATACCGCTGCCGGAAGTGCGAACGCGCGTTTGACGTGCTCGTCCGCAACGCCGACGACGAGCGCGAGGCCCGCTGTCCGGACTGTCAGGGGAGACAGGTAGAGCGCGTCCTGAGCGTCTTCGCCGCCCGATCCGCCACCGAGCCTGCCCCGCGCGGTCCCGGATGCGCCTGTGGCGACCCCGATGGCCCCTGCAACCGCCGCGGATAGATGCGATCCGACCCCGAGATCATCACCAAGTCCGCGATCGCCGGCCTGCTGGCGTGGGTGATCCCCGGCGCCGGGCATTTCTGGCTCGGGAAACGCGGCTTCGCGGCCGTGTTCTTCGTCGCCATTACGTTTCCGTACTTCACCGGTTTGGCGCTCGGCGGCATCAAGCTCAGCGTGAACCCATACTTCAACGGCTGGCTGTTCCTCGCGGAAATGGGCATCGGCGGCTACACGCTGCCGGCGTACCTGCTTAACGAGCGCGGCGAGTTCCCGGCTCGCAAGGCGGCGGAGTTGGCAACGTCGCAGACGGTCCCGCCGACGGACCCGCAACGGATGAAGCTGAACGAGTTGACGAGCTACTACCCCGGCGCGGATGTGGCGCAGATCTACCTGGCGGTGGCCGGGTTGCTGAACCTGCTGGCGATTTTCGACGCGATGATGCGCGTACAAGCCAAGGGCCTGCCGGTGTTTTATCACGAGGCCGGCATGCGGCTGGAAGACGCCGACGCCGAAACCGCGCGGGGATCGTCGTGATCGCCGCGTGGGCGCCGTTGGCGATGCTGTTCTGGCAGCCGATCGAGCTGCCGCTGCGGATGCGTCTGGTGATGTTCCTGCCGCTGGCGCTGTGCATCGCGGCGGTCTATCGCGCGACGCGTTCGAAACGCGTGGAAGACCTGCCGAAGTCGACGGCGCTGGCGTTTATGAACATCACGCTCGGCATGGGCGCGTTGGCGGTTGGGGCGTATTGCTTGTACGAGCTGGTGTTGTGGTGGTCCTGACCTATGACCCCTTCCGCATGAACACCGTCACGTCATCCTCCGCCGACAGCGTCTCGATCGGCTCGTAGTTCTCCTGCGCCCACTTGCCCAGCCACGCCTCAATTTCGATCAACGGCTTGCCGGCGTAGTTCTCCGGATGCGTGAACCAGTCGTAATCGCCGGTGCGAATGCACAGAATGCGCGGCGGGTGCGCGAGTAGCGCTTCCCGAATCTGGTCCGAGATGATTGTCTCCATCTCCGTGCCCTGCAGGTGGCGCACCTTTTCGACGGTCGCATATCGCGACGTGTTCGGGCGTTTCGCGCGCAGATAGGCGCCAGGCAGATAGTCCCAGCACTGCACAGCTTCGCCCGGCTCTGTGTGCGCGGCGATGATGTCGCCCGTCTTTTCCCAGTCGGTCAGCTTGTACACCCACTCGCCGTCGGGCCCGCGCTTCGGGTCGCGGTCGAGCCAGACTTTTGACACTTCCTCCCACTGCCGCACAACCGCATCCCACGCGAAGTAGCCGATGGCGACGAACGCCGCCGCGACCCACGCGCGCTGCTGCATGCGATCAATCAGCCGCATCTCGCCCTTGATGACGTTGATCAAGTACGTCGCCATCAGCAGCAACGGCGGCAGTGTGGGGAGCAGATAGTGCCGGAAGTAATGCGGGCTCAGCACGGCGCCATAGAACGCCACGAGGAACCAGATCAGGAAGAACACCATGCTGCGCGGACATCGATTCGCGCGTAGCGTGATCGCGTCGGCGATCTGGCGCGGCCGAAACGCCGGCCGCGTTCGCCACAGCGCCGCGTGGATCATCGCCGCGATCGCCATCAGGAACGGCAGCTTCATCACGAGCAGGTAGTGCTCTTTCAGCATGTACACGTTAACGAAGTTGCCGGTGGGGTTTGAGCGACCGACTTCCATGTACGCGCGGTTGACCTCGAACATCGCGAACCACGCCGCCTCGAGCGCGCCCTGCCCCCATAACACGGCGCAAACGCCCGCCGTCGTGAGCAACAATCCCGCAAGCAGCAGCAGGCAGCGGCGCAGGCCGCAATGCCAACTTAGATCCCTAAACACGACCAACAGGATCGTGTGCAGCCCCATGGCGCCCCACGCCGCCAGCCCGACCTGTTTGCAGAAAAATGCCGCGCCGCACAGCTCGCCGACGAGCAGCCAGCGCCACGCTCGATCGCGTTGGTGGCTGGTCATGTACAACGCCACCGCGGACATTTCGAACAGCATCAGAAATGTCTCAGTGCGATTCGCGCCGCCCTGGTAGTAGCCGTGCGTGAAGTAGAAACTGGCGAGAATCGTGCCGAGCGCCGCCGCGCCCGTGAAGTAGACGGTATTCGCGGCGACGTAGAATGCGGCGAGCGTGCCGACTAGCGCGGTCGCGCACATCGCGATCACGCCGGCGTAGTCCTCGCCGCCGCTGAGCAGAAAGCCCAGCGCGTTGATCCAGTAGATCCCCGGCGGCTTGTTGTCCCAGACGTCGAGATAGACCGTTGCGCCATGCGCGATGCGCCAGCCGAAGAAACCAAACAGCTGATCGTCGACAACATCCAGCCGCCAGTGCGCGAGCACCTGTGACATCAGAATGATCGGCGCGATCGCGAGGATGACTACCACGATGCGCAGCGTCGCCGGCGTGCGCGGCGCGAGGGGTTCGATCGTAACGGGCTCGGTCGGCACGCGTTCGTTCACCGGACTGTCGGCGTCGATCAGGCCTGGCCAGCGGAACCGGCGGCGGCTTCAAGGCGCTCGTTAATGTTCGCCCAGTTGACGACGTTCCAGTAGGCGGTGATGTACTCAGACCGCTTGTTCTGGTACTTCAGGTAATACGCGTGCTCCCACACGTCGATCACCATCAGTGGCGCGACGCCCCATACACTGAAGTTCTGATGCTTCTCCGCTTCGAGCACGAGCAGCCGCTGCGAGTTTGGCTCATACGCCAATATGCCCCAGCCACTGCCCTGCACCTGGCCGGCGGCGGCATTGAAATGCCCCTTGAGCGCGGCGAGTGATCCAAAGTCGCGCTTGATCATCGACGCAAGCCGGCTTTCGGGATCCGGGGCCCCGCCGCCGTTCTTGGCCATGTTGCTCCAGAACACGCTGTGCAACAGATGGCCGGAGAGATTGAACGCAAGCGCGTCGGTCAGCGTGCGCACGCGGGACACAGCATCTCCACCCTGAACTCGGACTTGCGCAAGTTCCGCCAGCGCTTCGTTCGCCTTGCGCACATAACCGGCGTGGTGAATATCGTGATGAAGTTTCATTGTCTGGGCATCGATGTGCGGCTCGAGATCGGCGTAGTCGTATGGCAGCGGCGGCAAAGTGTACGGATCGCCCCCGCCGGAGGGCTGCCAATTGGCGCCGAAGGCGGCGTCGGCTCCCAACGCCATCCAGCCGCCGACGATGGCGGCCGAGCCGAGCATTTCGCGTCTAGTGAGGTTCATTACGAGCTCCATTTGCCGAAGTGAGGCGCGTCTTCACATGTGAGGCTACCCGTGCAGCGGAAACCCGGCAACACAAGCGCAGCTCACCGCGCCGGCTTACGCCTTTTGTGTTTTCACGCAGCCGCGCATTTGCCAGCATCCGCGGTTTCTGCCACAATCCGGGGCCCGGCGAATAACCACACTTTGGGCGTACTCTTAGGGCGGAGGATGACATGGAAACCGTTGCGCATCAGCTCGCGCGGCACGCGCAGGCTGTCACGTTTGACCAACTGGGCGACGCTGCGATTCATGAGGCCAAACGGCGCGTACTCGATTCGATCGGAACCGCTCTCGGAGCATGGAAGAGCCGACCCGCCCGCGTAACCCGCGCCATCGCCGAACGCGTCCCATTCGGTGGCGGCGCCTCAATTCTCGGCAGTAAGAAGCGCACTACGCCCGACTTGGCGACGTTCACCAACGGCGCCCTCGTCCGCTATCTCGACTTCAACGACACCTATCTGAGCCTTGAGCCGGCCCACCCAAGCGACAACATCCCCGCTTGCTGGGCAGTTGGCCAAATGGCGAAAGCAGGCGGCCGCGACATCCTCGCCGCCATTGTGCTGGCGTACGAAGTGCAGTGTCGCCTTTGTGATGCGGCTTCGCTGCGCGCACACGGCTGGGACCACGTGTATTACGGCGCGCTGTCCACGGCCCTGGCGGCATCGAAGCTACATGGGATGGATGCGGCGCAAATGGTTCATGCGCTTGGACTTGCGGGTGTTTGCAACTTCGCCACCCGGCAGACTCGCACGGGACAGATTTCCGACTGGAAGGCATGCGCTTTTTCGAACGCGGCCCGCAACGGCGTGTTCGCCGCGAACCTGGCCAAGGAGGGGATGACCGGGCCGAACGAGATTTTTGAAGGGCCAAAGGGCCTGTTCAAAATGGTGACCGGCCCATTTCATCTCAATTGGAGCACCGGCCCGGACGATTGGATGATCAATCGGACCTATATTAAGTATTGGCCGGCGGAATATCATTCGCAATCCGCAATTGACGCGGCCCTGCAACTGCGCGAGGAGATTCCGGGCGGAATCGACCTGATCGAGAAGATCCTGATCGAGAGTTTCGAGGCGGCCGTCAGCATCATCGGCAGCGAGCCGGAGAAGTGGCGCCCGACCAGCCGCGAGACGGCCGACCACAGCATGGGCTTCTGCGTGGCGTGCGCCTTGATAGACGGGGATGTCACCCGGGCCTCTTTTACCGATGAGAAGATCAAGGACCCGAAAGCGCTCGGATTGCTGGATAAGATCAGGATCGTGGAGACGGACGTCTGTAATGCGGGCTACCCGGAAGGGATCCCGAACAAGCTGATCATCGAACTCAAGGGCGGCAAGGTGATCGAGAAGATGGTCACCTACCCGCGCGGGCATGCTGGCAACCCGATGACAGACGACGAGGTCGTCTCGAAGTTCAACAAGCTGGCGGATGGCGTGGTTAGCAGCGCGACGGCCGGTCGCATTGTGGAGCAATGCATGAGTCTCGAGCGGATGGACGACATTTCGCCGCTGCTCGAGTTTGAAGCGAACGGTTGAGGTCGAAACGGCGGCGCCTGGGCGGCGGCGTTCTTTCGACAGGGCAGAAGCGCACCGACGCGCTTCAATAGGCGGAACGAGTCATGGCGGACAAAGCGACGCTTACCTACAACGGCAAATCGGTTGAGCTGCCGGTCGTCATCGGCACAGAGCGCGAAGTCGGCATCGACATTCAGAAGCTGCGCGGGCAGACCGGGTGGATCACGCTCGATGATAGCTACGGCAATACCGGCGCGTGCGAAAGCCAGATCACGTTCATTGACGGCGAGAAGGGAATCCTGCGATATCGCGGGTATCCGATCGACGAGCTTGCCCAGCAATCGACTTTCGTCGAAACCGCCTATCTGCTGATCTTCGGCGAGTTGCCGACGCGCAACGAGCTTTCGCGGTTCAGCGGCTTGTTGACCGAGCACGAGGCGGTCCACGAGGGGCTGCGCAACCACTTCGAGGGGTTCCCGTCTACGGCCCATCCGATGGCGATCCTGTCGGCGATGATCAACGCCGCCAGCTGCTATCAGCCCGTGTTGATGAACCCGGATGAGTTCGAGCACTTCGAAGAATCCGCCGCCA
>JAGQOO010000200.1 GCA_020427345.1 Phycisphaerales bacterium | reverse complement strand
CCTCATTATTATGAGTCATCATTCGTCCGTGCCCGCTTCCGGGGCCCCAATCTACCCATACTTCCACGCAGTTTGATTGACCTGCGAAAAACCGGCGCCTAGGCTTGAGTAGACGAGTGATTTCTCGCTACGCGGCTGATCCGCTGGCGGTCGACGAAGGCTCCCCAAACCCCTCTGTCGCCCACTCGGGTCGCGCCAGTCGCGATACCTATTAGCTTCGGGGAGACACTGCGCGTGTCAGCAGACGCGAACATGATTGAGTTCGCCGATTCGATGCGTTCGGCCTTTGAGCGACGGGACTATGTCGCGGCCGATCGAGTGTTGCGAGACGCGTGGACTGCGTCGGAGCTGCTCGAATTCCTCGAATCCGCTCAGATTGACCACGTAAGAATGGCGGCTTGGGCGCTTGGTATCGTCGGCAGCCAAAGCACGGCCTGTCGACTTGTCGCGCTTTTGGGACACAACAACGATGACGTTGCCGCCGTGGCCGAGGAAGCCCTGTGGCATTTATGGATGCGCGGCGGCTCCCCCGAGTCCGTCGAACGGTTGGCGCTTGGCGTTCGGGCGCTGCGTTCGGGCAATGACGCGATCGCGCTCGACATATTGTCCCGCCTTTGCGACCTCGAACCCCCCTTCGCGGAAGCGCATCACCAGCGCGGCTTGGCCCTGCACGGTCTGGAGCGCATCAACGAAGCGGCCAAGGCATACGCCGAGACTGCCCGCCTAAATCGCTATCACTTCGCGGCCCTGGCGACGCTCGGGCATATCGCGGTCGAGCGCGACGAGTATGCGGCCGCCGTTTCTTACTACCGCCGAGCGCTGCACCTGCACCCGCGGCTGACCGAAATCCGCGAAATCCTGCCCGCACTCGAAGCCGCCCTCGCCGACCGCATTGTCGCGTAAGATGCGCGCATGAATGAACGCGCGGGCGTGCTGCTGTTCGGCGGCTCGTTCAACCCGGTCCATCACGGTCATCTCATCGTCTGCCGAGAAGTGGCCGAACGGCTGAATGTGCGCGCTGCGATACTGATCCCTAGCCGGACGCCGCCGCACAAGGAGCGCGTCGGCCTCGCCCCGATCGAGGACCGGCTCGAGATGTGCCGACTGGCGACCTACGACGATCCAATGCTGACCGTCAGCGACTACGAGGCGCGGCAGTCGGGACCGAACTTCACGCTGCTCACCGTTCAGGCGTTTCAGCGCGAGTTGAAAGAGCGGCTGTATTGGCTGATCGGCACCGACAGCCTTGCCGAATTGCATACATGGTATCACGTCGGCGAACTGGCGGACGCCTGCACGCTGGTGACCGCGGCGCGGGCGGGTTATGTCGAGGACACCGCCCACTTGCGCGACACACTGCGTCCGGAGCAGATTGAGCACATTCGCGCACATATCCTGCCGTCGCCGCGAATCGACATCAGCGCGACCGGTATTCGGCAACGGATCGAGGCGGGCCAAAGCGTCCGATGGCTGACGCCGCGGGCGGTTGAGGCGTATGTGCGTGAACGGGGTTTGTATTCGGCTTGACAGTGTGTTTGGGTTTTGTTAGCATGCCGGGTTCATATGAGCGATAAGTCAAAAATCGAGTGGACCGACGCTACTTGGAATCCCGTACGGGGTTGCACCAAGATCAGCCCGGGCTGCGCGCATTGCTACGCATGCACGTTTGCTGAGCGCTTTCGCGGCGTTCCGAATCACCCATACGAGCAGGGCTTTGACCTCCGACTCGTACCCGAGAAGATCAGCCAGCCACTCCATTGGAAAACGCCCAGAACCATCTTCGTAAACTCGATGAGCGACTTGTTTCACCCGGATATCCCGGACGGCTACATCGAGCAATGCGTCCGTGTGATGCAGGCGGCCAACTGGCATACATTTCAGGTCCTGACAAAGAGGTCTCAACGCCTGCGGGACTTGCTGAGAACTCGACTTCGCGTGGTGGCAGACTTGCCCCACATTTGGTGGGGTGTCAGCGTTGAAAACCGTAAGCACGGTCTTCCCCGCATCAAGCACCTGAGGGAATCTGGGGCCGCCATGCGATTCCTCTCGGTAGAGCCCCTATTGGAAGACCTCGGAAGAGTTTCCCTGAACGGAGTGGATTGGGTGATTGTTGGAGGAGAAAGCGGCCACGGTGCGCGTCAAATGGAGCGCGCTTGGGTTGTCAGGTTGCGGGATCAATGCAAATCGGCAGGCGTTCCGTTCTTCTTCAAGCAATGGGGTGGGGCTCGGAAGAGCAAGGCCGGGCGCGAATTGGACGGCCGAACCTACGACGAGATGCCGTCACGTCCTGGCGCTAGCGGGATATCCCGAGGCGTAGTTCCACTCACGCTGCTCGTCGGATGATCGCCAATGGAAATGTCGCTGTATGACGGCCGAGAGCAGACGCTCGTCAAACATACGATTCTTCGGCAGTATCTCAGGCGGTTTGCGTACATCATCGGGTCTTGGGCTGACGCCATCACATATATCGATTGTTTCTCGGGGCCTTGGAACGCGCGATCCGAGGAACTCGCGGATAGTTCCTTCGCCCTGGCTCTCACGGAACTGCGTCGAGCCCGTGATGATCTAGCCGCTCGACGGGAACAAGCCGGCCGACCACGTCTGGGCCTGCGATGCTTCTTTATTGAGAAGGACGAGGCGGCGTACAAGCGACTAAGCGAATTCTCTCAGCGTCAAACTGATGTGGAAATCAGAACGAAGAACGCGCCGCTAGAGGACTCAATCCAAGACATAGTGGCGTTCGCAAACGCCAGTCGCGGTTTTTCATTTGTTTTTGTTGATCCGAAAGGCTGGAAAGGGCTGTCGATCGAAGTGATTCGCCCGCTAATGCGAATCAAGCCAGCCGAGGTGTTGATCACATTGATGACGAGCTTCATCACGCGATTTGCTGGGGATTCCCGGGAGTCTCTTCAAGAGAGTCTCGATCGCGTGTTTGGCTCGGCCGAGTATCGCCGTCGAGTAGAAGGCAAGGTTGGCGTGGACCGAGACGACGCGCTACTTAGGTGCTATTCGGATGCGGTACGTGAGGCGGGCGAGTTCCCCTACATTGGGAACGCGATTGTTCTTCATCCGGAGAAAGACCGCGTCCACTTTCACCTGGTATACGGGACGCGCGACGCCAAGGGGCTGGAGGTATTCAAGGAAGCCGAGAAGAAGGCAATGGAGGTCATGGAGCGATCGCGAGGAAGGGCGCAGCAGCGACTGAGAGTCACCCGGTCACGACAAACCGAGATGTTTGAAGCCTCGGACCTTCACAACATCGCGCACTACACCGATCTGCGCGACCGATACACGCGCGTTGCAAGTGACGAAGTCCATGCCGAGCTCTCGAGGTTGGGGTCGGTGCCGTATGACCGAGCCTGGGAAATCGCTCTGTCCCACCCACTGGTCTGGGAAACCGACTTGATCGCGTGGCTCGGCGATTGGGTCAACCAAGGAAAGGCTGAGTTGCATGGCCTTCCGGATCGTGCCCGCCGCCCTCGCCAAGGTAAAGGCCATCGTATCCTCTGGAAGTAGCCAGCCTCGTTTGATCTCCTCGCCGGTCTCAGTGGTTTCAACGCGGCTGACCGCCTTTCGCGTCACGCCTGTCACGCTACAATGCCGCCGGCGCGGGAGTTGTAAATCTGGCCGCGGTTGCGAGTCTGCGACGGGAATCGAATGAAAGTCAGTGTCATCAAAGAGACCCTGCCCGGCGAACGTCGGGTCGGGCTCGTGCCCGAATCCATCAAGAAACTCGTCAAAGCGGGATTGAGCGTCACCGTCGAGGCGGGCGCCGGAACTTCGGCGCGTTTTCTCGACGCCGACTACACGGCGGTCGGCGCGGAAATCGCGGCGGATGCGAAGGCTGCGCTTTCCAAGGCGGATTTCGTGTGCAAAGTGCAACCGCCGTCTGACGCGGAAACCAAGCTGCTGCCCAACGGCGCTCGCCTGTTGTGCAGCCTGGTGCCACAGCGACACACTGACGCGCTCAAGCGCCTCGCCGCGCAGCGCGTAACGACATTCTCCACCGACTGGATTCCGCGAACCACCAAAGCCCAGTCGATGGACACGCTATCATCGATGGCGAACATCGCGGGCTACAAAGCGGTGATTATCGCGGCGAACGAACTGCCGCGCTATTTCCCGATGTTCATGACTGCCGCCGGCACCGTCTTCGCCGCCAAGGTGTTCGTCATCGGCGCGGGCGTGGCGGGTTTGCAGGCGATCGCGACGGGGCGACGGCTGGGCGCGACGGTCGAAGCCACCGACACGCGGCCCGAAGTTCGTGAGCAAATCGAAAGCCTTGCGGGCCGTTGGGTCGGCGTGGAGACGCAAGAGAGCGCCACGACCGAAGGCGGCTACGCCCGCGAGCTCTCGGCTGACTTCTATCGCAAGCAGGGGGAATTGATCGCCAATCGGTGCGCGGAGAACGATGTCGTTATCACGACCGCGCTGATCGGCGGCTACAAAGCGCCGCGCCTGATCACGGCTGACATGGTCAAGAACATGAAGCCGGGTTCGGTTATTGTGGACCTCGCGGCCGAAGCGGGTGGCAACTGCGAACTGACAAAGCCGGGCGAAACCGCGGAAGCGCACGGCGTGACGATCTGCGCCCCGCTGAATCTCCCATCGAGCATGCCCTATCACGCCAGTCTGTTGTGGTCGCGCAACCTGACGTCATTCATGCTCGAATTCTGGAAAGACAACGAACTGAAGATCAGCCGCGACGATGAGATCATCGCCGGCTGCATGCTGACGGAAAACGGCGAAGTCGTAAACGAAAGAGCGAAGCAGGTTCTGACCGAAAGCGGGAGTTGACGCGCATGCTTGAGACGCTTGGAATCAACCTGGCGATTCTGGCCCTGGCGGTGTTTCTGGGGTTTGAGATCATCTCGAAGGTTCCCCCGACGCTGCACACGCCGCTGATGTCCGGCGCCAACGCCATTTCCGGTATCACGATCGTCGGCGCGATTCTGATCGCGTGCGGCGCCAACGGGGCGATCAGTTACACCTTCGGATTTCTGGCCGTCGTCTTCGCCACGATCAACGTCGTCGGCGGATTTCTGGTGACGGATCGCATGCTCTCAAAATTTAAGCAACGCTAAGGCGGCTTTCGGCAAATGAACTCACTCGCGTACTGGATTCTCGCCCTGCAGGACACGGCTACGGAAGCTGTGGAAGTCGCCGGCGCGTCGCATTCCGGCTTCATGGCCTTCGTTGAGCGCATCATTTACGTCGCGTCGGCGATCATGTTCGTCTTCGGCATCAAGATGATGTCGTCGCCGCGCACCGCCCGCAAAGGCAACATTGTCGCGTCGGCCGGCATGCTGGTCGCCGTCATCATCACGCTGTTTGACAAGGGCGTGATCGGCATCGGCGTACTCACAGCCGGCATTATCGTCGGCTCGGTCATCGGCGCCTTCAGCGCCATGCGCGTCGCGATGACATCCATGCCAGAAATGGTCGCCCTATTCAACGGCTCCGGCGGAGCGGCGTCGGCCGTCGTGGCGCTGGGCGAGTTCTGGCGGCCGCACGGCGATGACCCGCTGATGGCCGATACGGCCGTCGCGATCGGGCTGAGCCTGCTGATCGGCATGTGGACGCTGACTGGATCGCTCGTCGCGTTCGCGAAGCTGCGCGGCATGACCATTGCCGGGATTCGGTTAAGCAACCCGGTCACGTTCCCCGCGCAGCATGTCATCAACTTCGTTATGATGGCGGCGGCGCTCGCGCTGACGCTCACGCTCGCCTTCTCCCCCACCGCGACATGGGCGGTCGTCCTGTTGCTGCTGATCTCGCTGGCCATCGGCGTTTTCTTCACGATACCGATCGGCGGCGCCGACATGCCGGTCGTCGTGTCGCTGCTCAACTCGTATTCCGGTATCGCCGCGTGCGCGACCGGCTTTGTGCTGAACAATTTCGGACTGATCATCAGCGGCGCGCTCGTCGGCGCGTCAGGTTTGATTCTTACGATGATCATGTGCAAGGCGATGGATCGCTCGCTGGTGAACGTGCTCGCCGGCGGGTTCGGACAGGATTCCGGCGGCGCGGCTGGCCCGACGGGCGCCAGCGGCCCGGTGACATTCCGCAAGGTCGACGCCGAAGAAGCGGCGATGATGCTCGAAGCCGCCCGCAATGTCGTCATTGTTCC